>CASELL010000006.1 GCA_949288805.1 uncultured Alphaproteobacteria bacterium | reverse complement strand
AATAACTATAACAAAATATAGTTTATTAATTTTTATTTTTAAAGATATTTTTTAATTATTTTTAATATAAACATCAAATCTAATTGTTTTTTCTTTTAAAGAAAAATCAGGTTTTATTGAATTAATTAAATACTCGCCATGTAAAGCCCTTTTTACAACAACACGATTTTTTGTTTTTGTAATAGCAAGATTGAATAATTTTTCATTATCACTATTACTTGCTAGATTATGGAAAATCTGCATTTCTTTTTTTACTAATCTTGATTTTTTACTTTCTTCAAACATGGGATCAAGATAAATACAATCAAAACTTTCTTCACAATTTTCTAAAAAATCAATACTATCAATATTTATTAATTTTATATTTTGTATAATTTTATTTAAGTTATTATCATTTAAGGCATTATTATAACCATCTTGTAGCAAAGCAAAAATTATTTTATTTTTTTCAATAGCTGTAATATTGTAATTTTTACAAGCAAGAATAAAACTATCTCTACAAAGGCCTGCTGTACAATCTAGTATTGTTTTATTTTTATCACCACAGGCTTTTATTAAAGTTTTATTAATTTTATTATATATTGAAAAATCAACACATATTGGTTTTGCTGGATTTTTACAATCTTTTAAATATAAAGTCATTTCCAATATTTCTTGAACATATTTTTAGTATTTAATATATTAATTTCATCAAGTTCAACGTCTTCTTCTGTCATATTATGCCAACTTAACAAAGCTTTTTTACCTGTAAGATTATAATAAAATCTTCTATAATTCAATTGTTTTTTAATATTATTTTCAACATAATCTTTTGTCAAAAGATTTGTCCTAACAACAATTCTTTTATTTCCTTGTTCAAAATATAAATATTCATTATCTTCTTTAAAAATATCTAAAACTCTATTTAGATTATTTATATCTTCATATTTAATTTCTTCATGTTTTTTTAGATAGTCTTCTACCATATTTTTAAATTGATCTTGCTCATTGTAAAAATTACTTTTTCTAGGAACAAAATGCATATGTCCATGAAAAACACTCTGCATAACTCCACCATGTTCTACTATAAATGGATCAAAATATCTATCTTGTAAAAATTTTGTTAATTTATCTTTTAAAGTTATAAATTCATTTAATAAAGAATCATTCATAGCAAAAATAGCTTTTAAATGTTCCTTACTAATAATCATTACATGTCCTTCTGTAACTATTGATTTGCCAACTTTTATATAAAAATTATCGGTTTCAGCAACAACATGCTCTGGATTATTACAAAATAAACAATTATTTTCTTTTATCATATGGATTTTCTGTTTTTCTTAATAATATTCTAACAAGAGTATTTTTTAAATTAAAATCTTCTCTTAATCTATTTACTAAATATCTATCATAATTTGTACTTTTTAGTCTGTCAGGACTATTTGTAAAAACTACAAACGTAGGTGGTCGCCTTTTAGCCTGTGTGATATATTTTAATTTTGTTGTTTTACCTCTAAATAAAGGTGGTGTATGATCTTCTTCAACCATTCTTAGCCATTGATTTAATTTAGAAGTAGGTATATGTTTATCCCAATCTTTAAAAACATCAAAAACAGCATTCATTAATTTATCAATATTATGTCCATTCAAAGCAGATATAGGAACTATTGGACAGCCTTTTAATTCAGGAACATTCTTTTCAATTATTTTAATAGATTCATTCATAAACTTATGTTTATCAACTATCATGTCCCATTTATTGATAGCAAAAACTACACCTCTACCTTCTTTAACTAATATTGATATTATTGATAAATCTTGCTCGTCAAAAGCTCTTGTAGCATCTATCATCATAATAACAACTTGTGCAAAAACTATTGATCTCATTGATTCATCAACAGACATTTTTTCAAGATTTTCATCAATATTTCTTTTTTTTCTAATTCCTGCTGTATCAATTAATTTTATTTTTCTATTTTTATATTCCCAATCAATAGCGATTGAATCTCTAGTAATTCCTGCCTCCTCGCCAGTTATAACTCTATCATAACCTAAAAATTGATTTATTAATGTAGATTTACCAGCATTTGGTCTACCAACTATTGCTATTTGTAATGGTTTATCTTCCTTTTTTTCATCAACATCAATATTATTAACTTCTTCTATATCTTTAATTCTTTCTTCGTATTTATTATAATAAGGTTCTATTGCATCGTATAACAAGTTAAAACCATTATTATGTTCTGCTGATACAGGAATTGGAAGATTAAAACCTAATTTATAATATTCTTTATCAAAAATAGGCTCTTTATTTGTATCATATTTATTAGCAAGTAAAATTACAGGGGTTTTTATTTTTCTTAAATGTTCAGCAAATGTTAGATCTATTTCGGTTATTCCCGATCTATAATCTACAACAAACAAACATAAATCTGCTTCTTTAATCGCAACTTCTGTTTGTTCTACCATTTTTTTTTCATATTCTTTCTTACCATCATTAATTGACCAACCAGCAGTATCAATAACTCTAAACTCCATTGGACCTATATTTCCAATAGCCTCTTTTCTATCTCTTGTAACACCAGCATAATCATTTACTATGGCAATAGGCTTTCCTACTAATTTGTTAAAAAGAGTAGATTTACCAACATTAGGTCTACCAACAATAGCAATAGTGAACATTAAATCAACCTTGTTTAAATGTTTCATCTATTATAAAAAATACTATAGCACCAATACCAACGTATTGTCCTATTCTAGTTGCTTTATTCATACTAAAACCAAATAGGGAAAAATAAATACCCATTAATAATAATCCTAAACAAAGCAATATCAAAGTTCCATTATTTCTCATACAAAAAAAATTTGTTTGTTATATTATATAATAAAAAACTTTTTTTAAAATAACAACATTAATTATTTTTATTTGTTTTAGCAATAGTAAAAGACATGACTTTATTTACTTTACCATATAATTTTAATACTTTAGCACATTCATTAATTGTAGAACCAGTAGTAAAAACATCGTCTATAATTAATATATTTTTATCTTTTATTATATCTTTATACTTATCTTTTATTGAAAAAGAATTTTTCAGATTTATTTTTCTTTCTTTAAAGTTTAATCCAACCTGTCTGTTTGTATTTTTTGTTTTGATTAATAAATCTTTAATAAAATCAATATTAGTTAAATTAGATAGATCATTAGCTAAAAGAAAAGATTGATTATAACCTCTTTTTCGTAATCTGTTTAAATGCATAGGTACCGAAACTATATAATCAATTTTATAACTAAAATTATTAATATTGTTTTTCATTAAATCTGCAAATTTTTTAGACAAAAAAGTTTTATCTTTAAACTTAAATTCAAAAATGGCTTTGGCTATAGTTCTATTATAAACAAAAACACTAATATTTTGATCAAAATAATACTTCTTACTCAAACAAGAAGCACATATAAAACTTTCACTATTAAGTGGCTTGCCACAACATCTACATCTTTTAGAACCTATAAATACTAATTTTTTCCAACAATCAATACAAAAACCTTCGTCCTCAATTATTTTCTTACAAGATATACATCTATTGGGATAAATAATTTTAATGAAGGTTTTTAATATAAAATTAAGCTTCTTTAATATCTTTTGATGCAACTCTTTCTTTAGCAATTGTTATTATTTGTTTTTCTGCTTCTTCATAAGATATTTTTTTAACTAATGACATTTCAGATGCTAATCTATAAATAGCCATATCATAAATAGTTTTTTCACTATATGATCTATCGGCTTCATCAACATCTCTAATTAAATCTTTAAGAACTTCTGCGATTTGGTATATATCACCAGAATTGATTTTATCTCTATATTCTTTAGCTCTTCTGCTCCACATACCTTTGAGTTTTTTAACTCCACATTTAAGAATATCAAATACTTTATCTAATTCTTCAGGAGTAGATAATCTCCTAATATCTCCATTTTCCTTAAATTTATAAGGAACCATTAAATTTAATTTTTCTTTTTCAAAATATAAAACTAAGCATTTACTTTCTATACCAGCTACATTTATTTCCTTTATCTCAACCACCTTAGCGATACCATGTGTATTATAAACACAGTAATCGTTAACTTTTAGATTCAAGCCCGTCATATCACCCTCAAATTTTTATTGTTTTTTAATAATTTTAAATTATTATCTCCTTAATTATAACTTTTTTTTTAAAATAGTCAAGTATTTTATGTTTAAAAAAATAAAAAAAATTTTAAGAGAAATTTCTTTATTTATAAGAAGTATTTTTATAAAAGAAAAAAAACCATATATTTCATATAAAACAATGGATAATATAAACTTTAGCTTTAAAAACATATCTGTATATTCCGATATAGGTATATATAAAACTATATTTTTACTAATGTTTGTATTACTATTTTTATTAATAGTAGCTTTTTTTACATATGTAGACTTTAAAAAAAATATAGATAGAAATAGAGAATTAATAAAAAATGAACCATTGGAATTAACTGTAAACAATCCATTAAATATAGATCTACCAACATATTATAAAGATGTAGTTTATAAAATAAGAAGAGGAGACAATTTAATAAATATATTAATAAATATTGTTGGGGTAGAAAGCAATGAAGCTTATGATTGTATAAATACATTAAAAACTGTATATAATACAAACAACTTAAAAATAGGACAAAAATTATTTATAAAATATAAAAACGATGCTGAATCCCTAGATAATAAAATTAATAAAGAAATAAAATTAGAAGAACTAAGAATTATAGATGATAACATGCTAAAAGAAATAACTGTATCAAAAAATAAGGATGGTGGTTTTGTAGCTATAAAAGAAGATGTTAATTTATCTAAAACATATAATAAATTCATAGTTAATATATCAAATAGCGTTTATTTAGATTCAGTTAATGCTGGTGTTTCCCCAGATATAGTTGCTAATTTAATAAATTATTATAGTTTTGATATAGACTTTCAACGTGATATTAAAAAAGGCGATTGGTTAGAAGTTGTCTTTGAGGGTTACTATACAGAAAATGGTAAAAAAGTAAAAAATGGAGATATAATATATGCTAATTTACATGCAAATAAAGAAGATCATAAAATATATAGATTTGTGGATGGAAATTACTATAATGAAAATGGTATAAGTACACAAAAATCTTTATTAAGAACACCAATAAATGGAGCTAGGATAAGCTCTGGCTTTACAAGTAGTAGAAAACATCCAGTTTTAGGTTATACAAGAGCTCATAAGGGTATAGACTTTGCAGCTCCAATAGGAACTCCGTTTTATGCAGCTGGTAATGGAACTATTACAAAAGTTGTTACTGGTTGTAGAGTTGGAGATAGATACTGTGGTGGTGGTTTTGGTAATTATATATCAATTAAACATAACAATACCTATACAACAGAATATGCTCATATATCAAGAATGGCCAAAGGAATAAGAGTTGGTAAAAAAGTTAAACAGGGTGAGGTTATTGCCTATGTTGGAGCCACTGGTTTATCAAGTGGCCCGCATCTACATTATGGTTTAATATACAAAGGAGAAAGAATAAATCCTTCAAGATTAAGATCAACTCCTCTAAAAAGACTAACAGGAAAAGATCTTTTAGCTTTTACAGAAGAAAGGGATACAATAAATTCAATGAGAGCTAACGCTATAAATCAAAATTTATTGGTACAAGATATTTAATAATATAAACAATATTATATAAAAAAACTAAAAATTATTACAAAAACTATCTAGTAGTTTTATTAATTCTTCTGTATTCTCAAATATATCAATATTGTTATTACAAATATATTCTATTTCATTTTGTTTCAATTTTATCAAACTATCTCTTGAGAAACAATATTTTAATAACTTTTCAGAACCAACAAAATTATTTTTATAAAAAGAAACAAAAATATTTCCATTATTTAAAGATAATTTTTGTATATTAAATTTTTTACATTTATTTTTAATAATTGTTATTTTAAAAAGATTTTCAACGCTTTCTGGTAAAGAACCATACTTCCACACAATTTCATTTTTTATAGCCTCTATATAATCATTATCTTCTGCATTAGCAATTTTTTTATAATAAAAAATCTTTTCTTCATTTTTGGATATATAATTTATAGGTATTATAGTTGAAACATTTAACTTTATTTCTGGAGAATAATCTTCATATTCTATATTGTTATCTTCATTAAAAGAATTATTTTTAATTGCTTCTTTTAACATTTTATTATATAATTCTATACCAATATCTTTTAAATGACCTGTTTGTTCTTCACCTAAAATATTTCCTGATCCTCTAATGTCTAAATCTTCATTTGCTATAGCAAAACCAGCATTTAAAGTTTTTATATTTTCTATTATAGATAATCTTTTTCTTGATAATTCACTAATATTATCTGTTTTTTTTACAATTAAATAAGTATAAGCCTTATCTCCACTTCTACCAACCCTGCCCCTTAATTGATATATTTGAGTTAATCCAAAATGATTTGCTTTATATATAATCATAGTATTAGCAATAGGAATATCAATTCCACTTTCAACTATTGTAGTAGCTATTAAAACATTATATTTTCCATCATAAAAATCATTCATTAAAACATCAATTTTATCGCTTGTCATTTGACCATGTATTATACAATATTGTAAATCTGGAATAATTTTTGTTAAATTAAACTCAACTTCTCTAATATCAGCAATTCTTGGTACAACAACAAATACTCTTCCGCCTCTACTTAATTCAAATTCTATGGCTTTTTTAATTTTATTAGCATCATATTCACATATTACAGTTTCTATTGCTACTCTATTTATTGGTGGTTCAGTCATAATAGACAAGTCTTTTAAACCAGATATAGACATTTGTAAAGTTCTAGGTATAGGAGTTGCTGACATATATAAAGTGTGAACATTACTTTTTAATTCTTTTAATTTTTCTTTTTGACTAACCCCAAAAAGTTGTTCTTCATCAACTATTAATAAACCTAGATTTTTAAATTCAATTCCTTTTCCTAAAATAGAATGTGTAGCTATTATAATATCAATATCTCCATTTTTCAAATTATTAATTATTTCTTTCTTTTCTTTTGCTGTCGTAAATCTTGATAAAGAAGCAATTTTAAAATCTGTATTTTTAAATCTATCAATAAATTGTTTATAATGCTGTCTACATAACAAAGTTGTAGGAACAACTATACAAACCTGCCCCTTGTATTTATTATCTACAACTACAAAACTAGCTCTCATTGCTACTTCTGTCTTACCAAAACCAACATCTCCACAAAGCAACCTATCCATTATAATTCCACTTGATAAATCATCAATTATTTCTTGTGTTGATCGCAATTGATCTTTAGTTGGAGTAAAAATAAAATCATTGCAAAAATCCTCATAAGAACCAGAATTAACTGTAAAAATCTGGCCTTTTTTTGTTTTTCTTAAACTTGCTAGATTTATTAATTTTTTAGCAATATTATTAAGATTTTTTCTAATTTTTGTTTTTCTAGTAGACCAAGTATTTTTTGATAATCTATCAAGTTTTATATTAGGATTATAATCACTATATTTTGTAATTAAATCAAAATTTTCAACAGGAACAAGTAAAAAAGTGTTATCTCCATATTTGATTCTAATAAAGTCGTTTTCTATATTGTTTAATTTTATATTTTCTATACATATAAACTGTCCAAGTCCATATTCTATATGAATAACTATATCATTCTCTTTTAAATAAACAAAATCTTGAATATTATTTTTTATCATTTTTTAAATATTTACTAAAACTCTTGGTCAATTTGGTCTTTTTCTTGCCAGATATTAACATTGCCTGAGATAATATATCGGCATCATTACCTTTTAACAAATAGATACCGTTACATCTTTTTAATACACTAACTAAACCTGAAGTATTAGCAATTGTTCCATTATATTGTAATTCTAATAATTCTGGAAGATTTCTTAAAAAATATAATTCTTTTATTTTAGGACAAGATGTTAAATTAAGTTTTGTAATCTTCATTAACTTTCCTAAAACAGACACATCTTCTAATTGTGTACATTTACTTAAATTAATTTCCTCCATATCTTTACATACTTCCAAGGGGGATATATCTTTTAATTTAATATTTGTGTTTAAATCAATTTCCACTAATTTATCAAAATTTCTAACAACGTCTATATTCTCTATAATCATTGTCGAAGTTGCTGCTCCTTTCGCATTACCAACCTTACCAGCCGCACTTCCACCACCACCAACTAACAACTTCTTCAATTTAGTAAGTTTATATATTGGTGATAAATCTCTCAAATTTGAATTTGCTGTTAAATCCAATTTTTCTAGTCCTGTAATATTTTCTAAAGGAGATAAATCAGTTATATTACATCCATTTAAAGTTAATTCTTTTAAATTTATTAAACCACTTAAATCTTTTATATTAACTATTCTTCTACCAGATAGAGTTAAACAAACCATATTTGTTAAATATGAAAAAACCTCCATCTGCTCTGGCAATATAATGTTCTTACTATCAAATAAAAGACATTTTAATTTATATAAAGTTGAAAGAGCATATATATCATCAATTTTATTACAATTATCCATAAATAAAAACTCTAAATTATAACATGTAGATACATGAAATAAATCTGAGACAGATGTTGAATCTATATCTAAGAATCTCAACTCTTGTTTGTTTTCTATACCACTTATATCTTGTAAAGAAAAACAGTTCCATAAAGTAAGATCTCTTATTTTTTCACACTCACTTAATCCGTTTATGTTATTAATACTTAAACAGGCACAATTTAAAGATTGTAATTCTTTAAAATTAGATATAGGATCTAAATTCTTGACAAATGTATTTCCTATATTTAAAACTTTTAATTTTTTACAACCAGATATAGAGTTAAGATCAGAAAAGTGATCACAATTATTCACATTTAGTTCTTTAAGATTTTTTAGATTGTTTAAAATTGAAAAGTTTGTTATTTTATCACAATTAGATATATCTAAAGATTCTATATCTGGTCTTTTTCTTATTAATTCTAATAATTCATTGTCATCAATATGTCTATTTGGTTCACAATATAAGTTCTTATCTATTTTTTCATAAGTATCAGTATAAGAACAGTCTGGCACATAAGCAGTAAATTCTAAAACAGAAGAATAAATAAAATTGTCTTCTTTTTCTACTTCTTTTTCGGTTTCGGTTTTAGGCAATTCTTTTTTGTTTAAACTGCTATCTACTTGATTTTCTTTCTGAATATGATTTAAATCATTTATATTGTTTGTTATACTACCACTATTAGAATTATTAACTATATTTTTAATGGTTGTATCTTTTTTATTATGGTTATTATTTAATAAATTATTATAATTATCTTGTTTATATATTTCATTATATAAATCAAGATCATCACTAATATTTCCAGTATTTTGTCTTGTGTGTTTTCTGTTGATATTTATATTGTTGTAATTATTAAAATCTAAATTATTTTTATGGTTTTTACTAAAATCATCTTCATATTCTTCCTCTTCATCATAGTATTCTTCTTCATAATCATCATAATATTCTTCATAATCATCATAATATTCTTCATAATAATCATCACTATCTTCTTCCTTTTTTTCAACTTTATTTTCTATATAATCGTCTTTTAGGTCTTCTTCATAAGTTATATTTTCTTCATTTTTTTCATCATCATGATTTTCAAAAAATTCCTCTTCTAGTTTTTCATTATTATCTACATCATCAATATCAGAAGCAACAGCGGTTCTTTTGATTCTTGGATCTGTAAAAACACTTTTTGGATAAAATAAAACCATAAAACCTCTTTATAAAGAGGGGTTTCCCCCTCTATTCTTCAACAATATTGTTGGTTAATTCTGCTTCTTTTTTCATTTTGGCAATTAAAAATCCAGTTCCAGCAGGAATTAATTTACCAACAATAACATTTTCTTTTAATCCCTCAAGATTATCTGTTTTTCCTTCAATAGAAGCATCTGTTAATACTTTAACAGTTTCTTGGAATGAAGCAGCAGATATAAATGATTTTGTTTGTAGGGATGATCTTGTTATACCAAGTAGTACATTTTCACCTCTTGCTGGTTTTAAACCATCTTCTTCGGCTTTTTTATTTATAGCTTCAAAATCAGATTTATCTAATGTTTCTCCAACCAATAAAGTAGTTTCACCAGAATCAACAACTTCTACTTTTTTAAGCATTGTACTTAATATAATTTCAATGTGTTTATCGTTTATTGAAATACCTTGCATTTCATAAACTTTTTGAATCTCTTCAACCATATATTTATCAAATGCCTCAATACCTAATATTTGTAAAATATCGTGTGGAACTTTATCTCCATCCATAATTTCATCACCTTTTTTAACTTTGTCTCCATTGTTAATAAAAAGATGTTTTCCTTTTGGAATCGTATAAGTTATTTCTTTATCTTCTGGATTATCAGGAACTATTGTAATAATTCTTTTTGTTTTATAATCTCTTTCATTAAATACAACTGTTCCATCTACAGCAGACATTACAGCATAATTTTTAGGTCTTCTAGCTTCAAATAATTCAGCAACTCTTGGAAGACCACCAGTAATATCTTTATTTTTAATAGAATCTTTAGGAGTTCTAGCTAAAATATCACCAACTTTTACTTCTTGACCATTAGCAACATTTAATATACTACCAATAAATAATTCATAATTTACACTATTTTTGCCATTATTAATATTTAATGATGGTTTTATTGGCTGTTTACTATTAAATCTTCTCCAATCAATAACATTTTTAGAAGATAATCCTGTAGATTCATCTATTTTTTCTTTTAAAGAAACACCTTCTACTAGGTCTTTATATTCAATTACACCATCTTGTGTAGCAATTATTAAATAGTTATAAGGATCCCATTCTGCTAAATAATCTCCTTTTTTAACTTTTGTACCATCTTTTAATAAAACAGTAGCTCCAAAAGGAATAGCGTATTTAGCAACAATTTTACCGTTATTTTCTATTAAAAATTCAGTATCTTTATTTATAATTACTTCTTGTCCTTCTCTATTTATAACTGAAACTTTATTTTTAATTTTTAAAATACCTTCTTCTGGAGCTGATATATTAGATTCATTATCACCTAATGTAGCACCACCTAAGTGTCTAGTATTCATTGTTAATTGTGTTCCAGGTTCACCGATAGCTTGTGCTGCTATAACACCTACAGCTTCACCAATACTAACAAGTCTTTTTGTGGTTAAATCTCTACCATAACATTTAGCACATATACCATTTTTATGTTTACATGTTAAAATAGATCTAACTTTTACTTGTTTAATACCAGCTTTTTCAATAGCGTCTGCTTCTTTTTCATTTATTAAATCCCCACCCTTTACAATAATTTCTTTAGTTTCAGGATTAATAATATCATCTAAAGCAGTTCTACCAGTAATCTTAGAAGCCAATGTAGTTTTAACTATACCGTTTTCAATTTTAGCTTCCATTGTAATACCTTCAGTAGTACCACAATCTTCATCAACTACTATACAATCTTGAGCTACATCTACAAG
The DNA here is from genome assembly GCA_949288805.1 of uncultured Alphaproteobacteria bacterium. Classification (GTDB taxonomy): domain Bacteria; phylum Pseudomonadota; class Alphaproteobacteria; order Rickettsiales; family UBA1997; genus RGIG8782. The sequence continues at coordinate 79,672 of CASELL010000006.1, read as the reverse complement.
TCTTCTTGTTAAATAACCCGCATTAGCAGTTTTTAAAGCTGTATCTACCATTGATTTTCTACCAGTATGTGCTGATAAGAAATATTCTAAAACCGAAAGTCCTTCTTTAAAGTTTGATAAAATAGGAGTTTCAATAATTTCACCATTTTGTTTAGCTAACAAACCTCTAATACCACAGGCTTGCTGAATATTTGTATCGTTACCCCTTGCACCAGAAGAAACCATTAAATATAAAGAATTAGCTGTTGGTGTTTTATCTTTAGATATATTAGCCATAGCTGATTTTTTAACATCATTAGTACAAGCGTTCCATATTTCGATTATCTTGTTGTATCTTTCTCCTGATGTTATGAAACCTTCTTGGTATTGATTATCAATATTTTTAACTTCTTCGTTTGCTTTATTAATTAATTCTTCTTTTTCAGCAGGAATAGACATATCATCTTTACCAATAGATATACCTGATAATGTTGAGTTTTTAAATCCCAATCTCATTATATCATCACAAAATCTACCAGTTTCAATCTGATCTGTCTCTCTATAAACTATGTTTATTATTTTAGATATTTCTTTTTTTCCTAATGGAGAATTTACAAGTGTAAAACCATATTTTTCTTTACATATATCTGGTAAAAGGTCAAATACTTTTTCTCTACCAGGGGTTGTAACAACTTTTTTATATTCTATTGTTCCATTACTATTTTTGATAGGATATCTAAAATATATCGGTGTATGTAAACCAATTCTTTTAGAAAATAAAGCATGTTCTAATTCGTCTTTATTAGAAATTGCTATATTTGGTCTACCAGAATTTCCATTTACAGGTTCTAATGTCAAATAATATATACCTAATAACATATCTTGAGATGGTATAATGTTTGGCTTGCCATCTTGTGGATTTAATATATTATTTGTAGACATCATTAATACTCTGGCTTCTGTTTGCGCCTCAATAGATAATGGTATATGAACAGCCATTTGGTCACCATCAAAGTCAGCATTGAAAGCTTTACATACTAATGGGTGCAATTGAATAGCTTTACCCTCAATTAATAATGGTTCAAAAGCTTGAATACCTAATCTATGTAGTGTTGGAGCTCTATTTAATAATACAGGATGTTCTTGAATAACCTCTTCTAAAATATCCCATACCTCTTTTACTTCATTTTCTACAAGTCTTTTTGAATGTCTAATACCATTAGAGATACCATACAATTCTAGTTTAGCATAAATAAACGGCTTAAACAATTCCAGAGCCATTTTTTTAGGAATACCACATTGATTTAATTTTAAGTTAGGTCCAACAACAATTACTGAACGACCTGAATAGTCAACCCTTTTTCCTAATAAATTTTGTCTAAATCTTCCTTGTTTACCTTTTAACATATCACTTAAAGATTTCAAGGCTCTCTTATTAGTTGCTTTTACTGGGTTTGCACTTCTAGTATTATCTAACAAAGAATCAACAGATTCTTGTAACATTCTTTTTTCATTTCTAATAATTATATCAGGAGCACCTAATTCTATTAATTTTTTAAGTCTGTTGTTTCTATTAATAACTCTTCTATATAGTTCATTTAAATCAGCACTAGCAAAATTACCACCATCCAATTGAACTAATGGTCTAATATCAGGTGGAATTACCGGTAATACTGTTAAGATCATCCATTCTGGTTTATTGCCAGATTCTAAAAATGCCTCAACTATACTTAATCTTTTAATTATTTTAGATTTTTTTAATTCTGATTTTGTTTCTAATAGATCATTTCTTAATTTTATTTTTAATTTTTCTAAATCTATATCGGCTAAAAGTTTTCTAATAGCTTCGGCACCTATTCCAGCATCAAAAGCATCATCGCCATATTCTTCTTTATAGTTATTATATTCTTCCTCAGTCAATAATTGTCCATTTTCTAATGGAGTCATTTTCCCATCTGTAACTATATACATTTCAAAATATATAACTTTTTCTATATATTTTGGCATAATATCAAGTAATACACTAATTCGTGATGGTAAAGACTTTAAGAACCATATGTGAGAAACAGGTGCTGCAAGCTCTATATGTCCCATTCTTTCTCTTCTAACTTTAGAGCTTGTAACTTCTACACCACATTTTTCACAAACTATACCTTTGTACTTAATTCTTTTATATTTTCCACAAAGACATTCGTAATCTTTAACTGGACCAAAAATCTTTGCGCAAAATAGACCATCTTTCTCTGGCTTAAATGTTCTATAATTAACAGTTTCTGGTTTTGTTACCTCACCATAAGACCAAGATTTTATTTTTTCAGGACTAGCAATAGAAATCTTTAAAGCATTAAAATCAGTAGAATCTAATACTTGATTACTTATATTCATTAATCCAAAAGAAGAAGTTCCATCTAATGTCATATTATAACTCTTTTTTTATTAATAATGAGAGGAGATTTCTCCTCTCTAATAATTTTTATTTCTTGATAAGTTCAAGATTTAAACCTAACGATCTAACTTCTTTAACCATTACGTTAAATGATTCAGGAGTTCCACAAGTAAAACTTTGAGATCCTTGAACTATAGATTCATAGATTTTCAATCTTCCAACTATATCATCAGATTTAATTGTTAACATTTCTTGTAATGTATAGGCTGCACCATAAGCTTGTAATGCCCAACATTCCATTTCTCCAAATCTTTGTCCACCAAAGTGAGACTTGCCACCTAATGGTTGTTGAGTAATCAAACTATAAGGACCAGTTGCTCTAGCATGGATTTTATTATCAACTAAGTGATGTAATTTTAACATATACATATAACCTATTGTTAATGGTCTGTCAAAATATTCACCTGTTCTACCATCTATTAATTTAACTTGTCCAATTTTATCTATACCAGCCTCTTCCATTAATTCTTCTATTGTTTCAATAGATATGTTTTCAAAAGAACCGGTTTCAAAAGGAACACCTTTCTTTAACTCTTCGGCAAGTTCTATTAGATCGTCATCACTTAAAGAATTTATATAATCAACTTCTTTTTCTACTTTGTATATTCTTAATAATTTCTCTCTAATTTTTTTTGCCCTATCTTTATTAAAGTTATTTAATAGTTCTTCTATTTGTTTGCCAAGTTTAACAGAAGCAAAACCAAGATGGGTTTCCAAAACTTGTCCAATATTCATACGAGAAGGAACACCTAATGGACTTAATAAAATATCAATAGGAGTTCCATCATCCATATAAGGCATATCTTCAACTGGAATAATTTTGGATATAACACCTTTATTACCATATCTACCGACCATTTTATCACCAGCTTGGATTCTTTGTTTTGTAGCTATAATAACTTTAACTTTTTTTAATGTTCCTTGTGGTAATTCGTCACACTCTTTAACTTTTGAAGCGTTATCGTTAAATATCTTTTCTTTCTTTTCGATAGAATCTTTAAATTCTTTAAATAAAGCAGATATTTTCGACATTACTTCTTTATCTTCAATAGATATTTTTTGTAAAGAAGCATTTGACAATTCATCAAGTAAATCATCTGTAATAATTGAACCTTTTTTAAATTTGTCTATATTTTTGTCTATAGGTTTATTTAAAATATATGGCTTAATTTTATCTATCAAGGATTTTCTTAATATTGATATTTCTATATCCCTATTTTTTGCCAAATTTTCAATTTTACAGTTATCTATAAATCTAGCTCTTTCATCTTTTTCTAAACCATTTCTAGTATAAACTTTTACATCTATAACAGTTCCTGATACAACACTAGGTGGAACATATAAAGAAGAATCTTTAACATCCATAGCCTTTTCACCAAAAATACTCTTTAAAAGTTTTTCTTCTGGTGTTTGAGGAGCCTCTGTTTTAGGTGTAGTTTTACCAACTAAAATATCTCCTGGTTTAATATGAGCACCAATATAAACTATACCAGTTTCGTCAAGTTTTTTCAATAATTCTTCACTAACATTAGGTATATCTCTTGTAATTTCTTCTGGCCCCAATCTTGTATCTTTAGCTTCAATTTCAAACTCTTCTAAATGAATAGAAGTAAAAGTATCATCTCTAACTAATCTTTCAGATATTAAAATTGAGTCTTCATAATTATAACCATCCCAAGTAGAGAAAGCAACTAATACATTTTTACCCAATGCTAACTCTCCATTATCTATATTTTGACTATTTGCTATAACTTCATTTTTTTTGATTTGTTGTCCTATAGATACAATAGGATTTTGATTTAGCATTGTATCATTATTAGTTCTTAAATACTTATCTAATTCGTATGTTCGTATTTTAGATAAACCCTCTTCTTGTAGCTCTTCAACAACTATTTTATTAGAATCAACATATTTAACTATACCATCATTCTCTGCAACTACAACACCACAGTTTGAAAATTTAGCAACTATTCTCTCAACTCCGGTTCCAACAAGAGGTGCCTCTAATTTCATTAAAGGAACAGCTTGCTTTAACATGTTCGCACCCATTGACACCCTTCTTGATTCGTTACTTTCTAAGAAAGGTACCAAACCAGTAGCAACAGATATTAATTGTCTAGGAGAAATATCGATATAATCAATTTCTTCTGGTGTTACAGTAATAATTTCACTATCTTTTCTACAAATAACTAGATCATTTAATATTTTATTATTTTTGTCTAGTTCAACATTATAAGAACTAAATATTTTACCAGATTCTTCAATAGCAGATAAATATACAACTTCGTCCGTCAAAACCCCATTTTTAACTTTTCTGTATGGTGTTTCAATAAAACCATATTTATTAGTTCTAGCAAATATTGATAAACTATTAATAAGACCAATATTACCACCCTCTGGAGATTCAATAGGACATATTTTACCATAATGTGTATAGTGAATATCTCTTACATCAAAACCAGCTCTTTCTCTAGTCAATCCACCAGGTCCTAAAGCTGTAATTCTTCTTTTATGACCCAATTCTGATAACGGATTAGTTTGATCCATAAACTGAGATAATTGAGAAGTATTAAAGAAGTCTGTTATTGTACTAGTCAATGGTTTTGTATTTATTAAGTTTTGTGGAACTATTGTTTCTGACTCTAAAGAGTTCATTTTTTCTAAAATAGTTCTTTCAACTTTTGCCATACCAGCTCTAAACTGAACCTCCATTAGTTCGCCTGTACATCTTAATCTTCTGTTTGCTAAGTTGTCAATATCGTCTGTTTTTTCTTCATTATGTTTTAGTTTATTTAATATTTTTATAGTAGCTAATATGTCTTCTTTTGTTAAATGTAATGTATCCAAAGAAACATCTATACCTAGTCTATAATTAGCTTTCATCCTACCTACGTCAGACAAGTTGTATTTATTGCTAAAAAATAAACCATTAACAAACTTTTCAGCGCTCTCAAAATTAGCTGGCTCTTCAGAAAGCCTAACAATTTTATAAATATCGAAAAAAATAGATTCAACACTCTTATCTTTTTCTACTAATAAACTATTATATATATAATGACCAATTTCAGAAGATTCAGGTATAACTACAGATACTTCGTTTATTTTTATTTTAGATAAATTGTTTAGTTTTTCAGAATCTAATAAAGTTCCAGCAGAGAATAACACTTCTCCACTATCTTTATCAATTATGTCTTTTAATAAAACAAAAGAATCTTTTGATGTATCTGGAATAATATATCTAACAAAACCAGTATCTTTTATTTTTTTTAAAAGAACTTTTGTAATTTTTCTTCCTCTAGGGATAATAACCTCTTTTGTAGAAAAATCTACTATATCGTAATCAAAACTTTTTCCTAAAGAATTGTCATAGTCAAAATCTATAGTCCAGTATTTGTTTTTATATTCTAAATTATACTCTTTATAATAGTATGATAATACATCTTGAAATGACATTCCTAATATTTTAAACAAATAACTAATTGGTATCTTTCTTTTCTTATCTATTCTAAAATATAATAAGTCCATACCATCATATTCGAAATCAAGCCAAGATCCTGCAATAGGAATTATTTTTGCTGTATAGCTTTTGCCAGCAAACATTTTAGAATCTTCGCTATCAAAAAATACCCCTGGCGCTCTTCTCATTTGAGAAACAACAACTCTTTCTATACCATTAATAATAAAAGTTCCGTTGTTAGTCATTAGAGGCATATCACATAAAAAAACTTCTTGTTCTTTTATTGCTTTTATTTCTTTTTTGTTTCCTTCATCAGTAAGAACTAAAAGTCTTAACATAGCATGTAAAGGAACAGAATAAGTCCTACCAGAATTAATACATTCTTTTACATTATATTTTATATCGCCAACTCTGTAATTTATAAATTCTAAAACTATATTTTTATTATTATCTGTTAAAGGGAAAAAAGACTCTAAAACTTCTTGAACTTTAGAGGATTTTTTCTTTTCTTCATCATTATTATCAAGGCATATAAAAGAATCAAAAGAATCTTTTTGTAAAAAAATTAAATCAGGGATAAAATTATCATCTACCCTGTTAGAAAAACTTCTTCTTAATGTACAATTAGAATTATTAAAAGTTTTCACTTAATTACCTTTTTAATTGTTAAAAGAATCATAAATATAGAGTCTATTTTTAATAGACTCTACTAAAAAATACTAAGATAATTTAACAGTAGCACCTGCTGCTTCTAATTTTTTCTTTATCTCTTCTGCTTCTTCTTTTTTAACTGATTCTTTAACTGTTTTAGGAGCACCATCAACTAGATCTTTAGCTTCTTTTAATCCAAGACCTGTAATAGTTCTAATTTCTTTAATAACATTAATTTTGTTATCACCAGCAGATTCTAATACAACTGTGAATTCATCTTTTTCTTCAGCAGCAGCAGCACCGCCAGCAGGAGCAGCAGCAACAGCAACAGCTGCAGTAACACCCCATTTTTCTTCTAACATTTTTGCTAATTCAGCAACTTCTAATGCGCTTAAAGTTGATAATTCTTCAACTATTTTTTCTAATTTTTCAGTCATTTTATAACCTTTTTAATTGTTAATAAATAAATTAAGCTTCTAATTTTTCTTTGTAGGCTGTCAACACTCTAGCTAATTGTGAACCAGGTGCTCTCAACACTCCAATAAATCTTGCTCTTACATCGTCTAATGAACCCAAAGAAGCTAGTTCTTCAACGGTATTAATGTTTGTTTCTTTACCATCCAAAGAAGCAACAATTATTTTAATATTATCATTGCCCTTAGCAAAATTATTTAAAACATTTGATAAAGAAATAGGGTCTTTAGAATAAGATATTGCTACTTGATCTTGAAAATATTTATCCAAAAAAGCAAATTCAGTTCCTTCAATAGCTTTCTTAAATAATGTATTTTTTAAAATCTTCATATTAGCATTTTTATCTTTTAAATCATTTCTTAATTTAACTACATCGACAGCATTTAAACCTTTATAGTTAAAAAGAATACACATTTGATTTTCTGATAAAATACTCTTTGCTAATTCTATAGAACTTTGTTTTTCTGTTTTATTCATAACTATTCTCCGCTATTTGTTATGTCAATAGCCACAGAGGGCCCCATAGTTGTAGTTAAATAAACAGACTTAATATATTTATTTTTAATAACTTCTGGTTTAGATTCCTTAATTGCAGCTATAACTGCTTTAATATTAGTTATTAAATCTTCGTTTGAAAAATTAACTTTACCAACCATAGTATGAACTATACCGAATTTATCATTCTTAAAATTAATTTTACCTTTTAAAGCTAATTTAATAGCTCCAAGTACATCATCTGTAACATTACCGTTTTTAGGATTTGGCATTAAACCTCTAGGTCCTAATTTTTTAGCTACTTTACTTAAACTTTTCATAGCTTCAGGTGTAGCTATACAGTAATCAAAATCTAAATAGCCAGCCTCAATCTCTGCCATTAATTCAGTTAATCCAGCTTTTACAGCTCCTGCTTTTAAAGACTCTTTTTGTAAAGATTCGTCATCAGTAAAAACAACTATTTTTACAGTTTTTCCTGAACCAGCAGGTAAAGCAACAGAACCTCTAATATTTTGATTAGATTGTTTTGGATCAATATTTAAGTTAAATATTAAATCAACTGTCTCAACAAACTTTCTAGGTTTTTTCTCAGAGTTTTCTTTTATCAAGTTAACGGCGGTAGCTATATCATATATCTTTTTTTCTTCCATAAACTAATCCTCTTTTACTTGTAAACCCATAGATAAAGCAGAACCTTTTACCATTTCCATACAAGCTTTAATGTCTTTCGTATTCATGTCTGGCATTTTAATTTTTGCAATTTCTTCAATTTGCTTTGTAGTAATAACACCAGCAACATCTTTACCTGTATTTGAAGAACCTTTGTTAATACCTACTGCTTTTTTAATTAAATATGTCATAGGTGGTTCTTTTGTGATAAAAGAAAAACTTTTATCTTTATAAACACTAATTACAACAGGTATAGGTGTACCTGCTTCGTAATTGAATTTTAAAGCATTAAATTGTTTACAGAAATCCATAATATTAACACCTCTTTGACCCAAAGCAGGACCAATAGGTGGTGCAGGATTTGCTTTCGCAACTGGAACCTGTAAACTAATTGTAGCTATAATTTCCTTTTTAGGAGCCATAATTCCACACTTTAAAAGTTAATAAAAAAATAATCAAATTTTTTCTACTTTTGAAGAATCAATATCTATATTAGTAGTTCTACCAAATATTGATATAGCAATCCTCAAAATATTCTTACTATCATCTTTACTTTCTATAACACCAGTAAAGGATTCAAAATGTCCATCTTTAATTCTAACAGTTTCTCCAACTTCAAACTTATCGTCTTCAAAAACTAAGTCCTCTTCTGCTTCTTGTTTCATTTTTTTTATTTTATCTTCTGAAACAATTTCTGGTTTTAATGGATTGTTTCCTAAAAAACCCATAACCTTAGGTAAGGTTCTCAATTTATCAATAGTATTTCTATTTGCTATAATATTAACAAATATATAATTAGGAAAAACTTTTTGAGTTGATTCAACTTTCTTGCCTTTTACAACTTTAAATATTTTTTTAACAGGAACAAAAGCCTCTTTTATATTTTCAACATCAACCTCAGCTAATTTATTAATATCTTTAGCAACTTTTGCTTCGCTTCCTGAATAAACTGCAAGTGTATACCATTTGAAATCCATTATATAATACCCAAAAACATTTTTATCAATTTAGAAATAATAAAATCGGAAAAACCAATAAACATCATAAATAAAAGTAATAAAATTAAAATTATAATAGATGTAATTTTAACATCTTTATATGATGGAAAATTAACGTTTTTTGCCTCTTTTATAACATCTCTAAAATAATTTAATAATCTCATAAACTAACTATAAACATTGGCAGGGGCAGAAGGATTCGAACCCTCGACCGACGGTTTTGGAGACCGCTACTCTACCAGCTGAGCTATACCCCTAAAAGTCCCTATTTTCATAGGGACTAATTAATAAAACTATTCAATAATTTCACTAACTACACCAGCACCAACTGTATGGCCACCTTCTCTTATAGCGAATTTTTGACCTTTTTCCATAGCAATAGGAGCAATTAAGTGAATTTCTAATTTAACATTATCACCTGGCATAACCATTTCTACACCATCTGGTAATGTAACAGCACCAGTAACATCTGTTGTTCTGAAATAGAATTGTGGTCTGTAATTTTTAAAGAATGGAGTATGTCTACCACCTTCTTCTTTAGTCAAAACATATATTTCAGCTTTGAATTTTGTATGTGGGTGAATGCTTCCTGGTTTACAAAGAACTTGACCTCTTTCAACATCTTCTCTCTTTGTACCTCTTAAAAGAATACCAACATTATCGCCTGCTTGACCTTGTTCAAGAAGTTTTCTAAACATTTCAACACCTGTACAAGTTGTCTTTTGAGTATCTCTCAAACCAACTATTTCAACTTCTTCACCAACTTTAATAACACCTCTTTCTATTCTACCTGTAACAACTGTTCCTCTTCCTGAAATTGAGAAAACGTCTTCAATAGGCATTAAGAAGTCGCCATCAATAGGTCTTTTTGGTTCAGGAATGTAAGCATCAACAGCTTCCATTAATTTTAAAATAGCACCTTCACCGATATCACTTGTATCACCTTCAAGAGCTTTTAAAGCTGAACCTTTAATAATAGGAGTATCATCACCTGGGAAACCATAAGAAGTTAATAATTCTCTAACTTCCATTTCAACTAAATCTAATAATTCTGGATCATCAACCATATCTACTTTGTTTAAGAAAACAACGATGTAAGGAACACCAACTTGTTTTGCTAATAAGATATGTTCTCTAGTTTGAGGCATAGGACCATCAGCAGCAGAAACTACTAAGATAGCACCATCCATTTGAGCAGCACCTGTAATCATGTTTTTAACATAGTCAGCGTGTCCAGGACAGTCTACGTGAGCATAGTGTCTATTTGCTGTTTCATATTCAACGTGAGCAGTATTAATTGTAATACCTCTTTCTTTTTCTTCTGGAGCGTTATCGATTTCATCATAACCTCTAACAACTATATTTTTGTTTTGTTTAGCTAATACAGTAGTAATAGCAGCTGTTAAAGTTGTTTTACCGTGGTCAACGTGACCAATAGTACCGATGTTAACATGCGGCTTTGTTCTTTGGAAAGTTTCTTTACACATAATTTTTTTCTTTTTAAAAATTAATAATGGTGCGGGTGATGGGAATCGAACCCACGTGGCTAGCTTGGAAGGCTAGTGCTCTACCATTGAGCTACACCCGCTATTATGAGTATATTTTCTCCTACTTCAGGCGAAGTAGTCAGAATTAATACAATTACTCTTATAATAAATATTATTTTTTAAAAATCAAGAAAAAAATATTTGTTTTTTTATTTTTTTAAAATATTATTAATTATGTAATTAAAAAAACATAAAATGAATTTTTTTGAAAAAAAAACTAAACAATTAGAAAATATCAATAGTATAGACTTTGCTGTCTATAAAAATAAAAACATATTTAAAAAATATACACAAAAAACATTAAAAGTATTAATAATTATAACATTCTTACCTTTAATTTTTATTTTCTATTTATCAACAATAAAAGAAGTTTCAAAAATATTTAAACAGGTTTTGGTTATATTATATCTGGTTTTTTTTATTGTTTTTATATATACTTTGTTTAGCCAAGATAAAATTATAACTTCAAATTCAGAAACTGTGAGAGAATTAAAATATATTAGTAAAATAAGATCTTATGAATAAATATTTAATGTTGTTTTTAAATTCAATTTTAACAACCGAAGGATTAAGTAAAAATACATTAGATGCCTATAAAAGAGATATTATAAAACTTGAAGAATATTTTAAAAACAAAGATATTTTATATTTAGAACAAAAAGATTTAGAAAGTTATATAAATTATTTATCAACAAGTTTTTCCCCAAGAACAGTTGATAGAAATATATCAAGTATAAAACACTTTTATGATTTTTTACAACTAGAAAAAATTATAAAACATACTCCTAGTACCTTAATAGAACATAAAAAACAAAAACTAAATTTGCCAACTTTCTTAACGGAAGAAGAAATTGATAAATTATTAAATAAGGCAAAACAAGATGATAGTAATCATGGTATACAATTTTATTGTATGTTGGAATTGTTATATGCTACTGGAATGAGAGTTTCTGAATTGGTTTCAATAGAAAATATTGAAAAAGATTTTAATTTAAAAAATAATTCTTATAAAATACAAAATAGTATAAGAATAATTGGTAAAGGAAATAAAGAAAGAATAGTTCCAATAACAGAAACTGCAATTGATATTTTAGAAAAATATTTAAAATTGAGAGATACTTTACTTAATGGTAATTATTCTAAATATCTTTTTACTACAAAAGTAATTTTTAGTAAAAATAAAACAACTAAAATTAAATATAAAAAAACAGATAATCATATAACCAGACAAGTTTTTGCTAGACATTTAAAAGATATTGCTATTAGTATTGGTATAAATCCAGAAAAAATATCGCCACATATAATTAGACATTCAATAGCGACACACTTATTAAAAAATGGGGTTGATATTAGAATAATACAACAAATATTAGGGCATGCCGATATATCTACAACTCAAATATATACACATATAAATAATAATATTGCTAAAAAAACAATAGAAAATTATCACCCTTTGGCAAAAATAAAAAATGTAGAGTTATAAACTCTACATTTAAAATAATTAATTTAAAAAAAATTACCTAGAATAGAACTCAACTACTAAATTAATATCCATAACAACTGGGTATGGAACATCTTCAATTTTAGGAACAGCATTAAACTTAATTGAGTAATCTTTTTGATTCAAATCTAAGTAAACAGGAACCTCTCTTTCCATTCTAGCTAATGAATCAGAAATTAAAGCTATATTTCTAGCAGAATCTTTGATTTCAATAACATCCCCTGGTTTAACTAAATAAGATGGTATGTTAACGATTTCACCATTAACTAAAACATGTTTATGAGTAACTGTTTGTCTAGCAGCAAACATTGTAGGAACAAAATTAGCTCTGTAAATAACAGTGTCTAATCTTCTTTCTAATAAACCAACAAAATTTTCAGCACTATCACCTTTGCTCTTTCTAGCTTTATCAAATAAATTTCTAAATTGAGTTTCAGTTAAGTTAGCATAATACTTTTTTAATTTTTGTTTTGCTTTTAATTGATTACCATAAGTAGTTTCTCTTTTTAAAGCAGTACCATGTTGTCCAGGTCTAAAATTTCTTTTATTAAAAGGATCGTTAGCTCTACCCCATAGACTAACATTTAAAGATCTGCTTGCTTTCTTTTTAGCATTTATTCTTTTTGTCATAATATTTTAATTAAAATTATTAACCTTATAAATTGCCGCGTAAAGGTAATTATATTTTGTATCTTTTTTTTTATAAGTCAACAAAATTATATAAATATATATTTGTAGTATTATAAGATCTTATAATATTAATAAAATATTTTTTAATATAATACTTATTACTTTTTTTAAAAATATTGATAACTAAAAAAATTAATATTAGTCTATAATAGATTTAAAAATTTTATTAATTAAGGAAATATATGTCAGAAACAAAAACTCTATCATTAGAAAAAACCACTAATAAAACTATCGAAGAAGGTATAAAACAATCAGACAAAAAAAAAGATGAAGAACTAGAAGAAAGGTTTAAGTTTGTGGCTAAAAACCCCAATCATCCTATTTACAAAATATTAAATCCTGAATTACTTAAAGAATTCAAAGAAGAAAAAGAAAGTCCTACAGATGGTTTATTTCTTAAAAAATAGTTTGGTGAAAAATATAAATATTAAAAAAGCCCTCTAAGAGGGCTTTTTATTACTTTGATTCTTTAGAATTAATCTTTCCTTTAATTCTGGCAGATTTACCTTCTAAATCTCTAAGATAATACAATTTACCTCGTCTAACAACACCTTGTTTAACAATTTCAATTTTTTCTACTAATGGAGAGTGTAATAGAAATTTTCTTTCAACACCAACTCCATGACTAATTTTTCTAACTGTTAATGTGCTATTAAAATCTTTTTTTTGTTTTTCTTTAGCTATAACTACACCTTCAAAAACCTGAATTCTGCTGGTATCTCCTTCTACTATTTTATAACTAACTTTAACAGTATCACCGGCCTTATAATTTGGGAACTCTCTACTGTTTTTCAACGTTTGAACTTGTTTTTCGTTAAACTTTTCTAATATATTTACCATACGAACTCCTATTCAACAAATTCTATTATAGCCATAGGTGCATTATCACCTTTTCTAAAACCATACTTCATAATTCTAGTATAACCACCATTTCTATCTTTGTATTTTACAGCTACATCGCTAAATAATTTTTTAACAACTTCTTCATCTCTCAAAATAGAAATAGCAATTCTTCTACTATTTAAATCACCCTTTTTGCCAAGAGTAACCATTTTTTCTACAAAAGGTCTTAATTCTTTAGCTTTAGGTAATGTAGTAGTTATTCTATTGCTTTTAATTAAAGCATTAGATAAATTCATAAACAAAGCTTTTCTGTGGGCACTTGTCCTATTTAGCTTTCTATGTTTCATTCCATGTCTCATTTAACTACCTCAATCTTTCTTCTTTTTTGATAACTCATTTGGTGACCAATTATCCAATTTCATATCAAAACTTAAACCCATAACTTTTAAATTTTCTTTCAATTCATTTAAAGATTTTCTACCAAAATTAGGAAGTCTTAACATATCTAATTCGCTTTTTTGAACTAGATCACCAATATATTTTATACCCTCATTAATTAAACAGTTATATGATCTAACAGATAATTCCATTTCATCAATTTTCTTGTTCAATAAATCTTCATTTTTTGAAGGTTTGGAACTTGTGTCTTCATTGGAAATGACATTAACATCAAAACTTACAAAAACATTTAATTGAGATTGTAATATCTTGGCAGCAATTCCAACAGCATCTTTTGGAGAAATTGTACCATTAGTTTCAACTTCAAGAATTAATTTATCGTAATCAGTTTGTTGTCCTATTCTGGCATTTTCAACAGCAAAAGAAACTTTTTTAACTGGATTGTATAAAGTATCTAAATAAATTACAGATACTTCTTTATCGCCTTTATCCTTTTCTTCTGTTAAAGAATAACCCATACCATATTCAACTGTCATTTCAATATTAAGATTAACTTTACTATCTTCAATATTACAAATTACCAATTCTGGATTTAATATTTCAACATCATTGGAAACAACTATATCCTTTGCTAAAACGACACCCTTTTTGTTTAATTTCAATTTTAAAATGGCAGGAGTTGGTGTGCTTTTATTTATAATTAATGATTTTATATTCATTATTATATCAGCTACATCTTCTTTAACTCCATCAATTGAACTATATTCATGTAAAACACTGTCAATTTTAACAGAAGTAACAGCAAAACCTCTTATGGAAGATAATAAAACTCTTCTTAAGGAATTACCAAGTGTTGCTCCATAACCTCTTTCTAATGGTTCTATATAAATAACAGCCTTATTTTTGTTGTTGTCTATATATTCTACATTCATAGAATTAGGAAATATAATGTCTTTCCAATTTTCTTGTAAAATAGCCATTTTCACTCCTATTAATTATGGTCTTCTTTTTTTAGGTGGTCTACAACCATTGTGTGGATGATATGTTGCATCAGAAATAGATAACACAGAAACGCCACTTCCTTGTAGGGCTCTCAAAGCAGATTCTCTACCAACACCTGGACCTCTAACTATAACATTAGCAGTTTGGAAACCATATTCCTTAGCTTTTTCAATAGCATTACTAGCAACTAATTGTGCAGCATATGGTGTTGATTTTCTAGAACCTTTAAAACCCATTTTACCAGATGAAGCCCAAGAAATAACATTGCCTTGTGTATCAGTAATAGAAACAATAGTATTATTGAATGTAGATAAAATATTTACTGTTCCAACAACTATATTTCTTTTCTTTTTAGTAGCAGTTGTAGTTTTTTTTGTATCTTTAGCCATAAACTCTCCTATTTCTTTTTAGCTGCTATTGGAACTCTCTTGCCTCGTTTAGTTTTGGCATTATTGTGAGTCCTTTGTCCTCTAACGGGTAATTTTTTAACATGTCTAATTCCTCTATAACAACTAACATCAATTAGTCTTTTTATATTAGAATGAACCTTTCTTCTTAAATCACCCTCAACTAAACCAACTTCAGAAGGACTATCTTCTTCAGCTTGTTTGTTAATTAAATCTCTAACTCTAGCTAAATCATCTTCTGATATCTCGCTAGTTCTTAGCTGTTTATCAATATGTAATTCATCACATATTTTTTCAGCTCTGCTTCTACCTATACCATAAACATAAGTTAAGGCTATAACGAACCTTTTATTTGTAGGTATATTTACTCCCGCTATTCTAGCCAATTGTAACCTCTTATTTTTTATTATTAATTAAAATATTTTCTATATCTTGACTAATATCATTTATATTTTTTAAACCATTTATAATATAAATCAAGTTTTTTTTATTATAATAATCTATAATATTGCTTGACATAGTCTTATAAATATCTAATCTTTTTTGTATAGCTATTAAATCTTGATCGTCCTTTCTAACTGAAAAATCAGTAGATCCACAAACATCACAAGTTCCTTCAATTTTTGTATTACTGAAAAATTTATTATATATTTTTCCACATTTCTTACACTCAAATCTTCCGGATATTCTTTTAATAACTATATCATCTGGAACATCTAAAACCAAAACACAATCAATAGTGATATTTTTTGATTTTAAATATTCCTCTAATTCAATGGCTTGGTGAGAGTTTCTTGGAAAACCGTCTAAAACAAAACCATTCTTACAATCTTCTTTTTCAAGTCTCTCTTTTAAAATTGAAAAAACTAAATCGTCGTCTACAAAATTTCCAGCAGATATAATTTTGTCAATTTTTTTACCAAGCTCATCTCCATCTTTTACTTTTTGTCGTAATAGAACACCAGTTGATATTTCTGGGATTCCATACTTTTGTGAAATTAAAGCAGATTGTGTTCCTTTTCCAGATCCAGCAGGACCCATTATAAGTATTCTAAACATAATTCTACCTTACCCTCACTCTTCTTCTTTTGTTAACATTGTTATATTTTTCTGAAAACACATGTGATTGAAACTGTGTAATCAAATCAATAACAGTACTAACAATAATCAATAAACTAGTGCCTCCTATTGACAATTGAATAGAATATTTACTAAACAATATATCAGGTATTATACAAACAAATACCAAATATAGCGCACCTATTAAAGTTAATTTTGATATTATACTATCAAAATATTCCATAGTGTTTTTTCCTGGTCTAATACCTGGTACAAAACAATTACTCTTTTTTAAATTATCTGCCATTTCTTCAGTATTAAATACTATTGACGAATAAAAATATGAGAAAAATATTGAAGCAATAGCAAATAGTAAAATATATACCAAACTTCCTCTTTGAAAATGTGAAGACATCTTATTAGCTAAATCAGCACTAAAAAATTGTGTAATAGCCAAAGGGAAAGCTAAAATTGAACTTGCAAAAATTGGAGGAATAACTCCGGATATATTTAATTTTAAAGGAATAAAAGAATTATCCGCACCATCTTTAATAAGTCCTCTATTTGGATATTGTATTTTAACCTTCCTAACTGCCTTTTCCATAAATACAACGAAACCTATTAATAATATAAACAATACAAACAAAGCTATAACAAAACCAGTGGAATACATACCAGATTTTGATAATTGTAATATATTTATTATATTAGAGGGCAATTCTGCTATAATACCAATAGTAATTAAAATAGATATACCGTTTCCTATTCCTTGATGTGTAATTTTATCACCAAGCCACATTAAAAACATTGTGCTTCCCAGTAAACTAAAAACGGTAGTCCATAAAAATATTTTAGAATCGCTGACAAAAGCTGATTGTTCTAAATTAGAAAAAGCATAGTATATACCTATAGCTTGAAAGAATCCTAAACATAATGTCAAATATTTAGTGTATTGATTTAATTTTCTTTTTCCAGCCTCTCCTTCTTTTCTTAATTCTCCTAAAGTTTTATAAACAGAGCTTAATAATTGAATAATAATTGAAGCTGTAATATACGGCATTATGTTTAAAGCAAAAATACTCATTCTCTGAAAAGCGCCCCCAGAAAAAGTATTTATTAAATTAAATATGGAGCTAGAGCTTGTTTCAAAAAACTCTGCTATTATTTTTGTATTTATACCTGGTAAAGGTATAAATGTTCCTATTCTATATATTATAACTATAAATAAAGTAAATAAAATTCTTTTTCTTAGTTCGGGACTCATTTATATACCTATTTTTTTAAATATTTACTAGCTTTTTCAGAAGCTTTATCTGCTTCTATTATAAAATCTTTTTTAACTGCTCTTTTACCCATAACCAATTTAATTAATGTATTTTTCTTAATTATATTTTTATCAATTAAAATAGTTTTAGTAATTTCAGCACTATCAAGTGTTCCACTTTCAAATAAATCATCTATCATATCGGTTGTAATTGTCTTATATTCTTTTCTAAAAACATTTACAAAACCTCTATGTGGTAATCTCATATACAAAGGAGTTTGTCCCCCTTCAAAACCTTTTATAGCTACACCGCTTCTAGCTTTTTGACCTTTATGACCTCTACCAGAAGTTTTACCCTTACCTGAACCAATACCTCGTCCAAGCCTTTTTTTAGCTTTATTAGCAATACTTTTTAATTCATTTAATTTTGTCATAATTCTACCTATTTTAAATTAACTTTAATTAAATGAGAAACTTTATTTAACATACCATAAATATCTTTGGTACATTTTAAATTTACTTCACTTCCGATACCTCTAAGTCCTAATCCTTTAATGGTATCTTTTATTTTTTGAATTTTATCACAATCACTATAAACTTGTGTAACTATGATATCTTTATTCTCTAATTCACTAAATTTTTGTAACATAATTACTCCTCTATGTTGTTTTCAGTTGAAGAATGATCATTGTTAGTGTTATTTTCTATATTTTTATCATTATTAATTATATTTCTTCTTTTAATAATTTCACTAACATGTTTAGATCTTCTATCGGCAACATTTTTAGGAGAATTCATAGCTTTTAATGCCTCAAAAGTAGCTAAAATCATATTATATGGATTGTTTGTTCCTAAAGATTTAGAAACTATATCTTGCAATCCAAGACATTCAAAAACTGCTCGCATAGGACCACCAGATATAATACCAGTTCCAGCAGGTGCAGGTCTTAAAATTACTTTGCCACAACCATATTTCCCTTCACATTCATGATGTATAGTTCTACCCTCTTTTAAAGGAACTCTAATCATAGATCTTTTTGCGCTTTCTACAGCTTTATTTCTAGCATCTGTAATTTCTCTTGCTTTACCAGCTCCAAAGCCAACTCTACCTTTACCGTCTCCTACAACAACTAAGGCAGCAAAAGAAAGTCTTTTTCCTCCTGTTGTGGTTTTAGAAACTTTATTTACACAAATAAGTTTTTCTATTATATTAACAACTTCTTTACTATTTTTATACATAGTATATACCTTTTATTCATTTAAAAATCTAAACCATTTTTTCTAGCAGAATCAGCTAATGCTTTAACTCTACCTATATATAAATAAGGTCCCTTATTAAAAGCAATTTGAGTTATGTTTTGCTCTTTTGCTTTTTTAGCAACTTCTGCACCAACTATCTCTGCAATTTCTATACCTGTTTTTTTATTTAAATCTATACCTATATTTTTAGAAGAAACAGCTAATAAAACTTTACCATCTAAATCAACTATTTGGGAATAGATATTTTTATTACTTTTAAATATATTTAAAACAGGTCTCTTACTTTTATTATTAGTTTTTATTCTGTAAGAATTTCTTTTTTTTCTTCTTTCTAATAATTCTTTAGTCATAAAATTACCTATTTCTTTTTACCTTCTTTTCTCAAAATCTCTTGACCTTGATATTTAATACCCTTGCCTTTATATGGCTCAGTCTTTCTTAAAGAAATTATTCTAGAAGCTAGTGTTCCAATAACTTCTTTATCATCTCCTTGTATATTAATTAAATTAGGTTTTTCTGGAGTTATAGTTATACCCTCAGGTATCTTAATTACTATATCATGACTATAACCTAAACCTAAAATTAAAAATCCTTTTGCTACATCTGCTCTATAACCAACACCATTATATTCTAAAACAACTTTATAACCTTCTGTTAGGCCTTTAACTATATTGGCTATATTAGCTCTATGTAAACCACAAAATTGAGTAGACTCTGTGTCTTCTGTTTCTTCGACAAAAATTTCTTTGTCTTTAAAAGAAACTTTTACTTTATCACCAAAATCATAAGTTTTAGTTTTGTTTCCTTTAGTAAAAGAAACAACAGAATCGTTAATTGCAACTTTTATATCATCTGCAACTTTAATTGGTAATTTTCCTATTCTACTAACCATAAAAACTCCAATTAAAATATTTTTAATAATAATTCACCACCAACGTTAAGATGTTTAGCATCATAATCAGTGATTATACCTTTAGGAGTAGATAAAATAACAACACCTAAACCATTATATACAACAGGAATATCTTCTACCTTTGAATAAACTCTTCTTCCTGGTTTTGATATAACTTCTATATCTTTAATAACTGGTTGTAATCCATTATAAGATAAAGTAATTTCAATTACATCAAAACTACCGTTATTCTCCACTTCATAATCAGTAATAAAACCATCTTTTTTTAGTATATCTAAAATACTTAATTTCATTTTAGAACTAGGAGTAATAACCTTTTCTTTTCTAGCCATTTGTCCATTCTTAAGACATGTAACTAATTGAGAAACTGCGTGATTTGACATATATACCTCCTACCAACTTGACTTTTTTAATCCAGGAATCTTTCCCCAAGAAACCAATTCTCTTAACATGATTCTAGAAACCCCAAAATGTCCATGATATGCTCTAGGTCTACCTGTCAAAGCGCATCTGTTTCTATATCTAACTTTAGCAGAATTTCTAGGCAATTCAGATAATTTAATCATAGCTGCCACTCTTTCTTCTGCTGGAAGATTAACATCATTCATGATAGATTTTAATTTAGCTCTTTTTTCGCTATATCTATCTATTTTTTCTTTTCTTTTTTTATTTTTATCAATTGCACTTATTTTTGCCATATCTTCTCTCTATTATTTTAAAGGAAATTTCATTTCTAATAACAAAGCCTTACATTCTTCAACTGTTTTTGCTGTTGTTATTATATTAATATTCATACCTAAAATTTTATAGGCTTTATCTAAATCTATTTCTGGAAAAATAGTATGCTCTTTAATACCAAAGCTATAATGACCACTTTGATTGAATGTTTTACTAGACAATCCTCTAAAGTCTTTAATTCTAGGTAAAGCAATGTAAATTAATTTATCTAAAAAGTTATACATTCTTTCGCCTCTTAAAGTAACTTTACAAGCTATAGGAGAACCTTCTCTTAATTTAAAACTTGCAACAGATTTTCTAGCATTAACTAAAACAGCTTTTTGACCAGCAATAGCCGATAATTGATCAACAACATATTTTAAAAAGTTACTATCAGCATCAGCTGTTTTAAAAGCTATATTTAAAGAAACTTTTTCCAATCTAGGTATTTCTAAATCATTCTTATAATCAAACTTTTTCTTTAAGTTTTCTTTTATTTTTGTTTGATATAATTCTTTTAAATGAGACATATTAATTACCTACCTTATTACCAGTTTTCTTAAAAATTCTAACTTTCTTTCCATCTTCAACTTTAAATCCAACTTTTGCTGGTTTTCCATCTTCAACCAAAGAAACATTAGAAACATGTATAGGTTGTTCAATACTAATTATTTGTCCTGGTGTATTCATTGTTGGTTTTTTATGCTTTTTAGCAATGTTAATACCAGATACAATAACTTTATTATCTTTTGGAAAAACTTGTAAAACCTCTCCTGTTTTTCCCTTGTCTTTACCAGTCAATACTATTACAGTATCTTTCTTTTTAATTTTTGCTGCCATTACAATACCTCAGGTGCTAATGATAATATCTTAGTAAAATCGCCATTTCTCAATTCTCTAGCTACTGGTCCGAACACCCTAGTACCTACTGGCGTATTGTCTTTATTAATTAAAACGATAGCATTATCATCAAATCTAATTGTGCTACCATCTGCTCTTTGTATTTCTTTTTTAGTTCTAACAATTACTCCTCGTGCAACATCTCCTTTTTTAACTTTTCCACCAGGTATTGCACTAGAAATAGCAACAACAACAACATCTGCTATTCCTGTAATCATATGATCAGAACCACCAAGAACTTTAATACATCTTGCGGACTTAGCCCCTGAGTTATCAGCAACATTTAAACTAGTTTCCATTTGTATCATAACTAATCCTCTTTATTATTAGCAATAACCCAAGTTTTTCTCTTAGAAATTGGTCTAGAAGATTTAATAAAAATTTCATCACCAACTTTAACAGAATTACTCTCGTCATGTATCATATATTTTTTAGCAACTTTTATATATTTTTTATATATAGGGTGCATCTTCAAACTAGAAGATTCACCAACAACAGTCTTATCTCCAGCTTTACTAATTACTTTAACTTTTATATTATTAGCCATACTTAATCCTGTTTATTCATTTTAGTAAATAATCTAGCTATTTCTTTTTTCAACTTCTTAATAGCAGAAGTATCTTTTAAATCACCGCTAGATTTTTTTATTCTTAAAGAAAGTAATTTTTTCTTTGATTCTAAAATTTCATTTCTAATTTCTTTACTCATTTTTCTACCTTTCTTTAAATAAGTTTAACAACTTTTGTTTCAAATGGCAATTTAGTAGCGGCTTTTCTTAAAGCTTCAATAGCTATATCATCAGTCACTCCGTCAACCTCGAATAATATTAATCCAGGTCTAACTTGGCACATCCAGTAATCTACTGAACCTTTACCACCACCCATTCTCACACCTAAAGCCTTACTTGTAACTGGAATATGTGGGAAAACTCTTATCCACATTTTACCAGTTCTTTTCATGGTTCTAGTTATACATCGTCTTGCAGCTTCTATCTGGTTTGATTTTAATCTTCCAGCATCTAATGACTTTAAAGCAAAAGTACCAAAAGTTATAGTTGAACCAGAATTAGCAACACCGCGTATTCTCTTTCCACCTTTCTGAAAATTTCTATATTTTGTTTTATTTGGTAATAACATCTCTTTTACTACTTTTTAAAATTAACAAAATGTATTATAAGTATTAGATTTTTTAAAATTAAAGTCAATAATTATTTTGACTATTTTTTGTAAATCCAAACTTTAATACCAATAATACCATAAGTACATAAAGCCTCAACATGAGCATAGTCAACATTAGCTTTTATAGTGTGTAGAGGAATAGATCCTTCTTTATATGTTTCTGATCTAGCTATATCAACACCATTTAACCTACCAGAAACAGTAATTTTCACACCTAATGCACCATATTTAATAACATTTTGAATTGCTTTTTTAACAACTCTCTTGAATGCCGCTCTGTTTTCTATTTGTCTAGCAATTGATTGACCAACCAATTCTGCATCTAAATCTGGTTTTTCAACTTCTATAATTTTAATAGAAACATCTTTTTCATTCATATTTTTTTGAATGTACTTTTTAATTTTTTCTATATCGGCACCTTTTTTACCGATTAAAACACCGGGTTTAGATGTTTTAATCAACACAACTAGATGTTCACCTGTTCTTTCAATAACAACTCTAGAAATAGAAAAATTCTTAAAGTTCTTTTCAATATAGTTTTGTATTTGAAGATCCTTAATCAAATTGTCTCTATAATTTCTATCATCATACCAAATTGATGACCAATTGTTATTAACATTTATTCTAAAACCTACTGGATTTACTTTCTGTCCCATACTATTTGTCCTCCATTTCTGTTAAAACTATTCTAACATGACAAAAGGGTTTGTTAATTCTATTTCCTCTACCTCTTGCTCTGGCATGAAACCTTTTCATAACGAAAGATTTACCAGTATCTATTCTATAAATAAATAGTTTATCAATATCCATACCATGATTGTTTTCAGCATTCATCATAGCAGATTTTAATAAATCTTTTATGGGTTTTGCCGATTTTAAATTACAAAAAGCTAATTGAGTCATAGCTTTATTAACAGGCATGCCATGTATAGCCCTAGTAATTTTCATTAATTTAATAGGACTAGTTTTTAGGTTTCTTAAATAAGCTTGTGCAAATTTTTTTTCACTCATATTCTACCTATTTTTTTTCTACTTTTTTATTACCAGCGTGTCCATGAAAAGTTCTTGTTGGAGCAAACTCACCAAATTTATGTCCAATCATATCTTCACTAACTAATACAGACACGAATTTTTTACCATTGTAAACAGCAAAAGTTAAACCAACAAATTGTGGCAAAATAGTAGATCTTCTTGACCAAGTCTTAATTATTGGTTTTTTAGGATCTTCACTAGCTGTTTTTGCTTTTTTAATTAAATAACCATCTACAAATGGAATTTTCCAAGCTGATCTTGTCATATTTCTACCTCTTATTTTTTATGGCGACTTTTAACAATAAATCTATTAGATGGTTTACTCTTTAATCGAGTTCTTCCACCTCTAGCACATACACCAGTAGGAGAAACAGGTATTCTACCACCTCTAGTTCTACCACCATGAGGGTGATCAACAGGGTTCATAGACTCACCTCTAACACTAGGTCTAACACCTAACCATCTATTTCTTCCTGCTTTTCCTAATTTTTCATTCTTTTTATCTGGGTTACTAACAGTTCCAACCGTTGCTAAACAATCTAATAAAAACATTCTAGTTTCACCAGATTGTAATCTAACTATCGCATAACCATCATCTTTACCTGCTAATTGAGCAAAAAGTCCGGCACTTCTAGCAACTCTAGCACCAGCTCCAGGTTTGCTTTCTATATTGTGTATAGTAGTACCAATCGGCATAACAGATAATGGCATAGCATTACCTGGCTTAATATCAACTAATTTTTTAGAAGATATAACTTTATCACCAACTTTTAAATTATCTGGAGCTATAATATAAGAATAAATACCGTCATCATATTTAATTAATGCTATAAAAGCGGTTCTATTGGGATCGTATTCTATTCTTTCAACTACAGCAGAAATATCAAATTTATTTCTTTTAAAATCTATCAGCCTATAAGCTTTCTTATGACCACCACCTCTTCTTCTAACTGTTATTTGACCATAATTATTTCTGCCAGCTTTACTTTTAGTAGAAACAGTTAAAATCTTTAATGGTCCACCCTTCCATAGATTTTCTTTACTAACCAATTTTAATCCTCTACTAGAAGAATTTATCGGTTTATAATTTTTCATAACCATACTATTTATCCTCTAATTTAGTAAAATTAATCTCTTGTCCTTTTTTCAAAGTAACAACAGCTTTTTTAACAGAACTTCTTTTACCAATAGTACCTTTAAATCTCTTAACTTTTCCCTCTGTATTGATTATATTAATTTTTTCAACATTAACATCAAAAATAGTCTCTATTGAATTTTTAATATCCTCTTTACTTGCTGAATCTAAAACATTAAAAGAATACTTATTATTACCCAACTGATTATTAGTTTTTTCAGTTACTACTGGCGAAAGTATGATATCATATATATAACCTAACATTATAATACCTCTTTTAATTTATTTAATGACTTTTTGTCAACTAATAAATAATCAAAATTAAGAATATCATAAACATTTAAAGCATCAACTATTAAACTTTTATAGTTAAATAAGTTTCTTAAAGATAATGTAAAGTTTTTATAATCTTCAACATTATAAGCAACCAATGCTCTATTAATATTTTTTTCTTGTAGTTTTTTGCTTAATTTATTAGTACTCAACTCTAAGCCTTCCATACCTTCAATTAAAATAAGTTTTCCTTCTTTAGCTTTTGTTCTTAAAGCATAACTCAATGCTTTTTTAACAATTTTTCTAGGAATTGAAAAACTATAATCTCTTTGTTGTGGTCCAAAAGCAGTTCTACCACCAACAAATTGTACAGCTCTTTTAGAACCATGTCTAGCTCCACCAGAACCTTTTTGTCTAACGATTTTTTTGGTAGAACCAGATACTTCAGACATCAATTTAGTTTTAGCAGTTCCCAATCTATCTTTAGCTAATTGCCATTTAATAACATAAGGCACACATTTTTCACCTTCTATATTTTCAAGGTCAATACCCTCTATTTTTTCAGAAGATTCTTTAAAATTATCTAAATTTAAAACTAACAATTCCATAATCTAACCTCTTAATTTAAAACCTTAATAACAAGATCGGAACCTTTAGAACCAGGAACTGCACCTTTAACACAAATTACACCGTCTTCTGACTCTATTTTAACTACTTGTAAATTTTTCACTGTAACTTTATCTGATCCCATATGTCCAGCCATTTTTTTACCTTTTTTTACCTTTCCTTCTCTTCTTCTATTACCAGTACTACCAAGAGATCTGTGTGAAATTGAAACACCATGTGCTGCTTCTAAACCAGCAAAATTATGTCTTTTCATAACACCGGCATATCCTTTACCTTTTGAAATACCGGTAACACTTACAACATCACCTTCTTTAAACTGAGTATAATCTAAAATATCTCCTATGTTGAATATTTCTTCTTTATTCACTTTAAAGGTTTTTATATTATTGTAAGGTTCTAAATTATTCTTTTTATAAAAACCTAAAACAGATTTATTAATTTTTTTTTCTGTTTTTTTATCTTTACCATATGATAAAGAAATATGATTAAAGTCTTTATCTTCGTAATTCTTAAAATTACTAACCAAACTATCATATATTTTAATTAAAGTCACAGGCACAACCGAACCATTATCTAGGTACAATCTACTCATGCCTAACTTTTTTCCAACTATAGCAACCATTATTCATTACCTCGAAATTTTTATATTTACACCAGCTGATAAGTTTAATTTCATTAAAGCTTCAACTGTTTGTGGAGTAGGAATAATTATTAGTAATCTTTTTAAAGATCTAATTTCATATTGTTCCATACTTCTCTTATAAATATGTGGAGATTTAATAACAGTGAATTTTTTTGTATTAGTAGGAAGAGGAATAGGACCAACAACAGTAGCCCCAGTTCTTTTAACTGTTCCAACTATTTCTTGAACTGCTTGATTTAATATGTTTGTATCAAATGCTTTCAAAACAATTCTAATTCCTTCTTTTTCTTTCATTGTTTCTTCTTAATATAATATTTATAAAACATAGGAAAAACCTACATAAAACATCGAAATGAGAGGTTCAATTAAATGAACATCACTATTAAGACAGCATAATTATAAAACAATATTTTTTTAAGTCAACAAAAAATTAATGATATTATTCACAATAAATAAGTTATCAATATTGACCATATTGATAACTTAATCAAAAATATTTTATAAAACATAAATATATTTTACATAAAAACTACCACCAAACAGGAAGTGGAGCAACACTTGGAGCATTAGGTCTTGGAGGAATAACTGTTTGACCCTGTTGTTGGTTTTGTTCCAAACTAAGCAAATTTAAGTCTTCTAACGCAATAACACCTCTTACATACATTGCTTGCATTCGGCGGTTTCTTTCTTGTATAATTTTATTTGCCTCATCACAGCAAATGTCTCGAGGATTAAAACATTGACCGTCTTCAAAAGAAACGGATTCTTCTGGAATATATTTAAATATCTCGTTCAATAGGCCTCGTATTGATTTAAACTTGTTGTTTCTAACTCCTTCATAAATATATTCTTTTAAATTTAAAAATTTTCCAGTTTCTTCATTAAATACCATAGTATCTTCAGAAAAAATTCTCATTTCTTCTATATTAAATATTCTAAAAGCAAGAAGAGAAACATCTCTGTTTGTCATATATTTTTCCATTATTATTAGTAAAAACATAATTAGTTATAGAATATTTTTTTTAAAAAATCAATATTTAATTAATCAAACGAAACATTTATAAAACTTTAAAGCGTTTATATGTTGATAATTTATCGATATTGGCAAAAAACTATGTATTATTCTTACTTTATTGAATATTGTAGTATTGCTAATACATTTTGCTTGATTTTAAAAATAAATATTATAAAATAAAATCGTATGGGCTCGTAGCTCAGCTGGTAGAGCACTTGACTCTTAATCAATTGGTCGGGGGTTCGAATCCCCCCGAGCCCACCAAATAATCAATAAATTATTTATCAAACAAATACCTTTCAGGCAATTCAATAAAATCTTCTAGTTTATTGGTAAAATTATGATCTGCTCCAATATATGTAATTAAAGATAGATTGTCTTGTTGTTCAAAATTAATAAAACAAACACTAGAAAAAGATGGATCTTTTTCACCAAAAACAAATATTGCTTTTTCACCACAAAACTTTGAAAGCCCAGCTTCTGTTTTATGCCAATTAAAAAATGGTGGATTAACTAACAACATTCTTTTAATTAAAGAATATTCTCCGCCCCATCTAGCTCCTATAAGAGCGCCATTAGAGTGTCCCATATAGTATATTTTTTCTATTTCATATGGAATTAATTCTTTTATAACAGTTAAATCTACATCTAATGGATTTGTTCCATTAAATGGATTTGAAGAACATACAACACTATAACCATATTTTTTGTTTATTCTACTAGCTATTTGTAAATATTTATTATTATAACCATATTTAGAACCATTTTGGCCCGCTTTTATAAAAAGAACATTGTTATTTCCAATAACAACACCATATTCAATCTCTGTATTAGAATATACCTTTTTAATCTCTTTATCAAACATATTATTCATATCTTAATATTTCAACAGGATCTGTTTTGCTTGCTTTATAAGCTGGGTAAATTGTAGCAAGAAAAGATAAAATAACTGATAAAGAAATAATCAAAATAACATTGGATAAATAAACTTTTGATGGCAACTGAGATAAAAAATATATTGTTGGATTAAAAAGATCTAAATTAAAAGTTTTTTCTAAAAATATTCTTATATTCTCTATATTATTAGCAAATAAAACACCAATAATAGCTCCCAATGTTGTTCCAATAATACCTATAAAAGTTCCACATATAATAAATATAGACATTATACTATTACTACTAGCCCCTATTGTTTTTAAAACAGCTATTTGTTTATTTTTGTCCATAACTAACATTATTAAACTAGATATTATATTAAATGCAGCTATAATAATTATTAAAGTTAATATTAAAAACATAACATTCCTTTCGATATTTAAAGCAGATATTAAGCTAGAATTAGCTCCTTTCCAATCAATAATTGAAAAGCTAATGTCGTTTTTATCTAAAATATTGCTAATTTGACTTAATGATTGTTGAGCTATATTTGGATTTTTTAAAAAAATTTCTATGCCAGTTATAGAATTATTAAGATTAAATTGTTTTTGTGCAAAATATAGAGGTATAAAAGCTATCATAGAATCATATTCATACATTCCACTAGAAAAAATAGCACCAACAGTATATGTTTTAATTCTTGGAACAGAACCTATTATAGTATTATTAAATTCTGGAGCAATAACTTTTACAGTATCACCAATATTGAGCTTTAAAGTTAAAGCTAATTGATTACCAATTATAATTAAAGAAGAATTATTAAAATCTTTTAATTCCTTTTCTTCTATGCTATTATAAATATCTTTTTTGTTTTTTAAATCTTCAATATTTATTCCTCTAACAAGTCCACCTAAAGATGTGTTGTCGTTTCCTATAAACATTACTTGTTTTTCTACAATTGGATTGATAAAATTAACATTGTCAACACTTTTTATCGAATCAATTATATCAACATATTGGCTTCTACTATAATCTTCTGGAAAAATAGTAATATGCGAATTTAAACCTATTATCTTACTAACAAATTCCTCCCTAAAACCATTCATTACAGACATAACAACAATTAATGTTGCTACACCTAACATTATACCTATAAAAGAAAAAATAGCAGTTATAGATATAAACTTTTCTCTTCTTTTCGATTTTAAATATCTAAAAGCAACTAAAAATTCAAACTTCATTATTATATTTATATATTTTATAGATACCTTCAACAGTTAAATCTTGTATATATTTAACATCAAAATCTAACTTGCCTACTATTAATTTAGAATAACCACCAGTTAAAACAATTTTCATTTTTTTATTTAATTCTTTCTCTATTCTTTTTATTATATTATTAATAATACCAATATAACCAAAATAAACACCAGCATTCATAGCATCAATTGTTGTATTGCCTAACACACTTGTAGGTTCTTTAAATTCAAAATTAGGTAATAAATCACAATTATTAGATAAAGCGTCTAAAATAGTTTTAAAACCAGCAATAAATGTTGCTCCTACTAGATCCTTTTCTACAGTTGTAAAAGTTGTAGCAGTTCCCATATCAATAACAATTACATCTTGTTTATATAAATCTATAGCATTAAATGTATCAGCTATAAGATCAGCTCCCATGCCCTTTCTTTTTGTAAAATTTAGTTTTATATTATCATCTGATATATCAAAAAATTCTAAATTGTTTTTTTTACAAAAATTAATTTCCATTTCTTTAGCTCTTCTAACAACTGATGATATTAAAACTTTTTTAATATCCTTAATATCAATATTATTAATTGATAATAAATTATTGATTACACTATCAAAATCATTATCATTACTAATTTGTGTATCAAGAACTTTATAAAAAAATTTTGTTTCTTTATCATCTCTAACAACTATTGTAGTGCTAGTATTACCAGTTTCAAAAATTAAAAACATAACTTAAAATAATATTTTAACACAACAATTATATAAATTAATTTATTTAAAATCAAGAGCTATAATTTCACTTGTAATTTAATTTTTTTATTATACAATTATTGAGTAAATCAATAATTTATATTATGAACTTACATAAAAACATATTAACTAAATTATGGTGTTGGTGTTAATACAACCAAGTATTAATATGTTTTATTATGCCTTGTTTTGTAATATTTATTGTTGATATTATCTTAATATAATCTCATATTATTTCATATTATTGTTTTTATTACAAAACATGGCTATTATTAATTTAATAATAGGTATTTATATGAAAAAAAATTACTTTGATAAAAATAATTATTTATATTCTGTTGATAAAAACGGTATGTTTGGAGAATTTGGTGGTCAATTTGTTCCAGATATAATTAAAAAAGATCTAGAAAATATATATATTAAGTTTAAAGAATTACAAAATGACGATAATTTTTTAAATGAATTATATTCTTTAATGGTTGATTATGTAGGTAGAAAAACACCTTTATATTTTGCTAAAAGACTGACAGAATATTATGGTAAAGCTAAAATCTATTTAAAAAGGGAAGACTTAAACCATACAGGGGCACATAAAATAAACAATGCGTTAGGACAAATATTTTTAGCAAAAAAAATAGGTAAGAAAAAAGTAATAGCAGAAACAGGAGCAGGGCAGCACGGTGTAGCAACAGCAACAGCTTGTGCTTTACTTAATATGCCTTGCGAAATATACATGGGAGCAGTTGATATAGAAAGACAAATTAGTAATGTTAGAAAAATGGAACTTTTAGGAGCAAAAGTTATAAGTGTAGAAAACGGAACAAAAACATTAAAAGAAGCAGTAGATGAAGCCTTAAAAGTTTATTCAAACAACGTTGAAGATATTTATTATTTAATAGGATCAGCAGTTGGGCCAGCTCCGTATCCTGAAATTGTTAGATTCTTTCAATCAATCATAGGTAACGAAATAAAAGAACAAATAATAGAAAAAGAAAATAGATTACCAAATTATCTAGTTGCTTGTATAGGTGGTGGTAGTAATTCAATTGGAACTTTTTATAGTTTTATTGGAGACAAAGAGGTTAACATTATAGGAGCAGAAGCGGGTGGTAAAGGTAAAGATTCTAAAGAAACTGCTTGTACTTTAACAAAAGGAGAAAAAGAAATATTACATGGCTTTAAGAGTTATGTTTTAAAAGATGATAAAGGCAATGTTGCAGAAGCATATAGTATATCTGCTGGGCTTGATTACCCAGGTGTTGGTCCAGAATTAGCTTACTTAAAAAGCATTAATAGGATAAGTGCTATTGTTATAGATGATAAAGAGGCAATTGAGGCTTTTTATTTATTATCTAAATTAGAAGGAATTATTCCAGCAATAGAAAGTGCTCACGCAATAGCTGTTTTGCCAAAAATTATTAATAAAACAACAAAGGAAGATATAATAGTAATAACTTTATCGGGTAGGGGAGATAAAGATTGTGAAAGAATATTAAATAATAATAAATAATTAAAAAATAAATATTAAAAACTATTTTGATAAATAGTTTTTAATAATAAATTAAAAAACTATCAGTAAAATTATAAAATCATAAATAATAAAAAAGATATAAGAATGGTGGAGACAATGGGATTCGAACCCACGACCCTCTGCGTGCAAAGCAGATGCTCTAGCCAACTGAGCTATGTCCCCACATGCTAAATTATAAAATATATTTTTTAATTGTCAATATTGTTTTTAAAAAAAATATAAATATTATTCTTTTAGTTATTACTTATCTTTAAAATCATGAATATTAAAGAAAGAATTGAAGAATTAAAAAATAAAATATTATCTGCTAACGAAGCCTATTATACAAATGATGACCCTATAATGACTGATGCGGAATATGATAATTTAAAAAGAGAATTAAGAAAAATTGAAGAAGAAAATCCTGAATTAAAAACAGGTATATTAGACGAAGTAGGGTATAAAGTTTTAGATGTTTTTAAAAAAGTTAATCATTCTATTCCTATGGTATCAATAAATGATGTATTTAACGAAGAAGAATTACAAGAAAAGTTTATTGATAAATGTGAAAGGTTTTTAGGTATTGATAATTTTGATTTTTATTGCGAGCCTAAAATTGATGGTTTATCGTTTAGTGCTAGATATGAAAAAGGTAATTTTGTTTTAGGTGCAACAAGAGGTGATGGACTGGTTGGCGAAGATATTACAGAAAATTTAAGAGTAATTAAAAATTTTCCTTTAAAATTACAAGGCGATAATATTCCTGATGTTTTAGAAGTTAGAGGTGAAATCTACATGTCTAAACAAGATTTTTTAGATTTAAATAAATACAATGCAGAAAATGGTGGTAAAATTTTTGCTAATCCTAGAAACGCAGCAGCAGGTTCTTTAAGACAATTAGATACAGGTATCACTGCTAAAAGAAATTTAAAATATTTTACATATACATTAGGCGATTATTCTAATGATTTTGTTGTAAATAGTCAAGAGGATTTAATAAATAAATTAAATAATTTTGGTTTTAATATAACAGGTATTAGTAGATTATGTAAAAATATTAAAGATATAATGAATTATTTTGAGTTTATTAAAGAAATTAGACATAGTCTAGATTATGATATTGATGGGGTAGTTTACAAAGTTAATGATTGGACTTTACAAAATAGGTTAGGGCTTGTTGCTAATAGACCTAGATGGGCCATTGCTCACAAGTTTCCAGCAGAACAAGCAATTACTATAATTAGAAAAATAGATATACAAGTAGGTAGGACAGGTGCTTTAACACCAGTTGCTAGATTAGATCCTATAAATATAGGTGGTGTAATTGTTGCTAATGCTACTTTACATAATAAAGATGAAATTGAAAAAAAGGATATTAGAGAAGGTGATGAAGTAGTAATTCAAAGGGCAGGGGATGTAATTCCACAAGTTGTAGAAGTAAAAAAACATAATGAAAATAGTAAAAAATATGTTTTTCCTGATGTATGTCCTATTTGTGGTAGTCCAGCAAAAAGCGATGGCGACGATGTTGTAATTAGATGTACGGGTGGAATAAATTGTTATGCACAAGTTGTAGAAGGTTTAAAACATTTTGTTAGTAAAGATGCTTTTGATATTACAGGACTTGGTGATAAACAAATTGAACAATTTTACAAAGAAAAAAGAGTAGAAAGTTTTATTGATATTTTTAAATTAGAAGAAAGAGAAAATATCTTAAAAACAAAATATGATAATAATGACCTTTTTATTAATGATATTAAAAATGTTGATAAACAAGATTATCCCACAATTCCTTTATGTTATACAAATGGTTTTGGTGAAAAATCAACCAAAAAATTGTTTGAAGGAATAAATAAAGCTAAAACAATTACTTTAAATAGATTTTTATATGCTCTTGGTATTAGAACAATTGGAGAAATAACAGCAAAAATATTAGCTAAAAATTATATAACATTAGACAATTTATTACATAATATGATTGAGGCTTCAAAAAAAGACTTATTAGGAAATAGATATACAGAAGAATATAGTAAGTTTAATTCTATTGATGGAATTGGAGGAAAAACAGCAAATACAATATTAGATTATTTTGAAGATGAAAGAAATATTAAAATAATTAGAGATTTACAAGATATTTTAATAATAGAAGATTACAAAAGCAATATAGAAAATGGTAAATTAGAAGGTAAAACAATACTATTTACAGGAACCTTACAAAATATGACAAGGGCAGAAGCCAAGGCTAAGGCTGAAAGTATGGGTGCCAAAGTATTAAGTGGGATATCTTCTAAATTAGATATGTTAGTTGTTGGTGAAGATGCTGGTTCTAAACTAACAAAAGCACAAGAATTGGGTATTAAAATAATTAACGAAGAAGAATGGTATAATTTAGTTTCACGTGAAACAAAAAAATAACTTGAAATAAAAAAAATAATATTTATTATAATAAAAAAACAATCAATGTTTCACATGAAACAAATAATAATATCTGTTGTAAACCAAAAAGGAGGAGTTGGAAAAACAACAACCTCTTTAAATGTAGCAACTTGTTTAGCTGTAACAAAAAAGAAAACACTGCTAATAGATTTCGATCCACAATCAAATTTAAGTTCTGGGCTTGGATATAGAAATCAAGAAAAAAGTATATATAATCTATTAATTGAAAAAAACAAAAACATAAAAGATTATATTATAAAAACAAAAGTAGATAATCTTGATATAATACCATCAAATATAGATTTATCAGCTTTTGAAACGGATATATTTACACAAAAAGATAGAGAATTTTTTTTAAAAAATAAACTTGATAATATATCTGAAGAGTATGATTACATAATCATAGACTGTCCACCATCTCTTGGTTTTTTAACAATTAATGCTTTAAGTGCATCAGATAAAGTCTTGATCCCTATGCAATGCGAATTTTTTTCCTTGGAGGGAATAAGTTATTTATTAGAAACATTAGACAGAATAAAAACAAATTTTAATAGTAAACTAAGTATTCTTGGTGTTTTATTCACAATGTACGATAAAAGAAATAAAATAACAACTCAAATTGAAAACGATGTTAGAAGTTGTCTTGGTGATTTTGTTTTTAACACAATTATACCAAGAAATGTAAAATTAACTGAATCTACATCTTTTGGTGTACCAGCAATAATTTATGATCAAAATTGTTCTGGTTCTATTGCTTATATAAATTTAACAAAAGAAATAATTAAAAAATTATGAGTGATAAAATAGGTAAAGGATTATCTTCTCTTCTAGGAGATAAAAAGTTTTCAATATTAGAAAATGTAAAAAATGAACTTAATATTGAAGACATAGTAATAAATAAAGACCAACCAAGAAAAAATTTTAAAAAAGAAGAATTAGATGAGTTGGCCAATTCAATAAAAAAATATGGAGTTCTACAACCAATATTGGTTAGAAAATTAAATAACAATAAATATCAAATAATAGCCGGAGAAAGAAGATATAGAGCTTCAAAAATTGCTGGTTTAAAAACTATACCTGCTATAATTAAAGATTTTAATGATGAAGAATCCTTTAATCTAAGTATAATAGAAAATATACAAAGAGAAAATTTAAATGCAGTAGAGGAAGCATACGCTTATAAAACTCTAATGGAGAATTACAATTATACTCATCAAAATATAGCAGATAAAGTTGGAAAAAGTAGAAGTCATATAACAAATATTATAAGATTATTAAATTTGCCAGATGTTGTTTTAAGCCATTTAATTAATGGTAATATAGAAATGGGACACGCTAGAGCTCTAATAAACTGTAATTTTATCGAAGACATTATAGATCATATAGTAGATAATAAACTAAGTGTTAGAGATGTTGAAAAACTAATAAAAAAAGAAAGGAATTTTCAGAAAAAACAAACAAAGAAAGAAGATGAAAGAATAAATACTTTAAAACAAAAAGGTTTTAATTGTAAAATATCTAACAAATCTATTTCATTTAGGTTTAACTCAAAAAAAGAATTAGACAGTTTTATTAATAACCTTATAAAATAATGTTTATTGAAGATTTAAAAGATAAAAATATATTAATTCTTGGAATTACTACTACGAGCATCGCTATAAGTAATTTTTTAAAAAAAGAGAATATAAATATATCTATGTGGGATATAAGTGAAAAAATTAAAAACAAATTTAAGGAATTTTATAATATTATTGATAACATAGATAATATATCTTTTGATGATTATGACTTTTTTATTGTGCCAAAAGACGTATTATTAACAAACGAAGATTTTAATACATTTTTAAATAGATTAACAACGGTTGAAGAAAAGGTTTTTATAGATATTGAATTTCTATATAATTTATTTCCGAACAACAAATATATAGGTATAATAGGTAGTGGTTATAATTATATAACAAATTCTTTATTAAATGATATTTTAAATACATCAAATATAAATTCATTTAATTGTGCTTCTTTTGAAGAAAGAATAGATATAAATAATATACCAAAAAATATAAATATAGAAAAGGATTCTGTGTTTTCTATATCATTAAGACAACCAAAAATGAATTATTTAAAACAAATGAATTTTGATATAGTAGCAATATTAAATACGAATGATCATAAAATTGAAGATATAAAAAAGAAAATAATATTAAGACAAAGCAAAGAGTCAATAGTTATATTAAATATAGATAATCCTAGTGTTTGTGATATTTATGATGAATTAATAAATGATGAAACTGTTTCCTATAAAATAATACCGCTATCAACAAATAAAATGTTAGACAATGGCTTGTCTTATATAAATGAAACTATTTACGATTATCATAACAATAAAAATGATTCATATGATATTAATACAAAACTTTTAACAGAAGTGAATAAGATGTCTATATTATGTGCTTTTACAATAGCAAAAGAATTGGATATTGATATTAAAATAATACAAGATGCTATAACTAGATTTAATGGTATTTCAAATTATTTAGAAGTAATAACACAAAAAGAAAATATAAGATTTATAAATAATATAGAAGCAAATAATAAAAATCTACTACTTGCTCCATATAAAACTTATAGTAATTTATATTCTATATTTATGGTAAATGGAAAACAAAGCAAAAGTGAATTTTTAAGAGATTACACATTAGACAGCAATAAAGCATTTATAGTTGATTTACATAATTTAGTAAATATAGATAATAAAAAAAATGTAAATAAATTTAATACATTAAAAGAAGCTTTTGATGCTGTTATAAAAGAAACAAAAAAAGAAGAAAAAGAAAATGAAATAACTATATTATTAACCCCTATAATAAATGATGATATGAATAGTATTTATTATTATTCTTATGGTAGTGAATATAAAGATTTAATTAATGATTTTAAAAAAAATAATAATTAGGAAATAAAATGGAAGACTTAAAATATCTAAAAGGAAAATTTATAACTTTCGAAGGTGGAGAGGGTGCTGGTAAGACTACACAATCTAGAAAACTTGTTGAATATTTAAATAAAAGTGGTATAGAGGCAGTTTGGAGTAGAGAACCTGGTGGTTGTGAGGAAGCAGAAGAAATTAGAAAATTATTAATAACTGGTTCTGTTAATAAATGGGATGGAATAACAGAACTATTATTAATGAATGCTTCTAGGAGAGTGCATACTGAAAAAAAAATAAAACCACTATTAAAGCAAGGTGTTACAGTTGTTTCTGATAGATATTTTGATTCTACATTAGCATATCAAGGTTTTGGTTATGATAATTCTGTAAAGAAAATTGACAATATGAAAGAAATTATTCTTGATGATTTTGAACCAGATTTAACAATAATACTAGATCTTGATGTAATGGAAGGTTTAAAAAGAGCAAATATTAGGGGAGAAACTAATAGATTTGAAGATATGAAAATAGAATTTCATGAAAAAGTTAGAAAAGGTTTTAACTTTGCTTACGAAAGAAGTAGAAATAGGTGTATCAAAATAGACGTTTCTAATCTTGATATAGAAGAACTATTTTCTATCATTCTCGAAAAATCAATAGCTTTTTTAAAGAATAAAGAATAAAAAAGCGCCTTACAAAAACCTCTGTAATTGTAATATTTCAGCACTTATGATACTTATATAATTAAGAGATAAATTATTTTTTAATTTTATAATTAAAATATTTATCTGTAGCATAGATAATAGCTTGTATTAAAAACAACGCCGTTATTGCTAATAACAAATCCTCATCTGGATAGATAAACATAAGAATTGTTAAAATAATTATAAAAACAATAGAAGATATTTTTAAAAATTTTTCAAAAAAATTATTCATAACTGTTTATAAATTGTTTATATAGAATGGTGCACCCTGCGAGATTCGAACTCACGACCCACAGCTTAGAAGGCTGTTGCTCTATCCAGCTGAGCTAAGGGTGCCTCTTAATCTATTATAAAAATAATTATTTAAAAATCAAGAAAAATTATTTATTATATTAAAATAGCTTAGAAGTTTTTTGTTGACTTTTTATTTTAATATTTTATCATACCTTAGACGATAATGTTTTAAAAAAGAAAATGGCAAAAAAAGATATACATCCAGAAATGCACAATTTAAATGTTGTATTAGCAGACGGAACTAGTTTTGTTGTAAAATCTACTCATGGAAAAGAAGGTGATACTATGAGATTAGATGTTGATCCAACAAACCATCCAGCTTGGAAAACAGATCAAAATACTTTTTTAAATGCTAACAACGATAGAGTATCAAAATTTAATAAAAAATATGGTGATGCTTTCGGTGCAAAATAATTAATATATCAAAATAATATATATTTATTTATAATAAAATAGCCTGATTTTAGTTAGGCTATTTTTATTCCTCTAAAAACAAAGCTTCATTTTTTATAGATATAGTAATATCATCTATATTTTTACTTGTTGAATATTTTACAGAATTTTTTATATTATTATATAAAAATATATGAGATATTGGCAACTTGCCAGAATATATACCCCAAGTTGGATCTATCGGCAACCACTGACTATTATAATTAACCATTACCCAAGCATGATTTTCAAATTTATTTTTATCAAAATCATAACTAATACCACTAACTGTTTTAGCTGGAATACCTATACTTCTTAACAGATCTTGGTATAAAATAGCGTAGTGTTCACAAACCCCTCTTTTGATAAGTAATATATCCTTAGAAGACAAGTCTCTTCCAACAAAGCTTTTATCATATTTTATGTTTTTATGAACCCATTTGGCAATTTTTATATGAATTGGTAAATTAGTTTTATCTTCATTGTTTATATTAAATATTAAAGTATTATAAGTGGAAATATAATCATTATTAATTTTCAATGTATCGTTTATATCAAAATTGTTTAACCAATAAAAATTATTATAGTTATTTTTGATTTTAGCATCTATTCTAACAAAACCATTTGTATTATTATATTTAGTGAATCTAGCTATTATTTTGTCTTTTCCTACTGTTATAATATCATTACTAGACCCTTGTGTTGTAGAAACATTATAGTTTAATATAGTATTATTACCACCAATAAAATTGTTTGGTATTTCTAATTCCAAACCATTTAAAGACTCTCCTTTACTATTTATATCTATAATGGTAGAAACAAGCCATTTTCCTTCTTTCAATGTCATTTCAAACAATTCTGCTATACCATTCTTTGGAATTGTTCCTGTCCAAATATAAAAATTATCATTATAATTATAATTAAATATATCATGAACAGAATAAAGATCCATACCATTATCTATCTTTACTTTTAAAACTCCATTTGCACCCTCACAAAACTTTGGTATTTGTACCCAATTTCTTTTAATATATTTTACATTGTTTTTGTCTAATAGTTGATATTTGAATTGTAAAGTTATTTCTTTATTGTTTGCTAATCTATCAAATTCTATGGTTAATTTATTATCTCCAAAATAGCTCTTATATCTACTTGGTGGCAATGCTTTTGCTTCTAATACATTTATTAAAGCTTTTTCACCAAAATAAAACGTCCATTTATTATAATAATATGTTGTTGGCAGATCTTCAGCTTTTAATTTTACTTTTACTTCTATTTCTTGACCATAATCCTTTAATATACTAGTCTGCTCCCAATCCAAAATCCTTAATTTAGAATATGAATTGGTAGCAAAAAATAAACAAAAAATAACAAGAAATTTATTTAGTTTCATCCTCAAGTTTTCTATACAACGTAGTTCTTCCAATATTTAACAATTTTGCTACTTCAGTAATATTTCCATTGTTTAGCTTTAAATACTTATCAATAATTTCCTTTTCTAAAACATCCATAGTTTTAAAATTGCCAAGAGAATCTCTTAAAGAAACAATAAAATTTTCCTCTACATCATCATTATAACCTTCTTTAGCATTTTTTAAATAAAAAAAGTCTTTCTCTTCTAAAACATCCTTGTTTGTTAAAACAACAGCCTTATGAATAACTGTTTTTATTTCTTTAATATTACCAGGCCAATTGTAATTTTCTAATATTTTTAAAGCTTTATTGGTAATTCCTTTTATTTTTTTATTTTGCTCAGAAGCATAATATTTATAAAGTGTTTTTACTAAAATTGGTATAATACTTCTAATTTCTCTTAATGCTGGTATCGTTAAACAACTTCCACTAAATAAAAAATATAAGTCTTCTTTAAAATTACCATTTTTTACTTCTTCTTTTAAATTTTTTGTTGTGCTAGATATTATTCTAAT
Organism: uncultured Alphaproteobacteria bacterium; assembly: GCA_949288805.1. Taxonomy (GTDB): domain Bacteria; phylum Pseudomonadota; class Alphaproteobacteria; order Rickettsiales; family UBA1997; genus RGIG8782. Next base: position 38,982 of record CASELL010000006.1, on the reverse strand, counting down.
ATCTTTTTTATCAATACCATCTATAAATTTTGAAAAGAGATTTTGAACTTTTTTATCCAATAAATCAATATTTTCAAAAAATATTGTCCCACCATCAATCTTTTCTATTTTACTCATTATAACATCTTCGACATTATCTATAGTTAATGTAGGACAAAAAACATCCAAAAAAGCCTTGTTTTTTCTATTACTTAAATTATGTATACCCTTAGCATATGAAGCATGTTCACAACCCTGTTCACCACATATTAATATTGGTATATTTGCATTTGATATTTTTACTAGACTACTTAATGTTTTTTTTAGTTTTGAACTAGAATTAAACATATCCATATATGAAATATCACTGTCTTTGTTTTTTGAATTTAATATAGAATCTATATGTAATAATAAAGAACCATTATTATCGCTTTTTACAATATAATCCGTTAATCCATCTTTTAAAAGTTTTGTAGCAATTCTTACTCTTGTAGGAGATATTAATCCTATACTAGAAACACCACTAAATTCTTTAAATATAGATCTATAATTTAGCTTTTTATCTAAGTCAAATAATATCAAATCTATTTTTTTGTCTGTCTTTTTATTAAATGGAATAATATTAAATTTTTTATTATCAATTAGTTTTATTATATCTTCGTCTAAATTAAAATTAACAATATTATTTTTCATAATAAAACATTTTTTACATTATATATACATTATAAATAACAAAATAAAAATATCAAGAATTATTTTATTGAAAAATATAAAAAATATCCTATATTTATTTTAATTAAATATAATTTTATAGAAGTGTATAAAAAAGGAATAAAAATATTATTAAATATATTTATTGGTTTTATTATAATATGTTTTTCTTTATTTTTGTTTTTTGCTTTAATATCATATAATGAATTAGATCCTTCTTTTAATACAGTAAAAAATTCAGAAACAGTTTTAAACTCTATGGGAATATGTGGTTCTTATGTATCTGATATTTTTATACAAATGTTTGGTTTTTCTTCTTTTTTAATAGCTGGAATTATAGCAAAAATTGGTTTTAATAAATTAAAATCAAAATTAAAAAGATATAATATCTTTATAAAAATACCTATGTTTATGCTATTTATAGTCTCATCTTGTTTTTTTGTATCAACAATTTTTAATAATAAAGACTATATTATTTATAATAATGGAGGTTTTATTGGTTATACAATAAAAAATATAACATCAAATATATCAACACCAATATTAATCCCATTTTTTATTGTATCAATGTTAATATCTTTTATAATATTAACAGATTGTAGTTATAGAAAAATTCAAATTATATCTACAAAAATATTTAGACGTATAAAACTATTAATTAAACTGTTAGTGTTGTTTATAATAAAAATTATAATTAAAATATTAAAAAAGATAGTTCCACAAAAAATGTATTTAAATATAAAAAATCTAAAAGATAAGATATATAAAGAAAAAAAAGAAAAAAATGAACAAAAAAAACTTAAAAAAGAAAAAAAAGATAGAAAAAAGAAAAAAATTGATAATAAAATACAAAATAAAAACAACTATATATTACCATCAATAGATATATTAACATCATCTGAAAATAAAATAACAATATTAACAAAAGAAGAATTAAAACAACAAGCAAATGATTTATTGAAAGTTTTAAAAGATTTTAAAATAAATGGAAAAATTATAAATGTAAAAGCTGGACCGGTTATTACATTACATGAATTTGAACCATCAGCAGGAACAAAGTCTTCAAGAATAATAAATCTTGCTGATGATATAGCTAGAAATTTAAAAGTAAAATCCACTAGAATATCTGTAATATCAGAAAGAAATGTTGTTGGTATAGAATTACCTAATAAAACAAGAAATACAATATTTTTAAAAGATATATTAATATCAAATGAATATAGAAATAGTAATTATAATATACCAATAATATTAGGATCAAATATAGCAGGAGAAAGTGTGTTAATGGATTTAGCTAAGGCTCCACATTTATTAATAGCTGGAACAACAGGTTCAGGAAAATCTGTTTGTATTAACACAATGGTTTTATCATTATTATATAGATTTACTCCTGATGAATGTAAAATGATAATGATAGATCCTAAAATGTTAGAGTTATCAGCTTATGAAGGAATACCACATTTATTGATGCCTGTTGTTACAGACCCTAAAAAAGCCGTATTATCGTTAAAGTGGGTTGTTGATGAAATGCAAAATAGATATAAATTAATGTCTAGTCTTGGAGTAAGAAATATTTATGGTTATAATGAAAAAATAAAAGAAGCAAAAAACAATATTTTAACAACAAAAAATCTAGTTAGTTATGATGAAAATGGAGAGCCTGTTTATGAAAATAAGGAAATAGAATGTAAAAAAATGCCATTTATTGTTGTTATAGTTGATGAAATGGCGGATTTAATGATAACAGCTGGAAAAGATATAGAAGCTTTAATACAAAGAATAGCACAAATGGCAAGAGCTGCTGGAATTCATATAATAATGGCAACACAAAGACCATCTGTTGATGTTGTAACTGGTGTAATCAAAGCAAACTTTCCAAGTAGAATAAGTTTTTTAGTTAGTTCAAAAATAGATAGTAAAGTAATTATAGGAGAGCAGGGCGCAGAGCAATTACTTGGTATGGGAGATATGTTATTTATGCCAAATGGCGGAAAAATTAGTAGAGCACATGGACCTTTTGTGAGTGATAAAGAGGTTGAAGATGTCGTAAATTATATAATTAAACAAGGTATAAAACCAGAATATGTAAATACTATATTAAATACAGATGACGAAGAAGATAGTGGAAACTTTAATATAAATATTAATACTAAAAACAATAGCGAAGATGAATTATATAAACAAGCTGTTGATATTGTGATGAGAGATGGAAAGGTTAGTATAAGTTATATACAAAGACAATTAAGAATTGGTTATAATAAATCAGCAAATCTTGTAGAAAGAATGGAGAGAGAAGGAATAGTATCTCCACCAAATTCAACTGGTAAAAGAGAAATATTAAAAAAAGTATAATATAATTAATATATCAATTAAAAATCTTTGTTAATAAACTTGTTAATAACTCTGTTAATAAGTTGTTATTTTTGTTGTTAATAAATTATTTTTAATAAGTTATTAACAAATATAACTATATTTTTAATATGTTTATTAACAAGTTAATAAAAATTAATAAGTTATTAACAGACTGTTAATAACTTTAAAAAAATATTGATTTATTAATATTTAATTATACATTTTACTTGTTAATAACTTTTATAATAACTTGTTAAAAAATAAGATATTAACAAATTAACAAACTATATAATAATAAAATAAAATAAATATGTTTAATATTATTAATTTAGATTCTGTTGAAACTTTAATGGATGAAATAAAAAAATATCCATTAAATACATTTTTAACTGCCAAAGAACAAACAAAAGGTAGAGGTAAAGATAATAGAGTTTGGACTTCAAAAAGATCAAACAATTTATACTTTGCTTTTAATATAGAAGTAGATAAATATATAAATTATTATTCGTTTATTAGTAGTTTATGTGTTTTAAAAGCAATAAAAGATATTTTTAAAGATAATATAAAATTAAATTTAAAATGGCCAAATGATGTTCTTTTAAATGAAAAAAAATTTTGTGGTATGTTATTAGAAAAAAATGATAATATTTTAGTTGTTGGTATAGGTATAAATATAGATTTTTTTCCAGATAATACAAATTTTAAGGCAACGAGTTTATTAAATGAAGGATTTGAATTAAATAAAGATATTTTTATAAATAATTTTATTAAAAATTTTGAAAATTTGCAAAACAATATAAATAATTTTGGTTTTAATATTATAAAAAACGAATGGTTAAACTTTGCTTATAAAATAAATGAAGAAATTAAAGTAAAAATTGATAATGTTGAATATATTGGTATTTTTGATACAATTAATGAAGATGGAGCTTTGATTTTAAAAACAAAAAAAGAAGAAAAAAAATTTTATTCTGCTGATGTTTTTGATATATAAAAATATTGACATTTAATAATATTAAAATATATTTTATTTAGTGCCATTATAGCTCAGTTGGTAGAGCAACACATTGGTAATGTGTAGGTCGCCGGTTCAAGTCCAGTTAATGGCACCATATTGAAATAAAAAAATATTGTTTTATTATGTTATTATATAAATAAGTTTTTAGTATGTCCAAGTTTTTCACTATTAGTATAGGTAGCAATGGATCAATAGTTTTATTAAATACTAAAAGTAAAATACTAGAAAACTTTGTTATTGAAGATATAACAGATACAGAAATACAAAATAAGGTTATAGATTTATTTAAAAAGCATAAAAAAGTTCCAATTTATTTTATATTGGACAATGTTGGTCAAAATTATAATAAAAAAATTTTTCCAGATGTTGGTTTTTTTGATTTACAAAGTCTTGTTAAAAGAAAATTTAATTATGAAATACCAAAAGATGATTTAAAAGATAAAAGGTTTTTAGGTAGAAACAAAAAAACAAGAAATTGGGAATATATGTTTATTTCCTCTCCAATAGATGAAGTTATGTCTATATGGTTGGATATTATAAATAACAAGGCAGATAATATATTAGCTGGCATTTATATGTTGCCACTTGAAACAGAAGGAATATTAAAAAAAATTAAAAGAAAATTAAATATAAAAAAAGAACAACTATCTCTAGATATTGTTTTAATTGAGAATAGAGTTAGCGGATTTAGGGAAATTACTTTTATAAACAATAAATTGTCTTTTACTAGAATTTTAACACAGAACTTAGAAAATCAAGAAAAATTTAATACACAATTTAATGAAAACATATCAAGAAATATAGATTATTTAAAAAGATTTTATACAGATTTTGATTCTAAAGATTTAAATATATATACGATAACAAGTAATGCTTTTAAAAATTTTATGAATAATCTTGATACTAAAGATAAATATAAAATTAAAAGCTTTTCTTTTTTAGACTTTTCTGTATTATTTGGTTTGAAGAAGAAGATAGAGAAGTTTATAGAATTTGGTGACATATTATTTGAAGAAATGATAATGTTTTCTAAAAAAACAATAAGTTTTTCTACCAAAGATATGAAACAGCTTGTATTTTTATCTTTTATTGGAAATATATTTGGTAAGTTTAGATTTGTTGTTTTTTTGTTTTTAATATTTTCATTTTTTTATTCATTTTTAGCTTTTACAAAATACACATATAAAATAGAAGAAGCAAAGAAAAACTATGAAAAAGTTGTAAAAGATTTAGACAATAAAAAAAAAGAAGAGTTTGGAAGCGATGTTTTAAATATAGATGAAATTGTTGACATAACTTCTTTTTATTCAGATGTTAAAATGGTAAACAAAAACCCATTTGCTTTTTTAATTGATTTTTCAAAATTATTTCCAAATGGAGAATTAATTGTTACCAATATTAATTTTAGAATAAATAATTTATTAAAAAATAACTTAACATACAGCTATAAAAATGTTATATTGTTGGATGTTGTTATAATGAATAAGAGTGGAAAAATTGATGATCTTTTTAAAATATATGAAAACATTAATAATACATTAAAAACAAGTATGACAAAATATAATATAGTTTTATCTGATTTACCAAAAAATATTAACTTTAATACAAACTATTTTACTTTTCCAATAAAAGTAACTTTTTCGGAGAAATAAATGAAAAAAAACAACCAAGATAAAAAGAGAACAAAAAAAATTATATTATTTACAAAAATAGTAAAAATATCTTTAATGATAATTTTATTGTTTTCTTTTTCTTATTTTTTAATGAATACAGCTATGAAACACAACAATCAAAAAGGAAAAGAGTTAGATAAAATACTAAAAGATATAAATGAAGTTAGGTCTAAAATGAACGACATAGAAAGAAGGGCTATGTTAACAAAAAGATATATTGATACTTGGAATAATGTAATTACAGAAAAACAAAAAGAAAAAGACGGAATAGACATAGAATATATAAAAAAATTAATTACAGATATTGTTGCTAGATATCCGATAAGCAACCTTAATATGTCTTTTTCAATACCAACAGATATATCATATGTTTCTAGGGCTGTTGTTTCTGTCTTTAATACAGAAATAACTATATCTTTTGATTGTTTAACAGAATACGATGCATATCATTTTTTTGATGATTTATTTAAAAATAAAGATATATTTTTTGTTATTGAAAAATTTGAGATTAGACGAATAAAAAATATAAACAAGGATTTTATACAATCTTTAATGAATAATGGGTTTGATAATAATGGCCTTTTTTCTGTAAACATAAAAATACAATGGTTTGAATTTTCTGGTAAATAACTATGATTAATAAATATTTCATTTTTATTTTTTTTATTTTTTTTATAAATAGTTCTATTGCTAATAATAATCAACCACAAATAAGTGGACCAGATATTCCTGTAAATAATCCTGTAAATAGGATTAAAGACAATCTTGTTAATAAAGAAGAAATATTTTTAACTCCAATTAGTGATGATTATTATAAAAATTTTAAAAGTTTTATGCTTGGAGATTCTATTATATCTATTATTAAAAAAGCTCTTGATATAAATATAAATAAACAAAACATAACAAGTAGTAATATTGTCGGAGAAATAGAAGAAGATGGTGGTTTTTCGAATGATATTGGAAATATTTATTTAAAATCTATAATATTTTTATCTAATAATTTTTGGTCCATATGGATAAATGATAAAAAAATAACAAATAAAACAAATAATGACGAAAATAACGAATTTGTTGTACAAAAAATAAATAATAATGAAGCTACTATTCTGTTAAGAGTTAATAAAACTAAATGGTCATATATTAACTCTGCAAATAAAATAACAGAAAATGAATATAAGGTGAACGAAAATAATCAAATAGAATTCTTGTTTAAACTATCACCAAATCAAACCTTTGTAGCATCAGAAAACAAAGTAATAGATGGAAAATATAGGAACGAAGAAGAACTGTTAATGAATTCTATAAATAATCAAACAACCGACTTCAACTTAGACAATCTTTTTGATGCAAATAGCTTCAATTTTAGCGACCTTTAGTTTTATCGGTATTTTTATTAATCGTATTGTTTAGTTCGTCTTCTATTTTTAATAAAGATAATAAAAAATTATCTAATTCTTCTTTTTTTTTTGAGTTGTTTTTTTTTGTATTTTTATCTAATTTTGATTCTTGTGTTTTATTAATATTAGTAGTATTCATAGTAGCTCCATTTATTCTCCTATCTGATACATTTATACAACAACTTACTTAAAAATAAAAGAAATAACAATTTAATTATAAATAAAATAAAATATTAAAATATTAAATTATATAAAAAAGACTATTCTATAAAGAATAGTCTAAATATAATAAAAATTATAAATACTAGAAACTTTTTATAAAATCAACCGAGCCCTTCAAATAATTTTTTTCTTCTTTATTTATATTGTATTCTATTATGTATTTTATACCATTACCATTAAACATAACAGGACAACCAATACATAGATCTTTTACTCCATATTCTCCATGACAATAAACAGAAACTATAAGTAATTTATCTTCATTTTTAATATATGATTTAATTATATCGTGTATTGATACAGCTGGGCCAAAAATTGTTCCTTCTTTTGCTAATAAAGATATAATTTCATTAGAACCAGCAGTTGCTTGTTCACATATATCTTTTATTTTGTCTATTGATATATTTTTTTCTTTAATATATTCTAACAATGGTTGTCCATTAATATTTGTTTGTGTTAATAAATAAACCATTTTAGCACCATGTTGACCCATAGTAATTGTACTAATATTGTTAAATGGTACATTTAAGTTTTTAGATAAATAATATTTGAATCTAGCAGTATCTAACCAATTTCCAGAACCTATTGTTTTTTTCTTATTAAAACCACCAAAATCTATAAAATGTTTTAATATAATATCAAGAGGATTTGTTACCATTATTATTAATGGTTGTTTTTCATCTGTTGGTATTACTTCTTTTAAACTTGTTGCTATTTGTTCTATAATACCTTTATTAATGCCTAATAATTCTTCTCTGTTTGATTTACCACTTTTATCAGCAACACCGGCAGTTATTACTATAACATCGGAATTTTTAACATATTCATAACTACTAGTTCCTATAACATTTATATTGTTTCCGGTCATTATAAAACCTTGTTGTAAATCAATTGCTTTACCTTTTGCGAAGTTTTCATTTATATCTAATAAAACTATTTCATTACAAATATTTTTAATTCCTAACATAAAGGCAGTGCTACATGTAACACTTCCTGAACCTATAAAACTTATTTTCATTTATTTATTTTAATTATTAACCATTTTATATGATAAAAACTAGTTTTTAATTTTTCAATAATTTTATAATATAAAAAAAAAATATAGATTATTTTATTTTTTATTTTAATATATAAATGTTAATATTGGTTTGTTAAAATGAGTAAATATACCCTATATTCTTGTAATTTTTGTCCGTTTTCAAGAAAAGTGCGATTTTTCTTGGAAGAGATGGGTATTGACTATCAATTGACAGAAACTAAATATTGGTTGAGAAAACCAGATTTTATATCTTTAAATCAGGCTTGCGAAACACCAGTATTGAAAAATATTGAAACAAATCAAATTATTGTTGATAGTTTTTTGATATGTAATTATATAAATGATTTTGAACATAAAAGTGAAGAACTTGGTTATTTTGATTTTTTAGGAAACTCTCTATTATCTAAGTACGAAATACAAAGATTACATATGTGGTTTGATAAAAAATTTTATAATGAAATAACAAAATATTTTATAGATGAAATATTTTTAAATTATGTTAATGGAAAAAATAACACAAATTCTCTTAAGATAGATATTGCAGTGAATAATTTTAATAAACATGCTAATTATATGGAATATTTATTATCAAAAAGAAAATGGTTGGCCTGTGATTTTTTCACTATAGCAGATATTGCTGCAGTTGCTCAAATATCTATAATTGACTATTTAGGCTATATTGATTGGAATAAATATAAAAAACTTAAGGACTGGTATATAACTGTAAAATCTAAAAAAGGATTTAGAAATATTCTTTATGAAAAAATACCTGGATTTAAACCATCAAAATATTATTCTGAATTAGATTTTTAATATGTTTAGAAAGATTAATAAATTTTTTAGAGATAATTTACCAAAAAGCATTTTTTATAGATTCTTGCTAATAGTTTTAATGCCGATGTTATTAATGCAATTGGTATTTTTTTATATATTTTTTAATAGATATTGGGCTAATACATCAAAGCAAAATGTTGATATATTGGTTACTGAAATATTTATTTTGAACAATAGATTTGACAGTTTTGTTTTAGAAAATAAACAGGTTAATAATAAAATAATAAACGAATTAAATATATTTTCTAATGTTAAAATATATTTTACAAAAGATAAAAAAATAAAAAAGACAATAAATTATGATGGAAATAGATATTTATTTTTTAATCCAATAAAACAATTAAAAAACGAATTATATGTTTTAAATTTTGGTGATGTTGGTTTTTATAAAAAAGATGAAAATTACTATGTTGTTGATATAGAAAAGGACAATGGAGTTTTAAGTTTTGAAATTAAGAGAGATAGAATATTTATAAAAAGAGTTGATTTAATTATATTTTGGAATCTTTTTGCTTTTTTTACTATTAGTGGTATATCTTTAATATTTTTAAAAAATCAATTAAGATCGATAGAAAAATTGAAAAATTTTGCTAATGATTTTTCTTATTTAGAAAAAGACAATACTAATTTTAAACCAACTGGGGCAAAAGAAATTAGAGAAATGGGAAGTGCTTTTGTTAATGTTGTTCATAAAATGAAACAACTTATAAACAATAGAACAACTATGTTGGCACAAATATCTCATGATTTAAGAACTCCTTTAACAAGAATGAAATTACAATTAGAATTTGTTGATGATGAAAGCATGAAAAATTTTTTTAAACAAGATCTAGAAGAAATGGAAAAGATGATTGATGAATATTTGTTGTTTGCTAAAGGAGAAAGCGAAGATAAATTTAAAAAAGTTAATATACAATCTTTTTTTGATTCTATAATAAACGATTATAAAAGAAGTAATTATAATGTTTTAATTAATTATAATCTTAAAAAAGAATATATTTATATTAAAGAAGATTCCTTTAAAAGATGTATAAATAATTTAATAAACAACTCCTTAAAATATTACAAAAAGAATATAAACATTACAGTAAAAACAAACCTTACTAATATGATTGTTAATGTTGAAGATGATGGTTGTGGAATATCAAAAGAATTTTTAAATAAAGTAAAAATACCATATTATAAATTAAGTAAAGATAATTCTAAAAATATGGGATTAGGGCTTTCTATAGTTCAAAATATAGTTAACATACATAAAGGTAAAATGTTTTTTAAAACTTCAAGTCTTGGTGGTTTGAATGTTGAATTAATAATACCAATTAAGGAGCAAAAATGAAAAAATTTTTAGATTTTTTTAAAGATAAAAAAATGTTACTAATATCTTTATTTTTAATTATTTTAATAATTATTATTGATCAAATTACTAAACAATGGGCTTTACATTTTATAGGTGATATTATAGAAAAAACTAATGGGGTTCATACTCATGTAAAAAAAACAAGTTTTTTTAATATAGTTTTAGTTTATAATAATGGTATTAGCTTTGGTATATTTAGTAATTTGTTTTTTATGAAAAATATTTTATTTGTAATAATATCTGCTATTACTGCTTTTTTAATTTATTTATTATTTAAAACTAAAAATAATATTAATTTAATAGCTTTTGCTTTTATAATAGGTGGAGCAATTGGTAATTTGGTAGATAGAGCTATGTATGGAGCAGTTATTGATTTTTTAGATTTTCATATAAAAACTTTACATTGGCCTGCTTTTAATATAGCAGATAGTGCTGTTTGTATAGGTGTAGTTATTTATTTAATAAACGATTTCTTTTTAAATAAAAAAAATGATATACAATAATATTGAAGATTTTAAAAAAAATATTATTAAAAACAAAAGAATTATAGGGCTTGATGTTGGGAGAAAAACAATAGGCATTGCTCTTTCTGATAGGGACAAAAACATAGCAACAGCAAAGTTTACAATTAGCAGAAAATCTACAATTAAAGATATAGAAATATTAAAAAAATATATAGTAGAAAATGATGTTTGTGCTATTGTTTCTGGATTACCATTAAATATTAATGAAGAAGAAATTAAAAATTGTAATTATATAAAAACATTTATAAATAAACTAGATGAAATTGTTAATTTACCTATATATTTTAGTAATGAGTTTTTGACATCTTTTGATGCTGAAGATATTTTAATTGATAAAATGAATAATGGCTTTGAAAAAACTAAAAAACTTGTTGATAAAGTCGCTGCTTCGGTAATTTTACAGGAAGTGTTAAATAATATAAAAACAAGTTGAAAAAAATAAAATATATATTAACATCTATTTATACATTTAATACTTTATTAATGGATAAAAATCTAGATAAATATTATACAAAACTAGAATGTGTAAAGAAGATAGTAGATATTACTATAAAAATGTTTCCTGAAATAAAAAATTATGTTGAACCAAGTGCTGGTTGTGGAAACATTAGCAATTATCTTAAAAATCTAGGTTTTAATGTTATTGCTTATGATATTTTGCCAGAAAATAATAATATAATTAAAGCAGATTATTTAAAAACAGAAATAAAAATAGGTAATCATATTACTATTGGTAATCCACCTTTTGGTTATAAAGGAGATTTAGCTTTAAAGTTTTTAAATAAAGCCTTATTTGAAAGTTATGTTGTTGCTTTTATAATGCCAATAACTGCTTTAAAATATTCTTTTCAAAAACAAGTAAATAAAGAAGCAAAATTAATATATCAAGAAATTTTAGATAAAAACTCTTTTGAACTTCCTAATAAAGAAGAATATTCTTGTCCTAGTGTTTTTCAAATATGGAGTTTACCATCATTATTTAATAATAATTTTGATTATATTGATTTGAGAATTAAAAAATCAATAACAAAACATAAAGATTTTGAATTATATAGACACAATGCTACAGAAATATCAAAAAAATATATTGATTATGATTGGGACTTTGTTATTTATGCACAAGGATATAAAGATTACACAAAACTTTTTTACAAAAAGGACTATAACTTTTTAAAAGAAAAAATTAACAATACAAGTGATCAATTTTATTTTATAAAAGCAAAAGATAATGTTGTGCTAGATAATTTATTAAAAATAGATTATGATAATTTAGCACATACAAATCATATTACACCCGGATTTTGTAAAAATGATATTATTAAAAAATATATGGAATTATATGGCTAATGTTGATTTATGTGTTAGATATGCTGAATTAGGTTTATGTTCTAATACTTTTATAAATGCTAAAAAAATATTTGAATTAGATAATAAAAATAAAGTTAAGATTTTTAGAAATAAAACATTAAAAGAAGTTGAAGATATATTGTTAAATTGTTCAAAAAATATAAAGATTTATATTAATAATAATTACTATAATGGTAAAAATAACAATATATTATTGAATCATGAAAATAATAATAATAAAGTAGGTGCTGATTTACTACATATATTACCAAGTAATAAAATTATTAGTATTGAGTTAAAATTTGGAGAAGAGACTGATAAAAATATAGGAATGGATAAGTTTAATAAAATATTTTCTTGTGATATTTTTTCAAAAATTCTTTCTGTTGAAAAAAGAAAAAAATGGATAGATTTATATTTTAATAAAGAAAATATGGATGAGAATAAACAATTTAAAAGGTTGTTTAATGATTTAAATAATGGTATAAAAATATTTAATGATTTTAATAAAAATAAGAATTGGACTTTAACAAAAGAAGAACAAGATTTTATGGAGGAAAATATTATTAATGTTTCTGGTGATGGTAAAACTAAATATGATTATTATATAAAATTTTTATTAAATGATAGTGATTTTTCCTCTTTTTCACATATAACTACTGGAATTGGTCAATGGATAATACAAGAAGTTGATTATTTATCAAATGATATAAAAAGAGTAAACGTTTTTGTTCGTAATTATGATACAAATGTAGAAATTAAATATACACTAAATTGGAAAAATAATTATAAATATAAAAATATAGTAGCAAAAGCAAAACTTGGTTTTGGCTCTTCAAGTTGGAATGTATGGATTGATGTAAATGTTAAAAAAATTTGATATATAAAAACAAGTTGAAAAAAATAAAATATATATTAATATATTTTACATAGTTAACAATTGGAATTGTATGCTGAATTTAAAGTGGATATTAGAAAATCCTGCTCTTTTTGACGAAGCAATGAAAAAGAGAAATCTTGATTTGAGATCTAATAAAATTATAGAATTAAATGATAAAAAAAGAGAATTATTAACAAAATTACAAGATTTACAATCCAAAAAAAATACCATTTCAAAAAATATTGGTATTTTAAAAGCAGAAGGTAAAGATGTTGAATCTATTAAAGATGAAGTTAATGAATTAAACGAAGAAATATCTTCATTAGAAAATATAATTGGTGATGAAAAAGATTCTGAATTATATAACATTTTAGTTAGTACTCCTAATATATTACAAGATTGTGTTCCTTATGGACTTGATGATAATGATAATAAAGAAATTGAAAGATGGGGAGAACAAACAAAATTTGATTTTACTCCAAAAGAACATTTTGATCTTGGTATTGATCTAGGTTTAATGGACTTTGAACAAGCAGCAAAAGTATGTGGTGCTAGATCTACTGGTCTTTTTGGTCCATTAGCTTTATTAGAAAGAGCAATATCCAATTTCTTTTTAGATTTTGTCGCTAAATATGGTTATATTGAAACATCAATGCCTTCTTTTGTAAAAGAAAGTGCTATGTTTGGAACTGGTAATTTACCCAAATTTGCCGAAGATGCTTATGTTACTACTAATGGTATGTGGTTGATTCCTACTTCTGAAGTTTCTATGACTAATCTTGTAGCCGATAAAATATTAAAAGAAGAGGAATTGCCTTTGAGATTTACTGCTTATACTCCTTGTTTTAGAAGTGATGCTGGTAAAGATACAAAAGGTATGTTAAGACAACATCATTTTAAAAAAGTTGAAATGGTGTCAATTACAACTCCTGATAAATCTATTGAAGAACATGACAGAATGTCTAATATAGAAAGCGAAATATTAAAAACCTTAAAATTGCCTTATAGAACCGTTTTATTATGTAGTGGAGATACTGGATTTGGTTCTAGCAAAACTTATGACCATGAAGTTTGGCTCCCTGGACAAGGAAAATATAGAGAAATTAGTAGTTGTTCTAATTGTTGGGATTTCCAAGCCAGAAGAATGAATGGTAGATATAGAAAAAAAGATGGTAAAATAGAATATTTACATACTTTAAATGGATCTGCTTTGGCTGTTGGTAGAACTATTATTGCTATAATGGAAAATTATCAACAAAAAGACAGCTCTATTAAAGTTCCAGAGGTTCTAATTCCATATATGAATGGTCTAGAAATTATTAAAAAATAAAATTATTGTATTTTATTTTATACATTTTATTATTTAATTATTAAAAAATACTGTTTTATTATGAAAAAAATTTTATTTAGTTTGTTTTTTTTAATTTCTGTTAGTGCTGCTAATGCTTTGCCCGTTGGTATATACTGGGGAGTTAGAGGCGGTATATCTACGCAAGGTAGCAATGTTAGTGAAATTAATGATTTGAAAATAGAAAACGAAGAAAGCGATTATTTTGCCTCTGTTAATGCTGGGGTTAGATTTTTAAGACTAAGAGGAGAATTGGAATATTCTTATAGACCAGAATCAACTAATATAGTTGATAGAATATTAGGTAAGAGCAATTCTGTTGATTCAATGAGTTTAATGGCTAACTTATATTACAACGTTATTGAGTTGCCTTTTATAAATGTTTATGTTAATGGTGGTATTGGTGATACAAAATTTGATGGAAGTAAAGATTTAAGAACAAGTAATAATTTTACTTGGTTAGCAGGTGCTGGTGTTAATTTGTCTTTATTAAACGTTGCTAATCTTGATGTTGGTTATAGATATGTTGATATGGGTGACATTGAGTTTAGTAATAAAAAATCTATATCTAAAGATGTTCATGATATTTATGTTGGCTTAAGATTTGGATTCTAATATTAAATCATTTTAATTTTAAGGCTATCAAGTAATTGATAGTCTTTTTTGTTGTTTTTTAATAAATAAGTTTTATATTTTTAGTGGTTTAATTTTATATTTTAAATGTTAGATAAAATAATTAACAAAGCCCTAGAAAATCAAGCTTTAAATAGGGAAGAATACAATTTTATTATGGATTATGAAGATCTAGACGATTTAATTGAAAAGACTTATAAAGTTAGAAAAAAGTTTAGAGGAAATAAGGTAGGTGTGCAGATTTTGACTAATGGCAAAAGTGGTAATTGTAGTGAAAATTGTGCTTACTGTGCTCAATCTTGTGTTTCTAAGGCAAATATTGAAAAGTATTCACTTGTTGATTTTGATAAATTATTAAGTGATGGTAAAATTGGTTATGAAAAGGGTGTTGCTAGACATTGTGTAGGTTTTAGTGGTATTAAGTTTAGAGATGAAGATATTGATAAATTATGTAATTATTTTAAAAAATTGAAAGCAGAAATTAAGACAGATATTTGTTGTTCTATTGGATTTTTGACAGAAGAACAGGCTATAAAATTAAAAGAAGCAGGAGTGAATAGAATTAATCACAATTTAAATACAGGTAGAAATTATTATAAAAATATTTGTACTACACATACATACGAACAAAGAATAAATAATATTAAAATGTTGAAAAGGCTGGGTTTTGAGATTTGTAGTGGTGGAATTATTGGGCTTGGTGAAAGTAAAGATGATATTATTGACATGATGGAAGATATTAGAATGATAGAACCTAAATCAGTACCAATTAATTTTTTAATTCCAATTAAAGGCACACCACTAGAAAGTGCGGGTCAAAACTTAACACCTGAATATTGTTTAAGGATTTTATGTCTAGCAAGGTTAAATACACCTGATGTTGATATTAGATGTGCTGCTGGTAGAGAAATACATATTAAAGATAAACAAAACTTGATGCTGAAAGTTGTAAATTCAATTTTTGCTTCGGGTTATTTAACTGCTGATGGTGCTAGTATAGAAGATACTAGAAAACTTATTGAAGAAGCAGGTTTTGAGTATGTAGAAGAATAATTTTTACTTGCATTTTAATACTTGTATTTTATAAATATTTTTGTGTTTTTAATATTATATAAAAATGAAAATTATTATATTATTTTTTAGTTTGTTATTTTTTTATTCAAATTCTGCAAGTTGTAAAACTTATGATGCTATAACTTATGATAATGTTTATTTTAGGGACTATTCTTTTAATGAAAACATAGTTGATTGGGAACTATTAAAATCAGATAATTATGTTATGCTTGGAGCAAGTGTAGCAGTTTTAGGTATCTTATATTTATTACCAGAAAGTTTTACAAATTGGGACAAAGATGATGCAAAAATTGATAGATTAGCTAGTAAATGGTGGGAAAATGTAAAAGAAGGACCAGTTGTCGATAAAGATGATTTTTTCTTAAATTATGTAGCACATCCATATTGTGGAGCTGTTTATTATATGGCAGCAAGATCTGCTGGACTTAATGGTTGGTATTCTTTTGGTTATTCTTTTATTTTATCTACATTTTTTTGGGAATATGGTATAGAAGCTTTTGCTGAAGTTCCATCAATACAAGATTTAATTGTTACTCCTGTTGTTGGTTCTATTTTTGGCGAGGGTTTTTATATTGCAAAAAGACATATATTAAAAAATAAAGGAGAATTATTAGGTTCTTCTATTTTAGGAACAACAGCTTTGTTTTTGATGGACCCTATAACTGAAATATCTAATCTATTTTTAGGAAGAAATAGCGATGGGACAGACAAAAGTCTTGTTGTTTTTTCTTATCCAACATTTGATGGTGATGGTTTTGGTTATAATTTTGCTTTAAATTATAGTTTTTAGATATGAAAAAATTATTATTTATATTTTTTTTTATTTTTTACAGCAATAGTTTTTCAAACGAAGGATTCTTAAAGGCTTCCTTTTTTACATATGAAAATGATTCTGTTTATGGTCCTGATAGATATTATAGCAATGGAGTTCAATTATCTTTTATTACAAATAACTATGAAAAATCTTTAAAAAATTATTATAATTATTCTTTTGGAATTGGACATAAAATATATACCCCTTATGATATAAAAATAAAAGAACCTATAATTAATGATAGAGCCTATGCTGGTTATTTATATTTATTTTTAAATAAAAATATTAAACATAATAATGTTTTTGATTCTTTTGGTGTAAATATAGGATTTACTGGGGATTTATCTTTTGGTGAAGAAATACAAAAAGTAGTTCATGATATGATAGGTAGTCCTGAGCCTATGGGATGGGACAATCAAATTGATAATGAGTTTTTATTTATGTTATCTTGGTTGAGAACTTGGCAATTAAAAGAAACTCTAAAAAACGATTTTGATTGGCTAATTATACCAAAAATATATACTAATCTTGGAACTCCATTCACTTCATTTTCTCCATCTATTGAGTTTAGATATGGTTGGAACCTACAAGAAAATGATTTAATTTTTAATAAAATTGATCCAATTCTACAAGATATTAGCAGAGAAAATAGTTATTATGCCTTTTTGGAATTACTTGGAAATATTTCTCTATATAATACTTTTTTAGATAAAAATGGAAGAGGATTTAATAATAATATAGATAAAGAGTTTTTTGGTTATAATATAATTTTTGGTTTAAATTGTACAATAAACAATTTTTATATAAAATATTCTAATATTTATATATCAAAAGAATTTAATAAACAAATTAAAAATCAACTTTTATTTTCTTTGACTGGTGGCTTTGTATTTTAATATTTATATTTTATAATATTATTACAATATATATCGTTGTATAATTTTATTATATTATAACAACCAAAATAGGGTTTGACTTTAAAAAATATAAATATATTATTTTAATAGCTCAAAATAAAAAGACAGATGAATAAAGGGGTTATAACTGGCATAAGTGGTAGTGTTATAATTGCCAAGTTTGATATTTTGCCAAAAATATTCAATAAATTAGTTTCCGGTGATGTTATTGCGGAAGTTTTAGAGCAATTGGAAAACAACGAGGTTAAAGCTGTTGCTTTAAATTCAACTATTGGTCTTGTTTGTGGTGATGAAATCATAGATTCAAACGAACAGATTACAATACCTGTTGGTGATGTAATAAAGGGTAGAATGATGAATATTTTTGGTGAACCTATAGACAAGAATGGAGAAATTGTTTCAGAATCAAGAATGTCAATACATCAAAAGCCTATACAGTTATTAGAACATAATACAGAAAGAAGAATGTATAATACTGGTATTAAAATAATTGACCTTTTAGCACCATTAGAATATGGTGGTAAAGCTGGGCTTTTTGGTGGTGCTGGTGTTGGCAAAACAGTTTTAATTACTGAAATGATTCATAATATGGCTTTAAATTATGAAGGTGTTAGTATATTTTGTGGTGTAGGTGAAAGAAGCAGAGAAGGTAACGATCTTTATTATGAAATGCAAGAAGCTGGTGTTTTAGACAAAACAGTTATGTTTTTTGGTCAAATGAATGAACCATCTGGAACTAGATTTAGAGTAGCTCACAGTGCATTGACAGCAGCTGAATATTTTAGAGATGTAAAAAAGCAAAATGTATTATTGTTGGTTGATAATATTTTTAGATTTGTTCAAGCTGGTAATGAAATAGCTGGACTTATGGATAGAACTCCATCACATGTAGGTTATCAATCAACACTAGCTACTGATATAGCAGAATTACAAGAAAGAATTGCTGGAACAGAAGATTCTTCTGTTACTGCTATTGAGGCAGTTTATGTTCCAGCAGATGACTTTACTGATCCATCTGCTACCCATATTTTTTCTCATTTATCTGCCACTATATCTCTTTCAAGAAAGAGATCAGGCCAAAAATTATATCCAGCAGTTGATCCTTTAACTTCTGTTTCTAGTATTTTGAATCCAACAATTGTTTCTCAAGAACATTATGATTGCGCTAAAAATGTTAGAAGAATATTAACAGAATATGAAGAATTAAAAAATATGATAGCTATGCTAGGTCTTGAAGAGTTATCGGTAAAAGATAGATTGACAGTTGCTAGAGCTAGAAAATTAGAAAGATATTTAACACAACCATTTTTTACAACTGTTCAATTTACAGGACTTGACGGTAAATTTATTCCAATAGAAACTACTATTAGTGATTGTAATAGAATTATGGATGGTGAGTTTGATGATATTAGTGAACAAGCCTTCTTCATGAAAGGAGCTATTGATGATATAGATTTTAATAATTATAAATAAATATATGGAAAGTATTTTAAATTTAAGAATATATACTCCTGATAAATTATTTATAGATGAAACTATAACTAAGATAACTGTTTATGGTAAGGAAGGTTGTTTTACAATTTTGCCAAAACATATAGACTATGTATCTTCTCTTGATGACTGTATTTTATATTTTGAAAAAGAAAATAAAGACATAGTTTTTGTTGGTGTTAATCAAGGTATTTTAGTTAAAAGTGGTAGAGAAATTCAAATATCAACATTTAATGCTGTTAATGGTGGGTCTTCTCTTGACGAATTAAAAAATATTTTAAGAATTAATATTTATAGGGATTTTGATAAGAAATTTAAAAACTCTTTAAAAAACATAGAAAAAGATTTATTTAAAGATATTGGTGGGAAATATGGGCAAATTAGAAGAAAAAATATTTAATAAAATTAAAAATAAAAAAAACATAGATATAGAAAAAGAACCAAAACAACATAATATATATTCTTTGGTTGGTATTGTATGGATGTTTTTGTTGCCTATAATGTTTGTTGGTATAGTATGTAAGATTTTTTTTACAGATCCTTTAATTATATCTTTTTTAATTTCAATATCTATATTGTTTGGTATTTATAATATTATTAAAATTATATCAGATGTTTATAAGGATAAAAAATGATTATTTATTGTTTTTTTATATTTTTTGGCTTTTTTATAGACTATGTTAATAATTTAATTATTAAAGTAACAATTAATAAATTTTTAGAAGCAAAAAAAAGAAGTATTCTATTTTTAAGTTTTATTTTTAGATTGATTATTTTATTTGTTTTGTTTATTATTATGGCTAGTTTTAATATTAAATATTTGTATTTTACTTTTTTAGGTTTATTTATATCTAAAATGTTTTTATTAACAAAAAGAGTTTTACAAAAATGAATATAACTACTGATGCTGATGTATATTTTCAATATGGTTTTTTTAAGTTAAATGCTACTTTGTTATACTCTTGGATAGTAATGTTGCTTTTAATAGGCATAGCTGTACTTATTAGTATATCTATAAAAAAACAAAAAACAACAAAGCTACAAAATTTTTTTGAATCTTTAATTACAATTATAGATGGACAAATAAAACAGATTGGAACAAAGGACATTGAATTAGTTTTTCCTTTTATAGCTACTTTGTTTATATACATTATCACTTCTAATTTAATATCACTAATTCCCACGTTTCAATCGCCAACTGCCTCTTTATCAACCACATTAGCATTAGCTTTTTGTACTTTTATTTTTTCTGTTTCTATAGGAATAAAGGAACAAGGTTTTTTTAAATATTTTGGTAGTTATTTTAAACCTGTTGCTATTTTAATGCCATTAAATGTTGTTGGTCAATTATCTAAAATAATATCTTTATCTTTTAGATTGTATGGAAATATTATGAGTTCTGGAGCTATAATATTAATATTATCAAATATAACGTTCTTATCTGTTGGTTTTCCTGTATTGATTAGTTTATTAAGTACTATAAGTGGTGTTATACAGGCTTATATTTTTAGTATATTATCTATGATAGCAATATCATCGGATAATTAATTTATTATATTATTAATAAAAAAGGGTAGAAAAATGGAAAGTTTGACAAATGTGGCTATGGTATCAATAATTGGTTCTTCTATTTGTATAGCTATTGGCTCTTTGGCCGCTGGTTTTGCTGAGGGTATGGTTGCAAAACAAGCTATGCAATCAATAGCACAACAACCAGATGAATCTTCAGAAATATCAAAGACATTATTTATTTCTATGTCTTTAATAGAGTCAAGTGCTATTTATTGTTTATTGGTTTCCATGATTTTAATATTTAGTAATCCATTCTGGGACTTTTTGTTAACAAAAATATAAATTACTATGAATATAGATATTTTTACTTTTTTGTCTCAAATTATTAACTTTTTGGTATTATTATTTGTATTGAATAAGTTGGCTTATAAACCAATTATGAAAAAAATGAAAGAAAGAAATACTCAAATAAAAAATACGATAGACGATGCTGAAAATAAATTAAAAGAAGCTGAAGCTATGCGTGATAAATACAATAAAGAGTTAAATAGTATAGACAGTTATAAAAAAGAACAAATTGAACTAATTGATTCTGAATTAATAAATTATAAAATTACAGAATTAGAAGCTATAAAACAAGATTTTATTGAACAAAAAGAATCTTTTTTAAAACAGCTCGAAAGTGAAAAAGAAATTATAATTGATGAATTATTGAAAAAATTTTGTTCTAATGTAGAGGGGTTATTAAACGAGATGTTTGTTTCTATTTCTGATTCTTCTTTAAATAGTATAGTTTTAAATAAATTTTTATCTGATATTAAAAACATATCTAATGATAATGTCCAAAAGATAAATAAATCTGAAACAAAAATTATTGATTTTGTTTCTTGTTTTGAGCTAACAAACGAAGAAAAAACTTTGGTTAAGAATACTTTTAGAATGAAAGGAATTGTCTTTGAAAATGTTAACTTTGTGGTAGATAAAAATATACTTTTAGGGAATAGAATATCATCTAATGGAATAATAATTAATTCAAATATTAAGAATATTATCGATAATTTTATAATAAATTTAAAAACAATACTATGACGATAAAAGATAGAATTATAAATAAGTTTGATACTTTATTAAAAGAAACATTAGAACAAGCCAATATTTCTAAGATTTCTGTTGAGGAAGAAGGCGTAGTTGTAGATGTTAACAGTTATGTTGTCGTGGCAAGAGGTTTTTCAAAGATATCTTATGGTGAATGTGTAATAATATCTGATAGATATAAAGGCATTGTTGAAGTTATAAAAAATGATATAGTTAAGATAATTTTGCTAGATAAAACGGAAGATATAACTGTTGGTGATAAAGTAAAAAGAACTTTTTCAAGTTTAACTATTCCTGTTAGTGAGGCCTTGATTGGTAGGGTTATTGATGGATTAGGAAAACCACTTGATAATAAAGGTAGAATTGTTGCTTATGAAAATTATAAAGTAGAAAGAAATGCTGTACCAATTATAGACAGAAAGTCCGTTACAGAGCCAATGCAAACAGGAATAAAAGCAATAGATTCTTTAATACCAATTGGAAGAGGACAAAGAGAATTAATTTTAGGTGATAGACAAACTGGAAAAACGTCAATTGCAATAGACACAATATTAAATCAGAAAAATAATGGAGTTATTTGTATTTATTGTGCCATAGGTCAAAGAGATAGTGCTGTAGCAAATACTATAAAAATACTAGAAGATAATGGTGCCATGAATTATACAATAGTAGTTCATGCTAGTGGAAATGAAATTGCTGGACATCAATTTATAGCTCCATACTCAGCAACCAGTATAGCAGAATATTTTATGTTAAAAGGAAAACATGTTTTAATTGTTTATGATGACTTATCTAAACAAGCAAAAGCATATAGAGAGGTTTCTTTATTATTGGAAAAAAATCCTGGTAGAGAGGCTTATCCTGCCGATATTTTTTATATACATTCTAGATTATTAGAAAGATCTACTAAACTAAAAGATGAATTTGGTGGTGGGTCAATTACATCATTACCTATTATAGAAACAGAAGCAGAAAATATATCTGCTTATATTCCTACTAATGTTATATCTATTACGGATGGACAAATTTATTTAAGTCCAAATTTATTTCAAAAAGGTATATTGCCGGCAATAGATATAGGTAAATCGGTTTCAAGAGTTGGTAGTTCAGCTCAACTTCCAGCTTTTAAACAAGCAGTTGGAACTCTTGGTATTGAGTATTCTCAATTTGAAGAATTAGAATCTTTTTCAAAATTTTCTACAACATTAGATGAAACTTCAGAAAAAATAATTAGAAAAGGTGAAAAAATAAGAGAAATATTTAAACAGCAAAACACAAAACCACTTGAAGATTACGAACAAATAGCTATATTATTATGTTTAAATAACAATGTTTTTGGTGATAATATTATTAAGGCTCAACAGGTAGCTATAGAAACAATGAGGACAGATTTTCAAGATATTATTAATATAATAAAAGATTCAGAGAAAATACCAAAAGAACTAGTAGATAGTTTTTTATCAAGAGTTATTAGTAAATTAAACGAATAGCTATGGAAAATTTAGACACATTAAGAAAGGAGTTAAACACCACAAAAAATCTACAAAACATAGTTTCTACTATGAAATCTATGGCGGTTGTTAATATAAAAAAATATGAAAAAATAGCTTTCAATATTATTAAATATCAATCTAATATAGATTTAGCAATACAGGCCGTATTATCGCAAAATCCAAGATTAATTAATTTTATTGATTATGTTGAAAATAAAACTGAGAATAATGAAAATAAAAGAGATATTGTTATAATTATTGGTTCAAATCAAGGATTATGTGGAAGATTTAATGATAAAATTGTCGACTACTATTTAAACAATAACAAAACAGATAAAAATAGCTATATTATATCGATAGGAGATAGAATATCTTCTTTGTTAAAATCAAAAAAAGTAAAGATTGATAAAGTTTTTAATATTCCAAATTCTTCAAATTCTATAGTTAATTTGGTTTATGATTTATTTACTATAATAGAAAAAAAAATAAAAGAAAATAGTTTGAGAAAGGTTTTAGTGTATTTTACTGCTCACACTGGTGATAGTGCTGGAAATTTAACAAAAAAAAGAATTATTCCATTGGAAAAGAAATATTTTGAAAAATTAAAGAATAAAAAATGGCCAACAAATAACCTTCCATTTTGGAGAATTAAATCTAGAGAAATAATATCTGATTTAATACAACAATATATATTTTCCAATATTTATTTATCTATATCAAATTCTATGGCTTCCGAACAAAGAAATAGATTAATTACTCTACAAGGAGCAGAACAAAATATTAAAGACCACATAACAGAAACTACATTGAAATATAATCAAAAAAGACAAGGAGTTATAACCTCTGAACTAATTGATGTTGTTAGTGGTGCTAAAGCTTTAAAGAAAAAAAATGGATAAAAAAATAATCGTTATATCTGGAACAACAGCAAGTGGAAAATCGAGTCTTGCTATTGATATAGCTAGAATGATTAATGGTATTATTATAAATGCCGATTCTATGCAGATTTATGAAGGTTTACCTATATTATCAGCACAACCAACAGAAGAAGATAAAAAAATTGTTGAACATAAATTATATAGTGTTTTAAAATCATGTGAATCAAATACAGTTTATAAATGGTTAGAATTAGTAAAAAATGTAATAGATAATACAGATAAAATACCAATAGTTGTTGGTGGAACTGGTATGTATATTTCAAGATTTATAAATGGAATAAAGTTTTTACCAGAAAGTGATAAGGAAATTAGAGATTATGCTAATAATCTTTATGATGAACTTGGTTGGGATGCTTTTTATAAAATTATAGAAGAAATAGATAAAGATAGTGCTATAAATATAAAAAAAAATGACAAACATAGAGCAGTCAAGATATATGAAATTTATAAAATTAGTGGTAAAAAATTAAGTTATTTTGAATCTTTACCTAATGAAAAATTATACAATAATATATATCATGTAAATATAAATCTCGATAGGGATTTATTATATAAAAGATGTGAAGAAAGATTTAGAATAATGTTAATAAATGCTATTGATGAAGTTAAAAATTTTTTAAATATTAATGTAATTAAGGATGATTATTCTATAACAAAAACAATAGGATTTAGAGAAATTAGAGATTATATAGAAAATAAAATATCTTATGATGATATGTTTTATTTAAGTGTTAAAGCTACCAGAAATTATGCTAAAAGGCAATATACTTGGTTTAAAAATCAATTTAAACATAAAGATTTAGTTATTGAAGATATTGATTGTTTTAAATATGTATACAATAATATTAAAAATTGGTTATAAATCAAAACATTTTTTTTCTATTGTTTTTAGCATATTTTGTGCTAATTTTTCTTCTATTTCTTTTATATTATAACCACTATCTTTTAAATTAATTCCATTTGGTAAAGTTAATTTTATATAGAATATTTTTCTATTATCTGCTGTTTCTTCTTCTTTAATTAATTTATATTCTGGGGTTTGTTTATATATTTTTTGACTCCATTCTTGTAATTTTGTTTTTGGATCATTATGTGGTGTTTTTTCTTCTTTATCAATTGGTTTCCATATGTTTAGTATAAACTTTCTCACTGTATCTATATTTGAATCAAGATATATTGCTCCTATTATTGCTTCCATAACATTTTCAAGATTATTTTTATTATCTCTACCACCTGATTTTTCTTCGCCTTTTGTCATTATTATATATTTGCCTATATTCATATTTCTTGCTATATTACTTAATATATCTTTTGATACTAGATAAGATTTTCTTTTTGATAATTGACCTTCTTTTTCGTTTTTATATTTTTTATATAAATATTCTATTATTACCATTGAAAGTATAGAATCTCCTAAAAACTCTAATCTTTCATAGTTTTTTATTTTTTTATTAACTGATAAACTTGGATGTGTTAAGGCTTCTTTAAGAAGTTCTTTATTTTTAAAATTATAATTTAATATTTTTTCTAATTCTTCCATGTCAATTTATTACATTAAATAATCTATCATATCTAATCATAGTAAATATTTTCCAAAACTTAAATAAAGAATCGTTTTTAGAAAAGAAAATAATTTTTGCTTCTCCAACTATATTTTCATAAGGAATAAAACCTGTTTCTGGAAATCTACTATCTAAACTATTATCCCTATTATCTCCCATAAAGAAATAATAACCCTCTGGAACAATAAACTCTCCATCTGCTTGTGGACTTCTAATCATCATAGGATTAGCATGTAAAACATTTATTTCTTTATTATTTATTGTTTCTTTATATTTTGGTAAATAAATAGAATTTTTTTCATCAAGATATTGATCTATATATGTATTTTTAATCTCTTCTCCATTTACATATAAATTATTATTTTTTATTATAATTTTATCGTTTGGTAATCCTATTAATCTTTTTATATAGTTTATTCTTGGGTTGCTTGGCAATCTAAAAACTATAACATCTCCTCTTCCTGGTTTTTTAAAGTCCATTATTCTTCCTTTAAATAATGGAAGTCCAAATGGAAAAGAATATCTAGAATAACCATATTCAAATTTAGAGACTAAAATAAAATCGCCCTCAACAAGGGTTGGTTTCATAGAACCCGATGGAATATGAAATGGTTCATATAAAAAACTTCTAATAGCAAGAGCAAGTAGTAAAGCATAAAGAACAGTTAAATATATATTTTCTTTTTTTTCTTTATTATTGTCCTCTTTGTTTTCTTCTTCTTTTTTTTTAAAAATATTTTTAAAAAATAATTTTATTTTATCCATTTTTTTCTACCATTTTTTCATTCATAACTTTTTCTAACAAAAGATTTGTTTTTTCAAAATCACTATCTTTATCAACTAAAACTGGTTCTAAATACTCAACATTAATAGTTCCAAAAGGAAAGGGTATTTGAAACTCATCCCAACTTTTTAATTGTTTTTTAAAACTGTAATTTATAGCGACTGGAAATATAGGTGTTTTACTTTTTTTAGCAATATTTACTATTTCACTATTGATTTTTCTAATAGGTCCCCTTGGTCCATCTGGTGCTAGATGTATACTAGAACCATTTTTAATTTCTCTCATTATTATCATTATTGACCTTACTGCTCCGCTTTCTTCTGCTTGGTGTAATTTATCTTTATTTATTGTAGAACCAAATATTTCTTTAAAATTAAAAATATTCATAGTTTTACTAGCAAGTTGCCCATCTCTATGTTTAGAACTTAAAACACAAGGTTGTTTTTTACAATCAACTTTTTTATATAAAGTTTTTACAATCATTGGTGCTATCATTATTCTTCCATGCCAAGTAATTACAAAAGTTGCTCTATTTTCTTTTAAATATTTTAAATATTCTTCTGTGTAACCAAAAATGTTAACTTTTGACAATTTAAAAACTAATTTTATATACAAAGACATTATAAAACAAACAATTGTTTGAACTTTACTTGATTTTAATATGGCTTTTATATGATCTTTAATCATTTTTTAACCTATTAAATTGTTTATCACAAAGATTTTTATAAACACCATTTTTAGCAGTTAATTCTTCGTGATTTCCTTCTTCTTTTAATTCTCCATTTTCAAATACAAAAATATGATCGCAATTCATAATAGTTGTTAATCTATGAGCTATTATTATTGTTGTTCTATTTTTCATTAATTCTTTTAATGATTTTTGTATTAGATTTTCAGATATTGGGTCAAGAGCGCTTGTTGCTTCATCTAATAAAAGGATTGGACTATTTTTTAAGAAAGCCCTAGCTATTGATATTCTTTGTTTTTGACCACCTGATAATAAGGCACCATTAGGTCCAACAATAGTATCATAACCTTTTTCCATATTTGAAACAAATTCATCAACATTAGCCATTTTTGCTACGTTAATAACTTCTTCATAAGTAGCATCATGTTTAGCATATCTAATATTTTCAAAAATTGTATCATTAAATAATTTTACATCTTGTTCTACTATAGATATATTATTTCTTAATGTTTTAAAACTTAAATCTCTTATGTTACAATTATCTATTGTTATACAACCATTAGTAACATCATAAAATCTTAATATTAAATTAAATATAGTACTTTTACCACTTCCAGAATGTCCAACTAGAGCATAAGATTTACCACTTGTTATATTTAAATTAACATTTTTTAGAGCATATTTTTCATTTAATATTAATTCCTCTTTTTCTTTTACAGCATCTTCATCAAAATTATTGAAAGGATACTTAAAAGATACATTTTTAAATACTATATCACCATTAACTTTATTAAGATTTATAGGGTTTTCTATTTCTTTTACAAAATTATCTTGATCTATAACTATAAAATATCTTCTAGCACAGGCTATTGCATTTTGCATTTTTATATTTATTCCACTAAATGCTTTAAATGGTTTATAAGCCGATAATAAAGCGGTCATAAACACAAAAAATTCACCAGCTGTACTTTCCCCTTTAATTACCGACATACCACCATAAATTATAACAAGAGCAAAACCGATAGTTCCAACCATTTCTACCATTGGAGAAACTATTAAAGATTTTTTAGATATTTTGATATTTAATCTATAAATATCATTCAATATTTTTCTAATATTATTTATTTCATGCTTTTCTTTATTGTTAGATTTAATTATTCTAATATTATCAAAAGATTCAACTATTGCAGAAGAATTATTTATTGCTTTTTCTCTATTTTGATGAGAAAGATTTCTCATTTTTCTACCTATTTTTATAATAGGGAATATTATTACTGGAAACACTATAAAAGATAATATTGATAATTTTATATTTTGTTTAAACATTAAAGCAAACAAAAATATTATAGTAAAAAATTGTAATATTAAATTATTCAATATTATATTTATTATTTCACTAATACCAGTTATATCTCCAAAATAGCCACTAATTTTACCAGAAGATTGTTTTTGAAAAAAATTCATATCTTTTCTAATCAAAACAGAAAATAATTTTTCTTGTAATGACATACTTATTTTGTTATTTGTTATACTCATTAATAAACCTTGTATATAAATAACAATACAAGAACAAATAGCTACAAAAATTATTTGTAATGGTATTAAAGTTAAAGCAACAACATCTTTATTAATAAAAACTTCATCTATTGCCGGCTTTATTAGATATGCTCTATATGCAGTTAATAATGCTGCAATAATCATAAAAAATATTGCTAACATAAATTTTAATTTATGTGGCAATATATACTCTTTAAAGACTCTTAATACTATATCTTTTGTTGAATTGTAATTAAAATCTTTTTTCATATATAAAAATAAATTAGTAGTTATTTTTTATTAAATAACTACTAGTTAATAAATTATTCTAATATTTCTATATTCATTCCTTCAAGATTTTTTAGGCTATAATTTCTAATAAAATCTCTAGTTAGTGCATCTTTTATTAATTCTTTCTCTTCTTCGTAATCTTTAATCGTTGCCTTTCTTTCATCTTCTTTTATTAATATATGCCAACCAAATTGTGTTTCAAATGGTTCAGATAACTTTCTTAATGGTTGTTTTTTTAATACTTCATCAAATTCTGGAACTGTTTGTCCTTCTACAACATATCCTAGATCGCCGCCATTGCTTTTGCTACTATCAATAGAATATTTTTCTGCTAAGTCTTCAAAAGTATTATTTTTTAATTCTCTAACAACTTTGTCTATTTCTGCTTTTGTTTTAACTAATATATGCTTAACCTTATATTCTTTTTTATTAACTAATATTTTGTTAACTTCGTCATACCTTTCTCTAATTTTTTCTTCTGTAATATTTTCTGATATTAGTTTATTTAAAAATAATTCTTTCGCGAGATTATTTTTAAAATTTTCTACTTGTACTTTATATTCCTCTGTGTTTTCAACACCACTTTTTTTTGCTGTTTCCAATATTATTTTATTATTAACTATTTCATTAACAATTAATTCTTTTTCTTCTTTCTTAAGATTGTTTATATCTAAATTTTGACCAAAAAGTTGTTGTATATTATTTAAGTAATCTTTAACATCTTTTACTGTTATATTTCCAATTTTTGATTTTGCCACAATAGCGTTATCATCTATATTTTTATTATTTTTTTTAATAACAATAATAGTAGTAATACATAATGCAACCAATATTAAAATTACTAAACTTATTATAATTTTTTTCTTCATAAACGTTGATATCGTTATACACATAAACCAATAATATATTACTTTTTTTAAAAAACAAGCATTTTAAACATTCCAAAAAAATATTCCACATTCAGTGGAATATTTTTTAGCATTGCTTTGATATATCCATTAGAAATTATAAGAAATACCGAAGTTTGTTGTTTCTATATCAATACCTTTTTCTCTAATATCAATAGAAGCTTCTAAGTTAAATCTTTCATCTAATTGATATTTCATACCAATACCATAAACTATTGCTTCTCTTTCATTGTGATGAGTTCTTGTAAAGTCTGTGTTGTTTGAATTAAAACCAACATTAGCTAAAACTGCTAATTTGTCGCTTAAATCATAACCTAAGTGTAATTTAACATCATAAACTTCTTGAGCAGCAGATGATAAACCAACACCATATCTCAATTCAGGAGCGATTATGAAATTATTATAATTAAAAGCATATTTATAAGATAGAGATATATCTCTAATTTCTTCATTTCTTACAAAAGTAGAACTACCTTTAGCATTTCCTACTCCGTAATTAACTATATTAACACCAATATAGTTTCCTTCTGTTTTAGCTTGAGCATTTAGAGCACAACAAGTAGCTACACAAGCTAAAGCTAATGTTTTTACAGATTTTTTCATTTCAAAATCCTTTTTAATTGTTTGTAATTATGGGTCATTTTATAACCGTTTTTTTATTAGTCAATAAAAAAAATAAAAAAAAACATAATATTTAAAATATAGTTTCAAAAAAATACATTTTTATAATTGATATATATATTTATTTATATTAAATAAACATTTATTAATATATTTAAAAAAATAAAAAATATTATATTTATAAGTTTATTTATAATTTTTATTGACAAAAAAATATCTTTTATTATGTTTATTATATATTGTTTATAAATGTAAAAATGTCTATACTTTTAAAAAATGTAAAAAATTATAATAAAGATATATATATCAAAGATAATATAATAAAAAAAATATCAAAAAACATTGATATTAAAGCAGATATTATAGTAAATTGTAAAAATAAATATATTATACCAGCTTTCTATAATACACATACGCATTGTGCTATGAATATTTTAAGAGGTCTTGGTGACGATAAAGAATTATTTTCTTGGTTAAATGAAGATATATGGCCAGTTGAAAATAGAATGATTTATGAAGATTTTTATTGGAGTTCTAAAATGGCAATTTTAGAAATGATAAAAAGTGGAACTGTATTTTTTAATGATATGTATTCCTGCCAAGAAGCAACCATTAATGCTGTAAATGAAATGGGAGTTAGAGCTTGTATATCTACTGTTGCTTTTGATCTTTTTAATGAAGAAGAAACAAAAAAAAGAAAAGAATTTTTTAATGATTTTTTAAAATTGAAAATAGATAATAAAAGAATAATTAAAACTATATCTTGTCATGCTATTTATACAGTATCTAATGAATTGTTTAAATTTGCTGTGAATGTAGCTAAAAAAAATAATATGTATTTACATATACATGCTTGTGAAACAAAAAAAGAAGTTGAAGATTGTATAAAGGATTGTGGTTTAACTCCTATTGAAAAACTTGAAAAATTAGGTTGTTTGACTGATAAAACAATTTTAGCTCATTGTGTTCATTTGACTGATAAAGATATTAGCTTAATAAATAAATATAATGTAAAAATTGCTCATTGTCCAGTTTCTAATTTAAAATTAAACTCTGGAAAAATGGCATTTCAAAAAATGTTAAATGAAAATTGTTTTGTTACTCTTGGAACTGATGGGGCTTCTTCTAATAATAATTTAAGCATGATAGAAGAAATGAAAATTGCCAGTTTGTCAGCAAAAGATCAACATAATTCTCCTGTTGCTTGTAAAGCAGAAGATATTTTTAAAGTTGCTACAAAAAATGGAGCAGAATGTTTTGGGTTAAATGCCGGTGTTATAGAAGAAGGAAAACTTGCTGATTTTTTATTATTAGATGCTAACGATATACAACTTTTACCAGATTATAATTTAATATCTAATTTGGTTTATTCTGCTGATAAAAATTGTATTACTGATGTTGTTTGTGATGGTAATTTTTTAATGAAAAATAGAAAAATTAAAGATGAAAAAATAATAATTAAAAACTTTAAAAGAATATCTAAAAAATTTAATAAAAAATAAAAACTGTTTAAATTTTTTTTCTTTATTTTTCTTTAATTTGGTTTAAGATTTATTATATAAATTGGTTTTTAGTATGAAAAAAATATTTTTTTTATTTATATTTTTTGTCTTTGTTAGTAATTCTTTTGCTCTTTCTTATGATGAAGAAATTAAAAAATTACAACAAGATATATATGATTTACAAAGTAGGATAAATAATTTAGATAATAAAAAAATATTAAATGATGTAAAATTTAATGCTAGAATATTTTTTGGTGTTAGTGATACAGATAATGAAAGTGAACTTAATAACAAGATATATAGTGGTTTAGATAAAGATAATTATTCAAATTTTAAAATGAATCAAGTAAGACTTGGTATGAAAAAAATTATAAATGATAAAATAACTTTTAATTTTAAAATAAAAGCCTCTAATTCTAGTTTTAATATTTATGATGCTTATTTGAGATATAACATATCTAATTATGTTAGTTTTGATATTGGACAAATAAATACTATAATATCTCTTGAAAATGAAAACTCTGGAAATGGCTCACAATTTGCTAGTTCTACTAGATATTATATGGTTGGTAATCTATTTTTTTATAGTGGTATAGGTTTTAAGGTTAGCCAGATTTATGATAATTTTGGTGTATTTTATGGTTTATATGGTAATTCTTATTCGGAAAGTGTCGATAATTTAAGTAAGAGTGTAGCTGTTTTTAGAACATATTACAATCCATATAAAAATAAAAACAATTTGATACATTTTGGAGTTGATTATTATCTTTTGCATGCTAAATATAAAAGCGATATGGTACCAAATATCGATGGGTCAAATTTACTATATACTATTTCTAATGTTAATAACATTGTATTAGAATTTTCTGTTAATTATGAAAATATTAATTTACAATCAAACTATGCTTTTTCTATTGTTAAACCATCGAAAAAAGGATATAATAAAGATTTTAATTTTTATAGTTATTATATTCAGATTGGTTATATACCAACAGGTGAAAGTTTAGAATATGATAGCGGTTCTTTTGGTACAATTGACAATGTGAGACGACCAATTGATTCAGGTGGGTTTGGAGCCTTTGAAACTGTTTTTAGATATTCAAAAACAAACATGCAAGATATTGTTTCAAATATAGTATTTGATTATGGATCTTATGATAAATATTCTTTTGCTGTGAATTGGATGCCTATTAATAATGCAAAAGTTATATTTGAATACTCGAGAATATTAGAAAAATTTATTGACAATTATATGACATCAAAAATAAATAATGGGACAAAAAATAGTTATGATATGTTTACTATTATGTTTAAGTTATTTTTTTAATTTATTTCTTGATTTTTAAAAAAATAGATGTTATATTTTTAAGAGTTGATATGCCCGCGTGATGGAATGGTAGACATAACAGACTTAAAATCTGTGGGGCTTCGGCCCTTGCCGGTTCAAGTCCGGCCGCGGGTACCATTTTATCGTTAGTATGTCCGAAAATTTAATTGCTACTATTTTTAAAAGAATTTTTAAGGCAATAGTAAACTTAGTTAAACAAATAGTTAAACTGGCCGCGATAATCGCTATAGCATTCCTTATTTTTACTGTTTTGTTTATAATAATTTTTCTTTCTAGTTCTTGGGACATAAAAAACAAATTTGGTGGAACATGTATAGAAGCCAATGAGTTCGGTATAAAAGGTAATATTATTAAGGCTTATGCTGAAAATGATAGTCAAATTATATTTGATTATTCTTCAACATATAAGCATGAAAGCATGATGCAAAAAATACAACAAACAGATTTAGGACTGACATTAAATGGAGATCCGTTATTAATAAATATAACTGGTTCTTGGTTGCCTTGGCATGGTGATCTAATATATCCAAATAAATACGATAGTGTTTTAGAAGAATCAGCTTTTTATAATGTAGATGAAAGTTTTTTGTGTGCTTTGGAAATTTATAAAAATACTAAATTAAATACTATATTAAACGATGAAATGAATTTCTATTATATAAGAAATTATTTTGATGGAATAGCTACTTATACAAACGATACTAAAGAAGATCAATATTATTTTGGTAAAATTGTTGAGCCAGGGAAATCTATTTTTGTTGGAGTAGAAAAAACCCCAGAACAACAAAAACCATGTCGTGTTACTAGGGGTGCTGGTTTATATTTAGCCTCTTATGGTATAACTGGTAGAAGTGAACCGTCTGCTTATCATCATCTTATAGCAGATAAAATAATATGTTCAAAAGTTAATTGGTTTGAAGGAAAAAATATTTCAGATAATTATGTAATAACAAAGTATAAAAAACCAACTGGTGAATTAGATTATGAAAAATGTGTCAATATTCTTGATCCAAATGATACAGTTGATTGTAGTTGTGAATTAAAGAAAGAAGGTTTTACTTCTTTTTGTAGTGATTGTGATACTAAATTTGAAAGCGATGTTATTGGGACCCTTAAAAAATGTAGTTCAGATGATTTTTTTATTATAAATAAACCAAGCAAAGAGGAGTGTTCAGCTGCGGAAGAGCAGGTTGGTGATTGTAAACACTGTACATCTTTTGGTGGCGATGGTATTAATGGTTTTTTTGAAGATTCTCCGTGTAAAAACAGTAGTAGTTCGATATTTTTTCCTTCTTTGGGTACTGAGAAGAATACTTTAGTTGAAGATTACAGCAGGGGGTTGTGTTATAACACTTCTTATAATAATCCTAATAATAAAAATGAATTAACAAATGTAATATATGATTGTAAAGAATATGAAGAATTAGATTATACTTATGCTGATTTTAAGAAAAATTATTTTGATATATCTTATCACAATCAAAATTTGGAAAGTAATACAAACAATATTTTAATAGAAGACGAATATCAAATTACATTTAATATAGCACAATATGAGAAAGATTTAATTCAAAACAACATAAAAAATTATGGATATATAATTGCTTCTTCAATAGAAAAATTCATGAATGCCTGCTATGTAATAGAAGAAGATTTTACTACGGGAGTTAAAAAAAGGAAAACTTCTTCCTATTTCCAGTATGGGCCAAAACAACTATATAAAATAACAAATAGCACATATAATGAACCATATGGTTATGGTGAGAAGATAAAAATGGTTATTTTAGATAAATTGTATCTAGATAATTCTGGTTTTTATAAAATAGAGATATTGTCTGGAATAAATTTAGATGATTATGGTGGAATAGGTCAAAAGTTGGAAGAAATAGAATATTTCTTATTAGGAACTCCTAGACCTGGACAGGAAAATGACAGAGATGATGGTATAGTAGCTGAAATATTTAATAATTTGATTAGTAGTGAATTTGGGACAGTTGTAAGAATATTGATGGCAATATTTGTTGTTTTTTGGGGTTATAGGGTTATTTTCTTAAAAAGAACTCCAATTCCTGGCAAAGATAATGAATTCGAAGATCTTATTGACAGAAAGGAACTTTTGATATTTATTATAAAACTATCAATCCTAATAACACTTATTTCTCCAAATGGATTTTCTCTTTTTAGTAAGATAGTTATAAACTTTTTTGTTAATGGAACAATAGGACTAATTGATTTAGTATCAAATGTTTTTGATAATGGATTTGCTCCAAGCGATACTTCCTTAGGAGCCGGTCTTCAATATGTTGATAGTAGTTTATCTTTATCTTCAAATTTTGCATTAATAGATGAGATTACTGCGTTTTTTGCTGGAGATACATTAACTATAAAAGTTATGTCTTTTTTCTATAATTTTTCAGATTATTTCTTTTTAGGTATTTTTATTTCTATAGCTTTAATGTTATTATTGGTATATTATTTTGTTAAAGTTTTATCAACTGTTATTCCATTTGTATTTTTATTATTACAATTAACATTATTATTACCTTTGGCACCATTTTTCCTACTTTTATCATTTTTTAAACATACTAATAATTTTTTCAAAAGTTGGATTAATTCTATAATAGGTAAATGTTTAGAAATGTTTTCTTTTTTTACAGCTTTTTATTTTTTTACATCTTTAGTTAATAATATTATCAAAGAATTATTAAATTTTAAAGTTTGTTTTGTTCTTCTTGGTGATTATTGGATTGGAACAGGAGATGTTAATATTGTATTAGAAGGAATAAGAAAACTTCTTAATAATTTTGTTGTAGCTGTACATACTGGATTACCAGACAATTTCTTCTTTTCTTATTGTATTAACATGTTAATAGCTTTCTGTTTGATATTTATGTTTGGTTCTATAATTAACTCTATTATGGGAATAATTTCTAGTATTATAGAAATTAATGGACAAAATGCTGGTTCTTATATGTCAAAAGATATTGCTAAAGGTATAGATGGACAACTAACATCAATAGTTAAAGATAGTGGTCTTTCGACAGTACAAGACTTTAAACCTATGTCTTGGACAAGAAATCTTGTTGATTTAAGAGGTTCTGGTAATGATGGTATAATATTTGGTTCAGCTAAGAAAATTGGAAAAGTTGTTGGCAAGAGTGGAGCCGGTTTTGCTCAATCTCTTTTCGGTGTTGGAAGGGAGAAAGACGAATCATATAGAGAAAGATGGGCTAGATGGGCTAGAGATACAAGAGATTTATATTTTGGCGAAAAGTCACTTGAAAAAAATACAGAAGACAATATGGACGAAAATTTACTTAATGCCATCACGGGTGGTTATTTTGAAGATTATTATAAACGAAATCCTAAAGAACAAGCTGGAAAGCCAAGAAACTTCAAACAAGAGAACTCACTTGAAGATTATAGAAAGAAAAGTGAAAAAAGTGTTAAAGAGACTAATTACTTTGCAGATTTAACAAAAGATGACGATGACAAAATTAAGATTGTAAAAGTTAGTAAAGAGTCTTTTAGAAATAGTTTGGTAAACAATGCTATATCTAATGGTGAATATAACAGAGACTTTGATAATAAATTAAGAGATATTTTCTCAACAAACAATAAAGTATTCTTTAAAGGAAAAAACAATACATATAATTATGATAATATAAATTCTACTGTTATTGCTTTAAATAACAAATTAGAGAATTTAAAAAATATTAAGGACGCTATAGAAACAGGTAATAATAGATTAAAATCAGTTGATCAAAGTGGAAATATTACATATTTAAGCGAACACGATTCTAGAGAAATTATAAATTCTTTAATTGCTGCTTATGAGGCTGAATTAAGTAATTATTCTTCTAAGGTTCAATTATTGATGGGAGCTGGAGAGATTGCAGACGAAGAATCAATAAAAGACTTTATAGAATATTCTGAAAAAGCAAGTCAATATTCTAAATCTAACAATGTAGATACTGGTACAAACGAAACATTGATTGGTGGAGATGCTACTAGTCTTTTAACTGCAGATGGAACTCAATTATTATCGCAAAAAGCTACAGATCTTTTAAATCAAGGAAATCAAATTTTATTTGATAGTAGTAATAGATAAAAAATATACCTATTAGATTAATAGGTATATTTAAGTAATATTAAATTATTTATTAATGTATTTTCTAGCTTCTTCTAGTTCTTCTGGCGTGTTTACATCAGCTGGTGCTTCTTGA
This sequence comes from uncultured Alphaproteobacteria bacterium, assembly GCA_949288805.1. Taxonomy (GTDB): domain Bacteria; phylum Pseudomonadota; class Alphaproteobacteria; order Rickettsiales; family UBA1997; genus RGIG8782. The sequence goes on along the minus strand of CASELL010000006.1, from coordinate 868 downwards.
ATTAATTTCATTTCTTCTTTTTTAATAATTCTAGCTTTAATAACCATACCAGCTTCGAGTGCTCTTAGTTGCTCTAATGCCTCTCTTTCTTCTAAAACACCAACAGGTAAAGAAACCATTTTTTGTAAAGAACTAGCTTTATAAACATATACTCCTATGTGATGATATAAGTCTTTATTTTTTATTTTTTCTGGATCTCTCGTAAAAGGACAATTTGCTGCTCTTGTAAAATATAAAGCTCTTCCTTCAATTTCACCGTCTCTTAAACCCATAACTATTTTAACATTAGTTGGGTTGTCGGAATCTTTTTGACTTTGAAAAATCATACCACAAGTAGCAATATCACAATCGCCTTTTTCAACCATTTTTATTAAAGGTAAATTAACTCTTGGATCAACATTTAAACCATCACCTTGAAAATTAACAACTATATCGTATTTAGTTCCAGAGGGATCTATTTGCTTTAAAGCAGCAGCAATTCTATCTGTTCCAGACGGTAAAGATGGATCTGTCAAAATTGCTTTAACGCCAATTTTTTCACATTCATCAATTATTTCTTGATCTCCTGCTGCTACATATAAATCACCTTGTATGTATTTTTTAGCGTTTTCACATACTATTTGAATAACACTTTTACCATTAATATCTAATAATGGTTTATTAGGCAATCTAGTAGCCTTCATTCTAGTAGGAATTATTGTTACAATATTAGACATAAATATAATTTAATGTTTTTTATAATTTAATAAAAATAAAAAATAAAAACAAGTTTTTTCTTGACTTTTCCCATTCTTATTTTTATCATAAAATCAAGTTAATTAATGATATAATTAATTTATGTTTAATATAAAAAATAACTGTTTCAGTT
>CASELL010000005.1 GCA_949288805.1 uncultured Alphaproteobacteria bacterium | reverse complement strand
GTTGCTGTAGAATTTGGAACAATGAAATTAATTAGGAGAATTAATAAAGAATTATTGGAAAAAATTGTAGTTTAATATCTATTGTTAAGTTGATAATGGAATTTTTATTATAGCAATTGGAATTTTATAAAACACTAAAATTTTGTTAAATATACATTTCACTATTATCTAAAATATTCTTTTCGCCTAATAACAAACTCCTAAAAAATTTATTCAGATACTCCATTGTGCAATAAATATCTTTATTTAAGTTTTGATAATTTGCTCTCACTAATGCGTTACGGAAATACTTGGAATTTTGCTCAAAAAGATTATTATTAGTTATAAAACCTAAAGTATAAAGATATTTAATGATAAAAACAGCGGTTACTCTGGTATTTCCTTCACTAAATGGATGTATTTGCCATATTCCTGAAGTAAATTTAGCTAATCACTCTACTTTTTCAGTCATAGACAGATTTTTATAACTAAATTTTTTTTCCTGCTCGAAATCATATTCAAGTGTTTCCATAATACTATCAGCCCGACAATAAATAACAGTATCGCCATTCAATATTTGTTCTTTTTTTGCAATATCGTACGTTCTAATTTTACCAGCAATTTCATCATTAAATATATCGTTAAATAAAGCTTTATGAATTGAAATTAACTCAGCTGGACTAAAAGAAAAACTATATGTGCTTAAAAGTTTTGTAGTCCGTGCAGAAACTTCGTCTGCCTCTTTCTCATTATACTCCTTAAGTGTTTTAGCTGGATTTTTTTTATAATATTGACTAATTTGTTCACAAGCCTCATCAATTGAAATTTTTCCTTCAATATTATCTTTTGCAACTTCAATAAGGTATTTAGATGTAGTCAGATTGTCAACCCGTTGTAAACCAATTGCAACTCCCCAATTCTCAGCCTTTTTTATTTTTTCAGGTTCATTCTGTTTTTTATATTTATTAAAATCTTCCATAGTTTCAGAATAGTTATCTGTATGAAATATGTTTCACACACAAATATTGGAGTTTCTAATATCAATAAACACTAACTAATAATGCAAGTTTTGTTAATGCTTCAATTCTAAAATAAAATCATAATTTTTATAAATTAATTTTCAATAAATTGATAATATATGTCAATCATATATAATAAACGATTAGCTATTTGCCGTATTTTTAAAATTTTCAGTATTTGTTTTTATTAGTACTTATTATCATAACATTATCTATTTATTTTTAATTAATAATTCTGCCGCGCCGCATCAACATAAAATAAATAACCAACCCGAAAATTCCCGCCCAACTTATTTTTGATATATTAAAAAAATTTAACTAATTATAATTATTTTTTATTAAATAAACCAAATATTTTGTTAAAAACACTTGAAGTGATGCCATTTTGTTTTTTATTACTTTTTATTTGTTGTTTACTTATAACTTTTCTTTTTTGTGTTTTTTGTAAGTAAGCACGACTGTCATTTTGACTATGTTTTGTTGAGTTTTTTTCAGTATTTGTTCTAGTATTAGTATTATAATAACAACTAGCACTAAAGTTTACATTAAATTCATCATCTTCAAAATTATAGAAATCTCCTTCGTCAAAACTACTATTTATTTTACCAATTTGATGTTTCAATGACAAATCCATTTTCTCTTCATCAGTTAAAGAATCTCTTTTTTTTATCTCAAATTCATTTGTTGTCTTTGAAAAATCATTTGAAAGAATTATATAAATGTCATAATTCTTTTCTATATCAATTATCTCTGTCCTTTTATAATTTAACATAAAATTAACAACTTCTGGATTTGCAAAAACATTAACAACTCTCACAAATCTTTCTTTTGTCGCATATTTTACTGCTCTTAATATATTATTTGCAGTTATATATTTAGATCTAACAGTACCATGCCCTTCACAATTTTTACATTTTTCATTAACTCTTTCATATAAACCAGAGTTAACTCTTTGTCTTGACATTTCTAGTAAACCAAAAACAGTAATTTTTTCTATTTGAACTTTTGCTTTATCCATTAAAGTAGCATCGCGCATAGCTCTTTCAACAGCTCTACGATTTTTATTTTCAAACATGTCAATAAAATCTATCACAATAAGTCCACCTATATCTCTTAATCTCAATTGCCTTGCTATCTCTTTACTTGCTTCTACATTTGTAGCTACAGCCATTTCTTCAACACTTTTTTCTTTTGTTGATTTACCTGAATTGACATCTATTGCTACTAAAGCTTCTGTTTGGTCTATTACTATTGAGCCTCCTGAAGGTAAAGCAACAACATTCATATACAAATTTTCAATTTGTTCTTCAATTTCATATTTATAGAAAATTGGTGTTTTTTCAATATGTTCAATAATATTTGTTTTTTGTTCAGGCATTATAACTTTTACAAGGGACTTTATATGTTTATAAGCTTTACTACCTTCAACTACTATTTCTTTTACATCATCATCACATAAATCCCTTATAGATCTTTTTAAAATATCATCTTCCGAATGTATAAAAGTTGGTGCTTCAGATTCTAAGCTGACTTTCTTTATTGTACCCCATAATCTTGTTAAATATACGTAATCTCTAAAAATCTGCTCAGGCTTTTTACCAACACCAGCTGTTCTTATAATGACTGATTTGTTACCATCAGGACTGATTGTATTTAGAATATTTTTTAGTATTTTTCTATCCCTGATATTTGTTATCTTTTTTGATATACCACCCTTACCTTCAACATTAGCCATCAAAACAGAATATTTACCAGCAAGAGTTATATAAGTTGTGAGAGCAACACCTTTATTACCTCTTTCTTCTTTTAAAACCTGAACAAGTAAATATTGCCCTTCTTTTAAAACATTTTCTATTTTATATTTTCTAAAATCACTATATTTTATAGGCTTTGATTCATCATCATTATCACTTATTTCTTCATTATAATCGTTGTTTTCATATTCTTGTATATCAAAATCAGAAAAATCATCCTCTATTTCTTCATTATCTTCAATAATTGGTTCTCCGGTTTCATTATCTATTTCTAAAAAATTCTCATCAACAAAATCGTCATCTGTAGCATCTTCAGCACTGTTGGTATTAATTATATATTGTTTATCCAAATCATTAAAAAACTTAACAGCTCTTAAATCTGTCTTTTTTTCTTCAGGAATATTATAATAATCTGGATGTATATCAGACATTGGTAAAAAACCATGTCTATCACCACCATAATTTATAAAAGCCGATTGTAGAGAAGGCTCTAATCTTATTATCTTTGCCAAATAAATGTTACCTTTTAATTGTTTTATAGAATCAGCCTCTCTATCTATATTTTGTATTTTGTTATTTTCATCAATTATTGCTACTCTCGTTTCTTCAGGGAAAGCGGCATCAACCAATAATCTATTACTCATCTCAAACCTTTAATTTCATTATAAAATAATATTACTTAAATATGTAAAAAAATATTGAATTTTTTTTTATAAAAACTATTTTTCTATTACTTATCGTACTTTTTACAATTTAAAAAACAAGAAATTGTTTAATAGAGAGAATTTAAATTTTTTTAAAAAATGGTATTTGGGCATAGATGGTGTACTATTATCAATATTTTTTTTATTTATAATACTGAGTTGCCTTTTTAGTTTTAGTTTTGGTACTCCTATTGCTAATAGAATAGGAACAAAAGATTATTACTTCTTTAAACACCAAATTGTGTTTGCACTTATATCATTATTTTTAGTATTCATTATTTCTTCAATGAATGAAAATTTGGCAAGGAAAAGTATATTTTTATTTTCTATAATATCTTTTTTATTGCTTATACTTGTACCAATCTTGGGTTTTAGAGTTAAAGGAGCAAAAAGATGGATATATATGTTTGGTTTTTCAATTCAGCCAACAGAATTTATAAAACCTGCATTAATATTATTAAATTCTATATTTCTGGAAAAAATATTTGAAACAGATAACAAAAAGTACTTAATATTTCCATTAACATTATATGTGATTTGTTCAATATTTATAATTAAACAACCAGATATAGGAACTTTAATTTTATTAAGTACAGTATTTTTTGCGCAAATATTTTTATTGGATATAATTAAGATAAAATATTACATATGTTTGTTTATTGGTTCTGTCTTTGTAATATTTGTGTTATATAAAACGTTACCCCATGTATCAAATAGAATAGATAATTTTCTAAGTAGTATAAAAAATCCTGATAACGCAAATTATCAAGTTAGAAGATCTTTACTTGCTTATAAAAATGCAGGCTTTCTTGGAAAAGGATTTTTAGATGGTTATGTTAAAAATCATATACCTGATGTACATACAGATTTTATATTTCCAGCTATAACTGAAGAATTTGGGTTTTTAATATCTTTTTTGATAACTACTATTTATTTGTATGCTTTTATTAGAATAGTAATGATAGGATATGCTAAAGATAATTTTTTCCAATTCGTTGCTCTATTTGGATTATCTTTTTTATTTATATCTCAAACAATGATAAATATGTGTGTTTCTATGAATATGTTGCCAACAAAAGGTATGACACTTCCATTTCTTAGTTATGGTGGCTCCTCAATGCTGGGAATGTCTATATTGTTTGGTTATGTTCTTGTTTTTACAAAAAATGAATTTGGTATTGGCAAAAAATTAATTATAAAAACATTTTCACTATTTTTACAAAATCCTCAATAGTCAGAGATTCTGCACGAGACTCAATATTAATACCAATTTTATCAAATATATCTAAACTTATTTTTGAATTTTTTAAATTATTTTTTATTGTCTTTCTTTTTTTAGAAAATAAAACTGAAGTTACATAAAATAATTTTTCCAAAATTTTAGTATCAATATTCTTCCTTAACTTTAAAGTTACAACAGTTGAAATGACTTTTGGTTTCGGCAAAAAAGAACTTGGTGATATATCAAAACATTTTTTAATTTTATAAGCATACTGACACAAAACAGATAATTTGCCATACTCTTTAGTATTGCTCTTTGCAACAATTCTATCAACTACTTCTTTTTGTAATAATAATGTCATACTATCAATCTTATTTGCACAATTTTTTAGCCATTTTAATAATAACAATGTGCCTACATTATATGGCAAATTCGCTATGATACTAAAATTATTTTTAAAAAGTTGTTCTTCATTTATCAATAATGCATTATCATTGATTATTTTTAAATTATCAAAGTATGGTAATATTTCTTTATTTATAATATCAACACACTCCCTATCTAATTCAATAGAAATTAATTTTTTTGGTTTTTGTTTTAAAATAGCTGTAGTTAAACTACCAAGACCTGCTCCAACTTCTAATATTTCAGAATCACTATTAATATCTGAAAAAGAAACTATTTTTGATAATAAATTTTCTTGTAGAAGAAAATTTTGTCCAAAAGTCTTTTTTGTATTAAAATTATATTTTTTAAATATTTCCGAAGTTGTTAACATGAAAAAACCATTACTCTATATATACCATTTAAATCTTTTATTTTACGAATCATTTTAAAGTTATTATCTTTAAAAATGTTTTCTACATCATAATTTTGGCCTTTACCTATCTCTAAATATATTTTAGAACTATTTTTCATATTTTTTTTTATATTTTTTGCTATATATCTATAACAATCTAAACCATCATTACCTCCATCCAAAGCAATTATTGGATCAAATAACCTAACTTCTTTTTGTAAATTTTTTATTTCTTTTGTCTTTATATATGGAGGATTTGAAACTATAATGTCAAATTTTTCTTCTATATTATCATTCCAATTACAAAGTTTAAACAAAATATTTTTTATTCCTGAAGAATCTGAATTTTTTTTTGCAATTAATAAAGATTTTTCATTTATATCAGTCGCTAATCCTCTAGATTTTTTAAATATTGAAAGAAGTGTTAAAATTAGACAACCACTACCTGTTCCTAAATCAAGAATATTTAATTCTTGTTCATTACTGTAATCATCCAATACTGCTTCTATAATAATTTCAGAATCAGACCTTGGATCAAGAACATCTTTATTTACATAAAATTTATTATTCCAAAAAAATCTTGAATTAATTATTTTTGAAACAGGTTCTCCATTAATTCTACGCTGAATCTTTTGCCAAAAATCATTAAATGCTGATTTTTTAAAATCTTTATTAAAATTTAAAATTAGTTCCTCTTCTTTTATACCAAGGCTTGATAGCATAATTAATTTTACATCTAAACTTGAGTTATCAATAAAATTTTCAGTTAATAAATTTTTAGCTTTATTAAATTCTTCAAATAATGCTGCCACCTCTAAAAACTAAAATTTTTAAATAAATCTTTCACATTCTTGCCATTTATATTCATACTCTTTGTAGCTATGTTAGATTCAAAAACATAATATTTGTCGTATAGATTATCTTTATCATTTCCAGGAATAAGCTCTAACATCTCAACAATAGATCTTACATTATCTTTATTAAATAAAAATACACTATTTTCGTTATTTAATGCACTTATTAAAGAATTATAATTTATAATCTTTAGTTCCAATTTTGAAATTCCTCGGCCTTTTGATGGATTAACTTCATATTGTCCATGCATATTAAATCCATAATTATTAGTTATATCATTATAACTAATATCGTCTATATTAGTTTGAGAAGAAAATATTTTACCTTTTGAATCTATATCTAACATTTCAGAAACTATCATGCTAAAATTATTTTCTAAATATATATCCTTATACTTGCCAACTATTGAATCAACATTCATAGTCATTGTTCTGTTTAAGTAATTCTTTGTTCCAACTTCTATGATTCTAAATAAAAATCCTTTCATTGTTGATTCTGATTTTACTTCACTATTGTCAATACTTTCTTCTATATATATACTATTTGCAACAAAATTAACATCTTTTATTTTATTATTTTTACCTAAAACAAAACTTATATCATCATCTTCCAAAGTGATTTTACTATTTCTATCGTTAACATTAAATAAAATATCTCCATCTACATCAATATGTACATGTTTATTAAAAATAATATTTTTTGCTATGATTTTTTTAAAAGTTATTGATGTACTCAATTTTCCCTCAAGTCCTGAACTTAAAACTAAGTTTTTTATGGAAGTTCTTATACTAAAAGGCAAAACAATAACTGATAATTTTTCGTATTCTATATTATATTTAGCTGTCTTGTTACTAAGTATTTCTTTCATTTGATTTTTAGCTATAAACCATATACTAAAATACACAAAAATTAATAAGACTACTATAATATATAGTATGTTAAAATTACTATCTGAATATCTTTTTTGTTTTTTTTCTTCCATGTTTTTACCTAATTATTTGTTAAATATTTTAAAGGATCCATCGCTGTTCTTCCTTTTCTTAAAGAAAAATACAATTGTGATTCGTTAACATTTCCTGTTTTTCCAACAGTGGCGATAACTTGGCCTTTTTCAACTTTATCTTTAACTTTCACGTTTATGGAATCACAATGTCCATAAACTGTAAGCCAACCATTTTTATGCTTTATTATTATTATATTACCAAAACCTTTAAGTTCATTGCCTGCATAAGCAACCTCTCCATTATCAGCAGCTTTTACTTTTGTACCATGCTCTGACTTTATATTAATTGCATCATTAAAACTTCCATCTTCTTGTTTACCAAATTTTTTTAATATATCACCTTTAACAGGCCAAATAAACATTGAGTTGCCATTGACCAATGTTTTTGAATCTTCTCTTGTTACTGTTTCATTTTTGGATTTAACCTTTGTATCTTCCTCAAATCTTTCTAATTTATTATTATTTTGATTTGAATATGATTTATTTCTATTCTTCTGCTCAAAACTATTTTTTGTACTATTGTTGCTACTTGCAGATAGTTTTAACTTTTGACCAACAAAAATATTATACGGTTTTTTAAGATTGTTATTTTTTACAAGATCTGAAAAATTAACATCATTTTTTTTAGCTATGCTATATATAGTATCACCTTTTTTAACCACATATATATTGTTATCATTTACTATACTAGTCTTATTATTACTTTTTGTAGTTTTTGAATTTTCACTATTTTTAGAATATTTTTCTTCTTTGAAGTTATTGTTCTTTATTGGAACTTTAATTTTTTGACCTATATACAAATTATATGGAGGATTTATTGAGTTTAAAGTAGCAACTTCTCTAAGAGTACAATTATTATCAATAGCTATTCGAATTAAGGTTTGTCCTTTTTCAACAGTCACTACTTTATATTCCAATTCATGTTTTTTATTATCTTTATTTACATTATTAATTTTACAATTTGTCTTTAACTTTTGTCCAACATATACATTATAAGGTGGTTTGAGATTATTTATACTTGCCATATCATTTAATAAACAACCACATTTTCTTGCTATTCTTAATAAAGAATCGCCCTTACCAACAACTACAATTTTACCACAATCTTCTATATCTTCGCCTATTTGTTCTTTTCCAGAATAATTTTTTTTTAAATCTCTGACCAGTTCCTTATTATTATTTTCAACATAAGTTCCTTTCATATAACTAGGTTTCAAAGTACTATTTCTATTTTTTTTAACACTATTATTTCTATATATAATTTCAGCACTTTCTTGTGTACAAGAAAAAAAGAAAGATAAAATAAATATCATAAAAATTTTTCTCATTGTAACTCCTAATAATTTAAAAACTCTTGGTTTGTATCTAAAATAATTTTTCTACCATCTTTAAATTGTAAAACATACAGCCTTCTCTCAACTAAACCATTTGGAAGGAATCTAAATCTACCATCTATACCATCAAACCCATAAGGATTTAAAAGTTCATTTTTATTTGGGATATATACACCATCAATTCTATCATAAACTTTATCCAATATATTTATAAGATCATATACCATGGATGTTATTTTTAATGGTTTTGATCTGTACAGCTCATAATATTTATTGGAAAATTTTTCATATTTTTCTGGATTGGCGCCAACAAAAATAGTATTATTTAAATAAGGATTAAATAAAGCATTATCATCTCCATCAAGTTTGCTTGTACCAATTAACTGTATCCTCCTATCTCCTTTTTGGATAACAAATAGTAAGTTGGCTATTTGTTCAGCATTTTTTCCTCCCTCTGCTATAAAAATAGAATTTGGATATATTTTTTCTTCATCTGAAATTTTAAACTCTAATTCTTCTTTAGAACCAGAAAGTTTATTCTCTAATTTTTTCTTTTCAAAATTATCATATAATGTTTGAGGTATTTCATAAAAATATATTAACTCATTAATTTTTTTCATTAAGTTTTTATCATTATGTTCATAAAAATCAGTTTTTATAAGCAAGCCATCTTTACCTGTTATGGTTTCTCTTAATACTTTATTAACAGTTGCACCAAAGCTTGTATTTGGCATAAATGCAACATAATTATAATAATCATTATCCATCATGTATGTTATTAAAGTCTGTATTTCTTGTTCTATAATTGAACCAGTCACAAATACATTATCATAATTCATCAATTCTTGCTCACTAGACAAGGAAAATATAAGAATACCATTATTTTTAGCGAGCTTTTGTATAGCTTTTGTCTCTGACATAAATAATGGGCCAATAACTACATCAATCCCATCTTTAATTGCATTTTTCATTGCTTCCACAGAACCAAAAGTAGTACCTTTTGTGTCATATACTTTCAAAATCATATTATTTTTTTTGTTATCAAACATAGACATTTGAGCAACATTTAAAATACTTTCACCAACAGGTTTTATAGGACCACTAAGAGGCAATAATAAAGCAACTCTCAATTTATCACCTGTATGTATCTTATATTGATTAACAATATCATTTTCATAAAAATCAAAAACGCCTTCTATAACACTTGTACCATCGGTATTATATCTTACTTCTTTATCACAGGAAGAAATCCATAATAATACTGAAACAGATAAAAAAAAGTAGTAAATAATTCGTTTATATTTCCTAAGCATAATCAAGCTTGTTTTTTCCAAGTAAAATTAATATTATATTAATTAAAGAAATATTAGCATCACCACAAAAATATGCAAGAGTTGTTTGAGAAAATAAATAAGATAAATTTAGAAAATGCCTTATATATTGTTGCAACACCCATAGGAAATATTAAAGATATAACATTTAGAGCAATTGAAATATTAAAAAGTTGCAATTATATATTTTGTGAAGATACTAGAATATGTGGGAATTTATTAAATATTTATAATATAGAACACGGTAGGCTTAATATATACAATGATCACAGTGATAAAAAACAAAGAGAAAAGATAGTTAATTTAATAAAAGAAGGCAATAGTGTTGCACTTATAAGTGATGCAGGAACACCGACAATATCAGATCCAGGATATAAATTATTACTCTATTGTAGAGAAAATAATATAAAAATAATTCCAATACCAGGCTGTAGCGCTTGTATAGCTGCTATTTCAGCCTCTGGTATAAGTACTGACAAGTTTTTATTTTACGGTTTTTTGTCAAATAATAAAAATACAAAAGTAAAGGAAATAAATGAAATAATGAAAAAAGATGAAACTGTTATATTGTACGAATCGCCAGAAAGATTATTAAATACTTTAGAAATTATAAAAAATACAGATAATAATAGAACAATTTGTGTTGCCAAAGAATTAACAAAATTATTTGAAAATATAATAACAAAAAATGCTGATGATATTTTTCTATATTATAAAAATAATCAAGATAAAATAAAAGGTGAGTTTGTAATTATTATAGAAAAGACAAATACAAATGATAAACTTGATTTAAAGAATATGGATGATATTATAAAAAATAGTTTAAAATATATGTCTGTCAAAGATTCATCTGAATTTTTGTCAGATATATTAAAATTAAAGAAAAATGAAATTTATAAAAGATTATTAATTTTTAAGGAGAAATAATGGGTAAAGGACCTCTTATAATTTTAAGTTTAGGTTTGCTTCTACTAATACTTTATCTTGTTATTTTTGGTTTTAGTTATGATAAAATAACAAGAATTGGTCAATATGCTGCTTTAGTAGTAATATCTTTTTGTATACTAGATGAAATATTCAAAGAAGGAGATTAGTGTTTACTATAGCTATAATTGGAAGACCAAATGTAGGAAAATCTACTTTATTCAATAAATTAGTAGGTAAGAATTTAGCTATAGTAAAAGACTATATAGGTGTAACTAGAGATAGAAAAGAAGCTATTGGAAATCTTGGACCAATTGAATTTAAAATTATAGATACAGCTGGTTGGGTTGATAATTCAAAGAATGAAACTATAGAAATCAAAATGCTTGAACAAATAGAAAAAGCTGTAAAAATGTCTGATATTTGTTTATTTTTGGTCGATGGGAAAAATGGTATACATCCAGACGATCAGTATTTAGCTGGTAAATTGAGACAAATAGATAAAAAATTTATATTACTAATCAATAAATGTGATAATATTAATTCAGATTTAATTTTTGATAAAGAATTTTACAGACTAGGTTTTGGTAAACCTATAGCAATATCAGCAGAACACAAAAATGAGTTTAATCTAATATATGATGCAATTGAGCCATATTATAACGAGTACATTAAAAAAATAGAAGAATTAGAAAATTTAGATGATAAAAACGATAATGATGATGAAAATAAATTTTTGAAATTGGCTGTTATAGGACGTCCAAATTCTGGAAAATCAACATTAATAAATAGATTATTAGGTGAAGAACGTGTTATAACAGGTGAAGAAGCTGGAATAACTAGAGATTCCATAGCTATTGATTGGGAATATAATGGTAGAAAAATAAAATTAATAGACACTGCTGGTATAAGAAAAAAAAGAAATATTAATGAAGATTTAGAAAAATTTTCTGTTGAAGAATCTATTAGAACAATAAAATTTGCACAGGTTGTACTGTTAATGATAGACTCTAGTAGTCCTTTTGATACTCAAGATTTATCGATAGCATCAATACTTGTTAAAGAAGGTAGAGGTGTTGTATTTGTATTAAATAAATGGGATCTTATAGAAGATAAACATAAATTAATAAATAAAGCAATTAAAGTAATTGAAGAAAATTCTCCAGAACTTAAAGGTTGTCCAATAGTACCAATATCAGCTAAAAATGGTACTAATATAGACAAATTAATGTCTTCTGTATTTAAAGTTTTTGCCGATTGGAATAAGTATATAGCAACTTCAAAACTTAATCAGTGGTTACATATAATTGAAAGTGAAAATCCACCACCATTATTTAAAGGTCAGACCACAAGATTAAAATATATTACACAAGCAAAAATAAGGCCCCCAACATTTGTATTATTTACTAATAGTCCTACAAAGTTGGAAAATACATCTTATAATAGATTCATTATAAACAGACTTAGAAAAGATTTTAATCTTCAAAATACAATCGTAAGATTAATTTTGAAGAAAAGTAAAAATCCTTATGATAAAAAAAGACAATAGATTATTATAATATTCTACTAAATCCTTTGTTTTTATTTAATTCATTCATTATATTTGCTTTTTCAATACCTATTTGTTTTATGTTTTCTTGATAAAATTTTTTAGCTTGAGGATCTGTAGTAGTATCATCTAAATGATTAGAATTGAATACACCTTTAATTCTAGAATTGTCAACTAAAATATCTACTATAGTAGCTATTTTAGCTATATCTTTTCTTTGTTTATTGCTATTGTTTTTTTCTTTAAAAACATCATTTACACACTCTCCTGCAACTCTAATTACAACTGATTTATAATTATCAATTGTACTATTTAATTTTTCTTTAAAATTTTGATCTAAATTTATGTTGTCTTTTTCTATTTTTTCCTGAATTTGTTGCCATTTTTGTACCACTAAATCTATGTCTTCTAAAACTTTATTATCATCTAAATTATTTAAATCAAAATTTGGATTCTGGATTGCGTTAGTAATTTTAGATTTGATAACTTTTTCATAGATTTGTGATAAAAAATCCAATTTGTTTTTAAAATCTTCATTTGATTCCTTATTTTGAATTCTCTTGATTATTTCATCAATGCTTGTACTATTAATTGTAGAATTAAATGAAATTAACTCTAACATTTTATTAAATTCTCGTTCTGTTTCTTTTAATTTAATAAAACAATTGCCAAACTTTTCTAAAGTAAAAGTTGGATTAGAGAAAAGAATCATATCATCACTAACTAAATTATTGAGTCTATTTGAATAATTATTAACTTTTAAAATTATTTTAGTTTTTTCATAATTATTATCAGTTTTCTCAAGAATATTATTTAAATAGTCATCTAAGTTTTCATTAATTCTATCAATATAGTCCAATCGTTTATTTTCGTCTGGCACAGATCTTATAAAAAACTTAAAAGCACTACTATAAGAAAATGATCTACCATCCTTTAGATTAAACTCAATTTCTGCTAAATTATCATCATTTATTAAATCATTGATATTTTTGGAATCTATAGCCATCTCAAAAGCTTTTTTAACAACTTCATTTAGTATTTGAAAAGCATCTTCTTTTAATTCTTCTAAACCATCGCTCATTTATTCCTCCTTAAATTAATTTGATAAACTCTATAAAAGTTTAGATTAAAAATTATAAATGTAAACATCCTACTAATATTTATAGCACAATTTCATATTTATTTATATAGTATTTACAGTGCATAAAGATATTTTATATGTTTTTCAATATAAATAAATATTAATTTATCAATACTTTTTATTATATTCAATAATTAGTAGCTTTAATTACATATTGATTTATTTAAAAACATATTTATTATAAGAATACAATTTAAGATTTATTATGGTCTAATATGCCAAGAGTTATAGAAAAAAGAGACGATGATAAAATACAGGAAGCTGCTGAGTCATGTCCAGTAAATTGTTTTAAAAAAAATGATGGATTATATGTTATAGATCCTGACACATGTATAGATTGTGGAGTTTGTCAAACAATAGTCGATGAAGGCGTTATTCTCGATGACGTTGATGCAAGCCAAGAATCTATAGACTTTAATAGAGAAAAATCAAAAGAATGGGAACCAGCCATCTAATTCTGGAAGCTAATAATATATCAAAAATATATAAAGAAAATAAAAACGAGGATCTAGTAATTTTTGAAGATTCATCGTTTTTTATTAAAAGTAGCGAAATAGTTGCACTTATTGGTTCGTCCGGTTGCGGCAAAACTACTTTACTACAAGTTTGTGGTTTATTGGATAAAATTGATAGTGGAGAAATAATTATTAATTCGATAAATACAAAAAACATTTCAAATGAAGAAAAAACTAGGATCAGAAAGTATAATATAGGTTTTGTATATCAAATGCATCACTTATTTCCAGAATTTAGCGCTATTGAAAATGTTATGTTGCCATTGCTAGCTAACAATGAAAAAAATGAAACTGCTAGAAAAAAAGCATTAAGTATATTAGAGTCATTTAAACTTTCAAACAAAATTAATTGTATGCCATCTGAATTATCTGGCGGTGAAAAACAAAGAATAGCTATAGCAAGAGCTGTAGTTAATAGACCAAGCCTTATATTGGCTGACGAACCAACAGGAAATTTAGATGATTGTAGTTCCAATAATGTCTTAGATTTTTTATTTAAAAATATTAAAGAATTTAATCTAAGTTTATTTATTGTAACTCACAATATGGATGTAGCAAAAAAAGCAGATAGAATATTAACTATAAAAAATAAAAAAATAGAAAATATAAAATTATATTAATTTTTTATTTAATTACATATATAATATTGATTATATACTTAAATAATATGATAATTATGTCTGTATTTTCATGTTATTTTTTGCTATTATTGTAAATAGTTTGAAATTATTTTTTTATAAAAAATACAACTTTTATTTACTAAAATATTTAGCTTGAATTAAAAATTATTATTTGTTAATAATATCCTAGTTTTTACAAAAAAATGTATGGAACTTAATAAAAAATATTTTCGTATTATAATATCTTTAATAATTTTAATCTTTGTGTGCGGTTGCGATGGATTTGAAACTTGTTATGAAAGAGATGATTTTAGTTCTAATAGTGAATATGATACATTTATAGTTGAAAGTTCCACACCAGATTGTTCTTATGATCAAAGCAAATCTATTGCTGAAAATGAAAGCGAAGGTAAATCTAGTCAAACAATGATTAATTGTTTAAAAAAAACAAAATTATCTGAAGTTACAGATAATTTAGAAGGTTATTATTATAAAGATACAACAAATTCAAATGCAGAAGTCGAAATTAATGAAATATCTTGTGAATATATGGATCCAACGGCTCAAGATGGAACAATTGCAAATAAATATACCATTGTTACAAAAACCAGTACAGAAGACGGAAAAACAACAGAAACAGATGTAACAACTGAAGCAAAACCTGGAATTTTTTTAGAATGTATAAATAATTGTTCTCAAACATGTAATGCTTCATCATTATTTGATGAAAATGGGACAAACATAAGTGAATCAAGTTCTGTTAGTGGTTTGTGGACGAAAGGTAATTTAAAAAGTGATTCTTCATATATTGGTATAAAATTAGACAAAGATACATACGTTTCGATTAGTGTAACGGGTCAAATTGATTTAAAAGGTATTGAGGAGTCATCTACAATTAGTTTAAATAAAATATTTACTGATAATATTGTTTTTAATTTACCGTTAGATGGTAATCCTATTACTAATTTTAGTATATATACATTAAAAAGTGGTATTAGCTCTGCAAATAACGTAGATTCATTATTAAATATATCTTATATGGATCTAAAAGTGATTGATACATCTTTAAATGTAGCTGATAATATTGAATATTATTCTGAGCCAGATTATAGCAAAGTAAAATGTAATTATGAAATAAGTAGTAGTAGAGATACAGCTAGTTGTTCATTTGATTATAATGATTCTGGAAACGATAATGAAAGTTTAAGTAATGTAGAAGGTTATTATAATAATAATTACATAACTCATGTATTTCCAAATGGCGATTTTTATATGTATTCAAATAATTTTCTTGATGGTATAAATTTAGAAAATTCAGCCGGCAGTTCAACAACAGGTACCAATAATTCCAATTTAAAAGTAACTAGTGCTGGTATAAAATTATTTGATGATACAGAAAATAGTGGATATATTTTTTCAGAAAATTCGAGCACATCCTCAACTGTTATCACAAATTGCAATAAAGATAATAATAGTTGTACATTTAGTTTTAACATTAAAAAACCATCTAAAATAGCTGTCAAATATACAAAATCAGGTAGTAATGTCCCAGAAAACTGTGAATACATTTTTAAAGAATCTCTTCTTAATACTAGTAGTGGTTATATACAAAAAAATAACTATCAAAATGTTAGTGGTAAAGCTGAATTAAAAAATAAAGGTAATAATTGGGTTGTTGTAAAAGATGAAAGTAATACTGAAGTTACTTTTAATGAATTTTCAACAATTGATGCTGAAACAGAAACTAGAATTAATTTTAAAGTAAATAAACAATGTTCAGACGGAATACTTGTAAAAATTATACCTTTAAAAGAATTTAAAATTAATAAAACAGGTATTTTATTTTTTAGTACACCGCAATCAATGAGTCAATCAACTTCAGGACCAGTAATACCTAATACAAAAAACAATGATACTATAAAATATAGAATAATAAATCCAAAAGCTCTTGCTATTGAATATAATGAAAATACAAATCCAAGTAATATAAGAAAAAAATTTTATGAAACTACAGGTTCTAGTTTAGTATTTGACTCTAAAACTGTATCATCAGCAGATGCAGCTACTGCTACTGGAGACTATTTTGTTAGAAGTGGACAAATTATAAGATTCGATTATACAACATTTTTTACATTTAATAATGATGTTACAAAATTAAACACTATTAGTGATAATAGTAATCTTCAACATCTTGTTGGTTTAAATGTTTTTATAAAAGAAAAAAGACCTTTATTTTGTTATGGAACAGCCGAAGAAGAAGTTAGTATTAAAAAATTTTGTTCTTCTCAAATAGATGGTAAATATGAAACTATAAATACAAAAGTTATTGAATATAATAATGATACAACAACAATTTCTGAAGGTGAAGATACTAATGTATGTTATGTTCCAGTAGACTACTGTAAAGTTCCAGCTAAACTAGTAGAAGAAGGTGATGAAACAAAAGTAGAAGAAACAGAAAAAGTTAATGATATATTATTAATGACAACATATAATGGATTGGATTACAACTCATCTGGCTGTAGTAGAGATAAGAATAAACCACTCGTTTTAGTTGTAGAAAATATTTATGATCTATGGGATAAAGTTTATACAGATTATAAATATATACATTCATTTTCTGGTGATATTCAAGAATTAAAAGATTCCAATGGAAATTCAACTGGAATGAAAATCTATAAGGCTGATTGTTTGCCAAAATATGAAGAATTAATAAGAGCTATATATAAAAGAACAACTGATTGTGCTAAAGTTATTAATGGAACAAATCCTGGATATGAAATTTATTATGATAATAATGGTTATAAAGTCTTGAGAAACGGCGATAAAGCAAATAAAGAAGATAACTTGCCAGAAGAAATTTCTGGAGATATTGGAATTATAGAAATTAATGAAATAATAGATTTTCTAAAAGCATTCTTTAAGACCGAAGAAATTTCAACAGGAAGTAGTTCAGAAGGAAGTAGTATGTATAAATCTAATTTCTACTATTATAAAAAGCCTGATAAAGAAACAGAATTAGTCAGTCAATGCTATGATATCAGCAATTTAGCGACAAGTTTAAATTATATAAATGAAAAAGTCAGTGAAAATGATTCTCCAAGAATTATTACTTTAGGTGCTAAAAAACTTACAGCATTCGATAGTAGTTATAGAGAAGGTTTGATGAAAGACTTTATGTTGCAAACAACAAATGAAACAAATAATGGAGGAAATTATGAAGAAAGAGTTTATAAAGAAGCATTTTACCCTGAACAAAACAGTTTTTTAAGAATCCTTATTCTAAAAAATATTAGTGAAGAAAATATAAATAATTTGGTAAAATTTACCACTGAGATGAAAAAAGAAGAAACCTCTAGTAGTCCTATTTTTCAGATAAAAATGGAGAAAAAAACCAGTTACAAAAATGGAGAACAATTAGCTGTTTTTATAGGATGTAATTCAGAATATTCAAATTATAAAGGTGATTTAGCAATAGATGAAAGTAATGTTATACCTATTGTATACTATAAAAATGGAATACTAGATAAAGAAAAATCACTTGGATATTTTGACTCTTCCGGAAGACTAATAGATAAAAATACCGAAAGTGTTGGAATAAGTTTTTCCAATTATACAGAAGATGGTGGTTATCTTAAAAAAATAGCCGATCATAATCTATGTAAAGATAATGAACAGGAAGAAATATTTTATTTTAAAATTATAGACGTAGATAAGGATCCTGGAAATAATGCTAATAATTACAAAATAACTATAAGAGCCACTAATGCATCTAAAAATACTTTAATTACGTATTTTAGAGATTTTATTAATTATATCTTATCTCTTATAGATGGTTCTAAAATTTCCTTAAAAACTAGAGACAATAGTATAGTTACATGTCAAAAAAATAAAAATGAAAATTTATGTGTAATATATGATGAAAACCATCCAGATGATAATGGAAGTTATTGTGGAATTGGTGATAGTAATTGTTATGCGCTTTGTGAAAGTGTTAATAATGGTCAAGATTCTTTTTCTTGTAAGACAGTTTCTGATGGCAAAGGCTTTGTTAAAAATATTTACTTAAATTTTATAAATGATCCACTATTTCAATTTATAGCAAAAATATCTTTGGCTTTAGCTATAACACTTTATGGTTTTGGTTATTTTTTTGGTTTAAGCCATTTTACACAAGCAGAAATTATAACAAAACTGATAAGATTTTCAATGATATATTTTTTAATAAGTCCTGCTGGTTGGAATTTTTTTGATAATTTTGTTGTTAAATTTTTTAAAGATGGTATAGATTCGATATTATTTTTGGTAGCTAGCTCTTTTGAACTTGAAACTGACTCAGAACTTTCTCTGGCTATTAAAAATGGAAATTACACTGATAAATCTGTATTATTTACAACATGTTTTAGTAACCTTGAATTAATATTCTCGCCTCCGGTATTCAATAAAATTATGGGCTTAGCATTTTCAAGTTGGTATGGTTTAATATATTTATATTTGGTTTTAATGACCGTAATTAATTATATAGTTGGTGTTTTTACAGCAATAATATTGTATATCACTTCGCAAATTTATATGTCATTAGTTTTTTGTTTCTTCCCTTTGGTATTATTATTTATGTTTTTCGAGAGAACAAAGAAAACATTTGATAACTGGTTAGGTCAATTAATAGGTTTTGCAGGACAACAAATATTTCTTGTAATGACATTATCATTCTTTAATATAATAATATATAACTATATAAAATCTGTATTTAGTTATAGGGTTTGTTGGTTACCTTTACTTAATCTAAAACTAGGAGGTTTTCCTCTATTTATGATACAATGGTGGAAAATACCATCATCAAGTGCAACAAGAGGTGTTTTAAATACAATTGATGAAAATATGCCTAGTTTTTATTCTATTATGTCATTTTATATTGTTGGAATATTGATGAGTAAATTTATTACTGGAGCAACTGAACTTGGTAGTAGTATATTTGGTGGTATGAATATATCCAGCGGCTTTGCTGGAAAAATATCTGAAACAATAAATAGAGGTGTTGGTTTTGCTGATCAAGGAATGAAAAATATTGGTGATACCTTTGCTAAAGGTATGGCACGTAGATTAGGTGGCAAAGGTATAGAAGATTATAAAGAAAGACGTGAAAAAGAAACAAAAGAGAGAAGAGAATATGAGCAAGGCCTTCAACAAAAAGCTGATAAACATATGAAAGAAAATTCTAAAGCAAAAGTTGGCTCGAAGGAATATGAAAAAGAAAGAGAAGAGTTTCTAAAAGACCAAAGAATGCAGGATATAAAAAATGAAAAGTCACCATATTCAGAAAAATATAAATCTTATAATTCTAAACATTCTAATGAAAGTGAAGAAGGTAATATGGAAAATTTTATGAAAAAGATGGGTTGGATTAAAGAAAGAAAAGATTAAAGCAGACGGCTTAAATCAGTTAACTTAATATTTATTATATAATGTAAAATCTCTCGTTTTACAATAACACAACACGCATTTATATTGGCTATATTATATAATAAGAGTAGTGTGTTTATTGATATTTAATGGTTAAGTGGCTCCACAAGTAGGATTCGAACCTACGACCAACCGGTTAACAGCCGGTTGCTCTACCGCTGAGCTATTGTGGAACAACTGACTTAGATGTTACGATTTATTTTTATAAAGTCAAATAGTAATTATAATAAAATATATATAAAAAATTAAACAAAATACAATTATAAAATACTATTCTATCACTACTAATATTTGTGGCCTCAATCATATTTCTTAATCTTGCTTTTTCAACATTCTAATATTATATTGAGAAAGTCATTATAATATACTTTATGTTTGCAAACCAAAGAAATAACAGACAAGAGCCCATACAAAGCAATACAGAGGATAAATTAAATAGATCAATATTTGTTAATTATGTAACAAATATAATAAAAAATGCTCCAACTACAAATAGAGCATTTGTATTGTCCATAAACGGTAAATGGGGAGAGGGAAAAACGTCAGTTAAAAACCTAATAGCAGAAAGATTATTATATAATAAAAAATCAAGTAATAATATGTTACTTGAATTTAGTTCAATAGAATTTCAAACACAAAAAGAATTAAATAAAATATTCCTTGATAAAGTTGTAAATATAGTCAAAGGGAAGAATAAAAATATGGAAATAATTGAATCAATTAAGGAAAACAAAGGTATAATACTAACAATACTATTTTTAGTATTGACAATAGTTGGAGTAATATATCCAAATGTTTTTGTTAGACTTTCTTCATTGATTTTTTCAATAATATTTATATTCAGAGCACAATTTAGAAAAATAACTCTCAACACCTTAATGGAAGTTTTATCAAAATCATATGTTAAGGTTGATGTAGTACATAGAATACTATATTATGACGAACTTAAGGTTTATAATGTGGAAGATTTAAAACTTAAAAAATATTTAGAAACAAAATGCAAATATAATAAGATTATAATTTTAATAGATAACTTTGATTCTCTTGAGCCTAATCAAGTTAAAATGTTAATACAACTCATAAATTCAAAATTGAATTTACCTAAATTTGTATTCGTACTTTTTTATGATAAGTTTATAGTAAGTAATTGTTTAACTACTAATGTTTATAATGGTTCAGAATTTATAGAAAAATTTGTGAACATTCAATTGGATTTACCAATGATAACTGATGACATACTGTTTACTTTTTTACAAGGGGAATTACAAGAAAAATACAGAATAAACATAGAATATTTAAATGGCTTCAATTGTGTAAAGAACTATTTTTCATCTCTAAATAAGATCTATTCATTTTTGGATAATTTCAGTGTAAATTATGCAATAGCTTCAAAAAATATGAAATATAATAAATTTGATTTTAACAGAAACGATTTTTTATTTTTGGAGATATTAAGATTTTTTGAAAATGATCTTTATAGAGAAATAAGACAAAACAAAAGGTTATTAACAAAACATAACTTAAAAATTTATATAGAAAATAAGCAAGTTTGGCCTAAATTTAAAACAACTATTATAAATAACTCTGAAGAAAATATAAAAGAATTAATAATAGATTTATTTCCTTATGTAGCTGAAGAATTTAATGTAAAAAGTTGTTATAATGAAGAAGTTCTTCAAAAATCAAGATCAGTTGGATGTTTTGATTATTTCGATTACTATTTTATGTATGATTTAAGTGAAAATGTTATACCAGAAAATAGTCTTAAAAAACTAGAAAATTCCTTAGTAAATAATGAAGAGTTTGTTACTAACTTTAAAACAGAATTTTCAATTTCAAGTGATGCAAATATAAAATATTATGCTAGTAGTTTGTTATATAAACTATATAAACGTAGGGATAATATTAATATAATTGGGAAGACAATAGCTAGAACAGAAAAGGAAAAAGAGTTAATAAAAAATATAATATGGTTATACATATATAGTGATAGAAATGTATCTAGCAAAAAATATATTATTCAGATTATGTTAGCTTATTACGACAGTAAAAATGATCTTGATGGTATAATTAATTCAATTAATGAGCTATTAGAAGAAAATAATTATTTTTATAGCTTTTATTTGTTAGAATTGCTTGGACTTCTTAAAAATGTATTGTTGGATATTATTTTTAGTAAAGAATTTGATCGAATTTCTGAATATAAGAGTTTAATAAATCAGATACTTTTTAGACATAGTGAAATTTTACTTGATAGTACAGGAATTTTAAACTACTTAAATATAGATAATTACAATTCCAGATTACAATTGAATCATATAATTGCGTTTGTGAAGAATAAGCTATATATACATAGTAATAATAACATAGATTCTGAAATAGAAAATTTTGTAAGAAATTATATAAAATCTGGTAAATTTGATATTTTAAAAGATAGATTATTTAAAAATTATTTCAAATTAATTTATTCTTTTGTAGAATACTGTGTTAAAAAGAAAATTATAAATAACAGTATATACTTGATATTAAATCCTAATGATTTATACCC
Source organism: uncultured Alphaproteobacteria bacterium (assembly GCA_949288805.1). Taxonomy (GTDB): domain Bacteria; phylum Pseudomonadota; class Alphaproteobacteria; order Rickettsiales; family UBA1997; genus RGIG8782. The sequence continues at coordinate 26,721 of CASELL010000005.1, read as the reverse complement.
TTTTACATTAAAAGAGGTTTCTGAAGCTTTTAGAGAAAATAAAATAAGTAAAAAAGATAAAATATATAATGTTCTTTTAAGGTCAGTAAAAAAATTATAACATATAATTAAATAAAAACATTGACTTATAAATAAAGATGACTACAATAAAGTTTGTACGAGTTTGTACAAACTTTCAAAAAAATGAGGTATAAAAATGAAAAAAAATAATATTCCAATAATGCTAGGTTCTGCAGCTTTTACTATAATTTCGAATGGAAAATTAGCTGTTGCAAAGAAGGGGGTTTCTGCCATAGGAGTAGATAAAGCAACTGATATTGCAAACTCAATAGAAACTGTAACAGATATTACTTGTGGTATGATTGATAAATGTTGTCATGTTATATCTAAGCACTTTCATTGTCGTGACGTTGATTATGACGATAACGAATCCTATGAATTTACGTATTGTGAAGAAGAAAGTGAGCATGAGAAACCCAAAAGAATCACAAATTCTAATAAAAATAAAACTAAAAAAATAAAACATAAAAAAAAGAAAAAGCTTTTTATGGAAAACGATAGTGAAGATATAGAAGAGGCTCCTATAATGAAAAATTTTAAAAAAAAGCACAAAAAAATTGATAACGGTATTAAAAAAAAGAAAAAAAAGAAAAAGCTTTTTATGGAAAACGATAGTGAAGACATTAAAGAAAAAAACCCTACAATAAAAAATATCAAGAAAAAACATAAAAATTCTAGAAAAAAAATAAAATTCCACAAAAAACATCATAATAATAAGCATGAAAATAAAAAAAAAGAGATTGTAGTAGAACGTGTACATTTTGAAGAATCAGAATCAAGAAGTGCAAACAATAGTATGATTTTTAAAAATATATCTTCTACAAATTCAGAAGATAAAAGTCAAAAAAAACACATAATAGAATCTAAAAAATCAATATACACTAATAATAGTGAAGAAGAAGATAACCACATTGAATCAAGAATTTCAAAAACAAGAAATGAAATTTATTCAATTGATACGGAAGAAAATGAATATTCAAACGATAACACAAAAAAAGAGAGGAAAGCAATTTATATAGATAATAGTGAAAAAGAAAAAAGCATAAATATAAAAACAGAAAAACCAAAGATAAGAACAAATACCTATTTAGATAATATAACAGAAGATGAGTCTTTGAGTAATACCACATTTATAAGAAAAAGAAATAAATTAAATAATAAAAGACCTCAAGGAAGAAAAATATTTTCCGTTGCATATGATAAAAATATGGTACCATTTAATTTTGATAAAATAAAAAATAGGAAAAATGCTATAAAAAAAAGAGTTTCTTCAGATGATTATGAAATAAAAAATATGATACCTAAAAAACCTAATAGAGCAGCTAGCGAAAGTGACGAAGAATTTATTATAATAAGAAGAAAGAATAAAAAAAATAGAAAAAATGAAGCATCAAATAAAGAATATATATATAGTATGATGGGGGGAAAACCATCTAAAAATACATATTCTGAAAGCTATAAAAATAGAAAAGAATCATCATATATGATAAGAAAAAAACGAAGAGGTAAAAATACTACAACATCAAATTCAAGATCATCTTCTTTAAGTTCACAAAATACTAGTTATAACTCTCCACAAGAATCAAGTACTGAACAAATAAAAAAAGTTAGTTCATTTTCTGATGGATATTATGAGTCAGATTTTAATAATAAATCAGCATCATTAGAAAGTTATAATAATGCAAGTATTTCAAGTTCTTATGATATAAATGCAAAAAATACCATAAACTATGAATCTAATTCTGAAAGAAGTTATTATACATCTGACAATTATAGCTCTGAAAAAAAGAAACAAAGAAATAAAAAACATAACAAACATAATAATAAAAAGAAGAAGGGACATAAAAGAAAAATTTAAATTAATTTACTGTATAAAAATGAATTACTTAAATTTTATAGAAGTTATTTTTATATTCATTATATAATAGATAGCTGTAAGATTGACTTAAAAAAAATATATTAAATAATTAGCTTACTAAAAAAAATAAAAAACTTATGGAATGGGATAGATATTTTTTATCAATAGCAGAAGCTGTATCTAAAAAATCAAAAGATCCATCAACAAAAGTTGGTTGTGTAATAGTTAGTGAAGATCGCGAACCTATATCATTTGGATATAATGGATTCGTAGCTGGTTGTGATGAGAGTTATATGACATTTGAAAGGCCCTACAAAGACATGTTATCAATACATGCTGAAATGAACGCTTTGATTTTTGCAAAAAGGTCATTAAGAAATAGTATAGTTTATGTTACAAATGCACCTTGTGATAATTGTTTAAAACATTTATTACAAGCAAAAGTTAAAGAAATAGTATTTGACAAATTTGACACTAATGGTGGATTTATGACCAAAGATAGAAAAAGGATTATAAAAAAATTATTAGACTCAACTGATGTAATTTATAGAAATATAGATGGCAAAGAATTTTTATAATAAATGATAGCATTTGAAAATATAAAACCTATATATGACTTAATATTTAAGGATTTGAATGGTTATAGTGTTTCTTTACAAGAAAAAAAACAAAAGGAAACACAAAAATACATAAGAGATTTGATATACGGTGAGATTCCATTTGAATTACTTTATGCTTTATTTGTTTTTGAGCCTATAAAGGACGTTATGAATTCTAATGGAATATTTTATGATATAGGTTCTGGAATAGGTAATACTGTAATTGGTAGTTATTTAATTGGTAATTTTAAAAGATGTATTGGAATAGAAATATTAGATAGTTTATACAAAATATCTGAAATTGCTAAAAAAAGAACAATGGATATTTATCCAAAAAATACTTGTGAAATTCAATTTAAGCATGGAAATATGTTAAATTTTAATTTTTCTGATGGCGATGTTTTATTATTTTGTTGTCCAAATAAGGATGACAATATAAGAATAGAAATGGAAAATAAATTTCTAGATATTAAAAATGGAGCCATAATAATATCTTTGATACATTCCTTTAACAATAAAAATGATTTTTATCTTATAACATCCAGGATGGTTAGAAGTACCTGGGGAGAAACACCAATGTATATATATAAAAGGATTTAGTTTTAAATTACACTATTTTAATTTATTTTTCCTTAAAAACTTTTCCGTTTCTTCTCTTAAAAATTCAACCCTTACTTTTACTATACCATTTTCCTTAAAACCAAGAACTTCTGCAGCTTTTTTAGACACATCTATTAATCTATCATTAATAAATGGGCCTCTATCGTTAATAATCAATTTTGCAGTTTTACCATTTTCCAAATTTGTAACTTTCACAATAGACGGTAATGGCAAAGTTTTATGAGCTCCTGTCATAGAATTCATATCGAAAATATCACCATTTGCAGTCATTTTTTTATGAAAATCTTTACCGTACCATGAAGCCAAGCCCACTTCTTTATAACTCGTAACTTCTTCTGGAATATATAATTTACCATTAACTTTATATGGCAAACCAACTTTATATTTACCTTTGTATTTTTTTTTACTATAATCGCTATTTTCTGAATACCATTTACTTGTATAATTCTTTTTACTATATCTATTATTTGTTTCAATTAGACCAGTACAAGAAACATTAAAAAATAGAAATAAGACTAATAAATAAACTTTGGCATTATTAATATCAATTTGCATTATATACTAATCTAAATAATCAATAATAACAGATTTAGGGTATTTTGTCTTTATTAAATCACTGTATGTATTTGCTCCAAAATCATAACCTATATGTTTATACAATACATATATAGTATATAAGGTATTTGGAGTATATTTATTTTCAGGATAATTTAATAAAATTTCTCTACAATGATTTAAAGCCCCTATAAAATTTCCTTGACTTATATAAAATTTAACTATATTAAATTCTTTTTTTGCTAAACTTTCAAGAGCAATATCAAATTTTTGTCTTAAATCTTCAACATATATACTGTCAGGAAACTTATTTAGAGCTATATTTATTGTTTTATATAGATCTTTATTTAAATCAAGATCTTTTTTTGCAGATCTAAATTTTTCATATTTATTAAGTGCTTCTAAATAATAAATATAATCTAAATAATCAAAACTCGTCTTCTTTATATAGTTAATTACTGATAAAGAGCTATCATATTCTCCTGCATAATAATATGAATATGCAGCCATAATTATACTTTTACTAGAATATTCTGAAAAAGGATTTTCAGCTTCAACTCGTTCAAAATCTTCTGCTGCAGCTTCGGGACTATTATTTTTAAGTTTTTTTATGGCTCTTTCATATAATTTATCTGGAGGTATAATTTCAATTTCTTTCTTTTTACTAGCACATGAAACCAAAACAAAAAGTAATACAGTATAAGTAAGTATTTTCATATAAGGTTAATTAAAGTTGACTATATACTAATATAATTGTATTTTCTTTTCAAGTTATAAATAACTTTATGGAAAAACTAATAAATAATTTTTATTTATACATAAGTGAAGAAAAGTCATATTCAGAAAATACAATCATATCTTATAGAAATGATATAGATAATTTTATGTATTTTTTGAAAAATGTTTTAAATAAAGATATACAAAATAAAAAAACGTTTGAAAATTTAGAATATAAAGACATTAGATCATGGCTAGGCTATAGAAATATGTCGGGAATAACAAACAGGAGTAATGCTAGAGCTTTATCTTCTATAAAAAGTTTATTCAAATTTTTAGAACGTAGATTTTTGTTAAAAAATGAAATAATACAAAAGATAAAAGGTCCAAAATTTAGTAAAAACTTACCAGGAGTTCTAAGTCAAAATAACTTTAAAAAAATGCTTCAATATATAGATAGTTATGAAAAAGAAACATGGTGTATTAAAAGAGACATTGCATTGTTTGTTTTAATATATGCTTGTGGTCTTAGAATTAATGAAGCTTTAAATTTAAGAAAAAAAGATTTTATTGAAAAAGATAAGATAAAAATAATAGGAAAAGGAAAAAAAGAAAGGATAATATTGATACTACCTATCGCAATGAATCTTGTAAATGACTATCTAAAATTATGTCCTTACAATAGCAATGATATAATATTTTTTGGTAAAAGAGGGAAAAGATATCAAGCTAGTACATTTGAAAAATTAGTTAGAGATATAAGAATATTACTTGATCTACCATCAAATATAACTCCACATTCATTACGACATTCATTTGCAACAGAACTGTTATCAAACGGTGCAGATTTAAGAAGTATACAGGAACTTTTGGGACATAGCAGTCTTAGTACAACACAAATATATACTCATGTTAGTAATAAAGAAATAATTGATGCTTATTCAAAATCTCATCCCATGGGAGATTTGAATGAATCTTTGTTGTAATTTGAACCTATAAGAATATTTTACTGTTATTTTTAATATAACTTACTATATACTATACTTACTATTATCACGAACTATAATTCACTCTATATATAAAACTTACCTCAAGTAGCTATACTTGAACCAAATTGAATTATCTTTTCATTATGTTGCAATAGTTTACTATCTATTGTTTTTGCAGTAAATTTTTCCATTTCTTCATAAATATTTCTCCCTTTTCTTTTTAATTGAATTGGTATATTTTGTTCTAATAAATCACCAAAGCCGCTTTTTTCTATTTTTGATATAATATCGTTCATATAGTTTTTATTAACTATTTTGTTTATTTTTATTTCTTGTATATCCCTGAAAATTGAAGAATCTTTTGTTTTTATAAAAATACTGTTATCATCAACATAAATATTATATTTTTCGTTCTTTGTATAGGAGAGCCCATACATTTTTTTTAATTTTTTATTATCATTTACTCTTAAATCACGATATATAGTCTCATAACAACTTTTTGGCCTTTGAGACATGGCTGTAGTTATATTTGTAACATTATATTCATTTTTAAAAGAAATTTTTATGTTTTTTAATTCTTCTTTTTTATTTTTTAATAAATTTTCTGAAACAGAATTATCTCCTTTAGCTAATTTTATTTTTATTGTTTCTATTTCTTGTTTTTTCTCCAAAATATCCAATTTTTTCTTTAAGAAAACATATTCATTTTCATTTTTAAAAAGATTTTCAAACATCCTATTAGTAATTAATTGATAATTTTTAATTAGACATTCTTTAATATTAGAGCTAGTTTTATTATAGTACAGCGGATCACGCTCCACCGGAGAATCTTCTTTTCCGGAATAATGATAATTAAAATAACATTCCTCTAATTTTTTTACATCGCCAGTTCTTTTTATATTATTTAACATTAAAGTATATTTGTTTAAATCTTCATAAGTATTAATATCTATCCTTAAAAGCCAATCAACTTTATAATCTAAAATAGACAATTTTTCATTTAAAATATCAATTTTTAATTGATTCTGTTCTGTTTTAGGTTTGGATTCTTCTTGATTAAGTTGATTCTTAATTAGAAACCTTTCTTTTAATAATTTTTTACTATAATCGTATTTTTGATTTGAAGTTATTTCTTCCTCATAAGAGATATTATTATCCGGATTTAAATTAAACTCAATATTATCACAGATTTTGCTTAATTTATCAGATAAATTATTAAAAACATCCGCTACGCTAACTTTATTTGTAGATATAATTTTAATTTTCAGATAATCTTCCAAAATCTTTTTGGCATCTTCATTTATTTCCAAATAAAGTCTACCTTCTTTTTTAGAATTTAATATCTCTGAATAAATTTTTCTTATATTTTCAGCTTCACTATTATCTATATCATATAAACTCGTAATTTCATCATTTTTTGCAAATACTATATCGTCAAGTATATCTAAAATTTTATAACTATATTTATCAGCTAATTCTGGTTCAACTTTTATACACTCTTTCAATCTATCACTATAACTAATATTTTCTTTATTATTTTTTGTTTCTTCTCCTAACTCTTTAATTTTTTTTCGATTTCATCATTCCAATTTCCATCACTATAAATGCTGTTTATAAAATCATTAATATTATGCTTTTTGTTAAATTCTTTTTCAGTTTCGATATTTTTTCTTTCTATTTCTTCATTGATAGCATCAATTTGAGCTCTTATTTTAGAGATCCTTGAATCAATATCATTTATTTCTGGTAATTTAGCCGGATGTTGAAGTAAGACTTCATTTTGTAGCAATTCTTTTTTATAATAAAGTAGTCTCCATTTTGATAATAATTGTTTCTTTTTATTATTTTCTTTTTCAATTTGTTTGTTTTTAAAAGAATTTAAACTAATATTATACTGTTCTTTTAATTCCTCAATTTTAAAATATTTATTAGAATTTGTTTCTTGACTATCGTCATTAGCATTATTAGTCTTAGAACTAAAATCTTGTAGTTGTTCATATTTTAAACAATTAGTAATTACAAGAGTCTTTAAAAAATCTGATACATTTATAAATTTACAACTAGAATAGTTTTTATTTATTCCAAAGTTATGTTTATTACCATCAATTTCAACTTCAAACTTAAAATAACTATCTTTATCTCTGGATTCACCATTAAAAGGATATTTTATAGTGGGTTCTTCTGATTTTTCAAACATTTGGCATATTTTTGTTGCAACTTTCAATTGGAATAAACCACTTTTACAATCATTTTCTATCATATTAACATTCACATAATCTTGTAAAACTGAACAAACACCTATCATCCAATAGGAACAAGTACCATACATTTGAAGATTATTTTCATTTAGCATTTCAACATTAAATTTATCAAATATTTTTTTATCATGATATAAAGAACTATCAAACAGTTTTAATTTCCTATTTTTTAAATCAATTATCATTGTTGATACGTGTTTGTTTAACGCTATTGGTATGACTACAAAATTTTTACTTTTTTCTTCTTCTGATAAGTCTAGATCTAATAAAAATTTTTCATAACATTGTTCGGGGCTTAATTCATTAAATGGATAAGAATTAAAATAATTTGCTTCATTTTCAACATGTTCAATTAAATTAATATTATTTTCTAATCTTATTGAACAGTGATCTTTAATACCATTTATATCGTTAGTAATAAAGATCCCAAGTTTTTCTTCATAATTAGAACCTAACTCGTCAACTCTAGTTCCTTCCATTTTTTTCTGAACTATATCTCGCATTATTGTTGATATATTCGGTTTAGGAATAGAATAGTCTGAATCTGAAAATTGCTCTGAAACACTTTTTGATATGTAAGGCTCATAACTATTAATGTTTTCATTATAAATTAAGAAAAAACTATATAAATCATTTAAATTATTTTCTTCAACGTCATAATATTTGAAACCAATTTCATTACATCTATTATCAGGATTCTTTGGATCATTTGGAATATAAATACTAGATATTTGACCTTCTGGCGGAACTATACGTTCATATTCTTTATAAGAAAATGTTTCAAAATAAGCCACTTCTGGAAATCCATTAGGTTTTTTATAAAAGGTTCTTTTTATAAGTCTTTTTTCTCCTTCAGTGTCATAAGTTTCATATTCTTCTTGAATAGCTATTTGCGAGTCTTCTTGATTTTCTTCTTTTGTAAATTGTTTTTCATTTGTATTAGTATTAATTCGCCAAGCTTTTATAAATTTACCTTCTTTTTCCTCTTCTATAATTTCAAGATTTTCTGGTAAATTGAAAAAAGAATAAGCTGAACTAATAATTTCTTCACTCATAATTTTAAGAATAATAACACTATTAAATGTGAAGATAATCTATTTAAGATATAAAACAATATATTGACTTTGCATAGAGAATATGATATATTAATACTTAATATTAATTACATCATAAATTATGACAGGAATTATTAATGACGTACGTATTTTTTATCAAGATGAAATACCAGAGTTTGTTGTTATGAAAAGGTATATAAAGTCAAAAATAATCTATTATATGAACAATGGTCATATAGAAGTAAGAGATAAAATTGACGAACATATAATAGAGAAAGAAGAAATGACACAAGAAACGATTAATTGTTTGAAAAAAAGATTTGAAAGAAATAGGAAGATGTTCCAACAAACAGAATTAGAGTGTGCACGGATTAGAGAATATGAGAGGAGGACAATTTGTGATAAATGATAAGTTTCATCATATTACCAATATTCTTATTATTGGGGATATAAATTTATGGAAATAAATTTTAATTTTTAAAAAACTAGGATAGAATTATAGTTTTTTAAAAGAAATGTAAGCTTTTGTATATGAAGATTTTTCTAAAATATTATTATAAATAATCTTGAATTTTTACAAGATGTATTCATACCATACTAGCACTTTATGTATTAATGTACTCTACGATACTATGTAGTACGGAAAAATATTATTTATAATAATGTAAAAAAATTATAATAATATATTACAATACTTTTAGAAATCCTGGCGGAGAAAGGGGGATTCGAACCCCCGATACCAGTTAACCCAGTATGCCTTCTTAGCAGGAAGGTGCTTTCAGCCTCTCAGCCATTTCTCCAAATATATTATCACAAATCGAACGATAATATTTTTTATAATAATAAAAATATTAATTAAATAAACAATACTCTAACTTAATATTATCCTCTCTAATTCAACATAATTTATCTTACCATTACCAAGAAGAGGAATATTTTCCATATATCTAGCTATTCTTGGTATAGATATTTCTGATAAACCTTCATGTTTGAAAAATTGAGTAATTTCGATAATTTTTGCTTCTTTTCTATCTGTTATTATAACTAGTTTTTCTCCTTTTTTATCATCTTTTTCCGCAATAATTGCATTAGTAGAACCTTTCCATACCTTATTAACTTCACTTTCAACCATTGCCATAGAAACCATTTCACCAGCAATTTTAGCAAATCTTTTAATTCTACCTATAATCGTTATATAACCATCTTCATCTATTTCAACTATATCCCCAGTATCATACTTACCATCTTTAGGTGGTACTATAACACCAGGATTATCTTCTTTTAAATATCCAAGCATTACATTATCGCCACTAACTACCAATTTACCACCATTATCAATACTTTCAATAGGTTCAAGTTCACATTTTAGACCAGGTACAGCACGTCCGACCGACCAATCTTTATTTTTCATAGGACTATTAAAAGATATTATTGGGGATGTTTCTGTGGTACCATAACCTTCAAATATTCTAACTCCAAAACGTGTCATCCATACTGAACGATTTGATTCAGTTAATTTTTCACCACCAATTGCTATAAATTTTAAACTATAAAAATCATATGGATTTGCATACTTAGCATATCTTTCAAGAAAAGTATTAGTACCAAACATTATGGTTGAATTTGTCCTATATATTAATTCAGGAATTATTCTATAGTGTAATGGGGAAGGATACATAAATACCTTAGAGCCACTTGCAAGACTTATTAAAGTACCACCTAAACCAAAACTATGAAATAATGGTAAAGCTACAAATACTTTGTCTGTTGATTTAAATAAAATTGAAGTAGAAAGTTGAATCCTATTCGCATTTAAATTTTTGTGGCTTAAAACTACACCTTTTGGTGATCCTTCAGACCCAGATGTAAATAGAACAACTGCAGGATTTTTATAATCTAATTTTCCCTTATTCAACTTTTTATAATAAAATTTTGGTGCAAAATTATATAAAATACCACGAATCTTATCGCTAAATTTTATTTTTGTTAACTCATCTTCCATTATTATAACTTTGATATCAGATTTCTCTATTGCTTCAATTATTTGTTCCAATTTTCCTTTTTCTATAAATTTCTTCGAAGTAAAGACATATCTAATTTTTGTCATTTTACAAGCTGATATTATATTTTTAATTCCGGCTGAAAAATTTAACATAACAGGTATTCTATTTCTAAGTTGTAGAGCTAAAAATAATAGGACAGTTGCACTTGAATTAGGTAAAAATACACCAATATATTCTTGATTTTCCGTAAATCTTGATAAATAATTACCGATTACAAAACCTTTTAAAAACATATCACTATATGTCATTGGATTAAAATTTATATCTTCTAACATAACATGATTTCCACCAAATGTCTTCCTGCATCTTAATATTGCTTCAACTATTGTTTCTTCCGATTTTTCAGTATTATAGAATAAATCTATCATTATATTATAGAGTTTATTACCAGCTTCAACTCTTTTTTGTCTTGCTGTCAAACCATCTTTTAAAGTGATTTTTTTAGATGGTAAAATTGACAAAGTTATTTCAGGAAATAATCTTCTTTTTACTTTATTTTTTAATCTTGAAAATATAGAAAACTGCGCCCCTTCTATTCTTATAGGTATTATATCTGCGCCAGTTTTTTCTGCTATCATTGCTGGCCCTTCATATATTTTCATCATAGCACCTGTTGTTGTAATTCTACCTTCAGGAAATATCATTACTTTTTTACCATTTTTTACTATGTTAATTAAACTTTTAAGTGCCATCGGACTACCAGAATCAATAGGGAAGCTTTGTGCTAATCTTAAAAAAGGTTTAACCCACCATACTTTTCCATATTTTTTTTCATATGCAAAACTTAAACCATCGTCTATAAATAAAACCATTAAGACAACATCTAAAAATGACTGATGATTTGCAATAACAACAGCTTTTCTTCCTTCAACTTTATCATAATTTTCTAAACCATTAACTTTTACTTTAAATAAATATGCAATTACCCACTTAGCAAATAAAAATAAAAATTGTTTTGGTAATGTATATAAAAGATAACAACCAACTATTAAATTTGCTAAAGATATAAATAAAAATATATCAACATTGCAGAAATTAATTTTTGAAAAACTATAAAAAAATATTTCAGCTGTTATTATAAATGCAGCAGTTATAAAATTTACAGCAGCAAAAATTCTTGCTCTATTTTTTGTTTTTGTGTTTTTTTGTATACTAGAATACAGAGGAACTATATATATTCCAGCTGCAATACCTATTATAAATAAATCTAAAAATGTTCTAAAATTTGACCAAACAGATAAAAAGCTTATTACGTCAATCACTTGAAAATTATTAGCATCTAAACCATTTAGATACAATTTAAAAGTAAAAATTGTAATCAATATTGCAGTTAAAGGGCTAAAACCAGCTTTTATTTTTTCATCAAATATTTTATTACATAACATACAACCTAAAACCATACTAAATAAAAAAGATGCAATTAATAAAAAACCTATAAATAAGCTATGGTTTACCGATTCTACAGCAAAAAATATTAGTTGATTTAAAATTATTGTGGTTACAAACCAAAACCATCCTATTCCAAAAGTTGGGAAGAATATATATGATCTTCTTCTAATCAAACCAAGTGTCTTGACTAAAGATTTAGCTTGATTTTTATCAATTTTAATATTTTCATTTTGAATTTTATTTTTATATTCAAACTTTTTTGATAATAGATAATTAATATAAGATATTATAACTAATATAACTGAAACAATTGCTATACCAAAATATTTTACCATACATAAATATGCAATTGAAATTGATAATAAAACTGAGATAAAATATAATAATAAAACAACACCATTACTAGATAGTAATTTATTTTTTCCCATTATATCTGGAATATATGAATATTTTAGTGTACTGAATATAGCTGAAAAACAACCAATAATAAATAGACTTAAATACATTAAAAATATATTACCAAAAAATAAAAATATAGCAAATGCAGGATACAAAAAAAGTTCGTAGAGTTTAAGCCTATTAATTAAATAATTTTTATTATATTTATCAACAATTTGTCCACTTATACAAGATAGAAGTAATATTGGTATAAAAAATACGCAAGACATGTATAACATAATAAACTGTATACTTATATCAGAATTTTTATATAAAAAGTAATTAATAAGTATTAATAAAGAATTTCTTATAATATTTTCATTTAGTGCGGTAAATAATTGTATGTAAAAAAAAGATAATTTACCAGAAATATTTTTTATTGTTTTAAACATAGTAAAATAATATTAAGATTAATTAAAAAAATAAATTAAATTATAAATCTTCTTTTCTCAATTTCATTGTAGGAAAAGCTATAACATCTCTTATTATATCTTGATTTGTTAAAAACATCACGAGTCTATCTATTCCAACTCCAACTCCACCAAGCGGTGGCATACCAAATTCTACACAATGTAGAAAATTTTTATCCATAGGTTGTGCTTCATCATCAAATTCTCTGTGTAATTCTTGTTCACGAAGCCTGAAACCTTGATCTATTGGATCATTTAATTCACTATATGAATTAGCTAATTCTTTTTTTGCAATAAATAACTCAAATCTTTCTACAAGACCTGGCTTATTCCTGTGTTTTTTTGTAAGAGGCGATATTTCAACAGGATGATCTATAATAAAAGTTGGTTGTATTAACTTCTCTTCACATGTTTCTTCAAATAATTCAGCCAATAATTCGCCTTTTTCTTTCTTAATTTCTGTATCGTCTTTATATTTTTTTAGTTCAACTATAACTTCATCTTTTGTTATTATATCTGGCTCAATATTCACGTATTCTCGTAAAGCATCCCACATACTCAGTCTTTTCCAAGGTGTCTTATAATTTATCTCTAAGTCTTTAAATTTTATAATTGTATTACCATTGTTAATTTTTTTAACAATGGTTTCTATCATATTCTCTACTTGTTCCATTTGATAATTATAATCAGTATAAGCTTCATACCATTCTATCATAGTAAATTCAGGATTATGAGTTGCATCACAACCTTCATTTCTGAAATTTTTAGCTATGTCAAAAACCTTTTCAAAACCACCAGCTATTAGTCTTTTTAAATAAAGTTCTGGACTTATTCTAAGAAATAAATCCATATCTAGAGAATTATGATGAGTTATAAAAGGTCTTGCGTTTGCGCCACCATATATAGGTTGTAAGGTTGGCGTTTCAACTTCAATAAAACCTTTTGAAATAAGATAATTCCTTATTTCATTTATTATAAATGACCTTTTTTTAAACACTTCTCTGACTTCAGGATTCATAGTCATATCAATAAATCTTTGACGATATCTTAATTCCATATCATTTAAACCGTGAAATTTTTCTGGCATTGGAGCCAATGATTTTGATAGCAATTTTATTTCTAAGCAATGTATACTAATTTCACCGGTTTTTGTTTTAAAAACAAAACCTCTAACTCCAATAAAATCGCCAATATCAAGGTTTGATAAAAGATTGTTTTCTTCTTCGGTTAATTCAGGTTTTTGCAAATATATTTGTATTCTGCCGGTTTCGTCGTGTATGTCATAAAATGCAGCTTTGCCCATTTTTCTTCGTAACATAAGCCTTCCAGCAACTTGGTATATGTCATTCTCTTTATGTTCTTCGGCTTGTAAATTTTCATATTTTTTTATTAAATCAGCTGCATGTATTTCTTGTTTATAAATATGAGGATATGGCTCTATATTTAAATTTCTGATATTTTCTAATTTTTTTAATTTCTGTTTATCTACTGTTTTTGAAATTTTTGTATATTCTTGGTACTCCATTTTTAAAAATATTAAAGTTGCTATTTGTTAGATTATATTATACATGTATAGAAAAGCAAGTTGATTATACCATAACAATTATAAAAAATTACAGTTTGCCAAAATTTTCTTCATAATCATATTTTATTTTTTTTCTTGATACAAATAAAGCTATAATATTCGGCAATGCCATAGATAGATAAAGTGTGTCGGAAACAGTGACAATTTCACTAAAATTATTCAACATTGCCATCAAAACTATAGTTATATGTATAATTATGAAAATAAAAGTACTTTTTGTACCAAAAAAATATTGATATACATTCTGTGTATTAAATGTATTACTTAAACACAATGAAAAAGACATTAAAATAGTTATAACTGTAAAAACATAAGAAAACCATGGAGCAACAGAGCTAAAAGCTTTTATCATTATGTTAATGCCATTTTCATCAATATCACCTACATAAGAATTTGTTAATACAACAATTATACCTGTAATTAAACACATTAAACTAGCAAACAATGGGTTTAATGAACCTAATTGAGCTTCTTTTATAGGATTATTACTTTTTGTAGCAGCGTATGGTGTTGTGTATGTGCCAAGACCAGATTCACAAGAATATATTCCTCTTCTTACACCTATAGATATTGCACCAATTATTCCGCCAGTAACTGACTTTAATTCAAAAGCCTCTTTAATTATTGTTAATATTGCAAACGGTAGTCTTTTTATATTAAACATTACAATAATTATTGAAGATAATATATAAATACCACATGCTATAGGTATTGTCTTTTCAAATATTTTTGAAATTTTTGTTATTCCAAAATAAGCTATAGAAAGAAGTATTATATCAAAAATAATTGCTAAGAAAAAGCTAATATTCGTTAATGGTTCAAATTGTTTTAATGAATTAACAACATCTCCTATCTGATATATTTGATTACCAATTGATCCAAAAAAATATAAAATTCCATAAAGTGTTGATAAAAATATACTAAGTTTAATAAAACCTTCATCTTTTAGAGAGTTTTTAATATAATTTATTGGCGCACATACAACTGTCTTTTTTTCAATATTAAATTCTCTATATTTTACAGCTAATAATGTTTCTACAATTGCAACATTTGTAGTAAAAATAGTCATTAAAAACATCCAAAAAATAGCACCAGGACCACCTATACATACCGCAGTTGCTACACCTGTTATACCTCCCATACCTATAACATATGACAGACTTGTAAAAAAAGCTTGCTTTAATGATATAAGACCATCATTATTTTTTTCTTTTAGATAACTGTTTATACTTTGTTTTGATATTTTAAAAAATGGAAATTTTAAATAAAACGAGAAAAATATACCTAAAAAAATTAATAGTAAAACAAGTAGTGGAAAACCAAAAAATTCGTAAAACAATATATTTTCAAATATATTGCCAATATTAATTATAATTCCAATTATATCCATAAAATATAAATAATATAAATAATAAGCATATTATTAAAGATTTTTATGACTATGTCAACATATTGACTGTTAGGTAAATTTAATTAAAATAATCAAAAAAATAATATTACTGTTATGAGTGAAGATGACAAAAAAGAAGATTCAACAAAACAAAATATTCCAACTTCTGAAGAAACAACTCAAAAAAAGATTGAACCAGAACCTATAGAAGTTGAGGCTGAAAAAGTTGATGAAGAATCGTTACCAGATGATGACAGTATAGACAAAAAAAATATAAAAGAAGCTTACAGTATAGATAAAGATTCAGTTGAAAAATTAAGTAAAGGTATTGACGAAAATTCTAAAGAAATGATTACAGACTATAAAGTTAAGACAGGAAAAGATCCACAATGGTGGCTTGTTGTGCTTAATAATGGTGCTTATGCAGTATTATCAGCTTTTCCAGGTCTTAATATTTTATACTTGCCAATTTTGTATGCTAATTTAAAAATCCTACCTATGTTTCCAAAAAAAAAGTTAAAAATAAAAGCTGCAAGTGTACCAACAAAATCAGAACAACAAAAAAAACCATTTGGAACTGGAAAATTAGATGATGATAATGTATTAGGAACTGGAGAATTAAATGATGGCAATCCATTTGGAACTGGAGAACTAGATAATGGTAGTCCATTTGGAACTGGAAAATTAGATGATGATAATGTATTAGGAAGTGGAAATCAGAATCCTAAGAATCTATTTGGAACTGGAAGTCTTGAAAATAAAACTGAAAATAATATGGTATCTTTTGGTGTCGCCCCAAAAACAAACAAAAATAACGGAATTTTTTTTGGTAATGCCGTAGATGTTTTTAAAGGAGTTAAAACAAAAAAAGCATCTAGTGCTCCAACTTTATCAAGAATAGATTCTTATAAAAAAAGAAAACCAGATAACATAAGAGGAATACCTGGTAGAAATTAAAATGCCTAAATCAATATTTATATGTCAAAATTGTGGTTCAGTTCATAAAAAATGGAGTGGTCAGTGTGTTGATTGTGGTGAATGGAATACAATAACTGAAGAAAAAGAAGAAGGCGGACTGGTTTCACAAAATTCAAACATCTTAAGAACATTTGAAAATTCAAATGATTTAACTTTTGAAAAGCTTGATGATGTTGTTTTAGATACACCAAGATTTGACACAAAAATAAATGAATTAAACAGAGTTTTAGGAGGTGGCGTTGTTAAAGGATCTGCAGTACTTATAGGTGGTGATCCAGGTATAGGTAAATCAACATTACTTCTTCAAACTTTATGTAGTTTATCCAATAATGGTTTAAAAACACTATATATATCGGGCGAAGAATCTATCAATCAAGTCAGAATCAGAGCTAAAAGATTACAGTTAGAAAAATCTCCTATAAAACTAGCTTCCGCAACATCTGTCAACGACATAGCAAAAGCTTTAATAAAAGAACAGCCAAATGTTGTTGTAATAGATTCTATACAAACAATATTTAATCCTGAAATTTCAGCCGCTGCTGGAACTGTATCACAAGTAAGATTATGTGGAAATGAATTGATAAATATAGCAAAAACAAAAGATATATCAATGTTTATAGTCAGTCATGTGAACAAAGATGGGCAAATAGCTGGACCAAAGGTTTTAGAACATATGGTTGATACTGTTTTATATTTTGAAGGTGACAAAGATTATCAATTTAGAATATTAAGAAGTATAAAAAATAGGTTTGGTGCTGCAAATGAAATTGGAATTTTTGAAATGCACGATACTGGATTATTTGAAGTTTCAAATCCATCACAACTTTTCCTATCAGCTAGAGAAGATTTAGTCAGTGGTTCAGCTGTATTTGCTGGAATAGAAGGCACAAGACCATTACTTGCTGAAATTCAAGCTCTTATAGCGCCATCATATATGCCAAGTCCAAGAAGAGCAGTTGTAGGTTGGGACCAGAACAGATTAGCTATGATAATAGCTGTAATTAGCACAAGATTTGGTGTTAATCTTTATGATAAGGAAGTTTATTTAAATGTTGTTGGTGGTTTAAAAATTAATGAAACAGCTGTTGATTTAGCTGTTGCTGTTGCTTTAATTTCAGCATTTAAAGATATGGCTATACCAAGAAATTGTGTATTTATGGGAGAAATAGGTCTGTCCGGTGAAATTAGAATGGTTTCTCAAATAGAATATAGATTGAAAGAAGCTGAAAAACTTGGTTTTACAAAAGCTGTAATTCCCGATGGTATGAAAAATCTAAAAACATTTAAAACCGATAAATATAAAATAGAAATTATTTTTGTTAAACATATAAGAGATTTATCAATATTTTTTAATAAAAAATATATTTGAAAAAATGAATATAAAAATAACTATACGACATATTTTATGAAGTGTATTATCAATTTTAACAAACTTAATTAGGATGATATTTAAATTCTGATTTCTTTAGTTTAATATATTATTTTTGCAATTTTCAGTTCTTGTTTAATAAATAGTATAATTATGAGTAAGGAATTAACAAAGACCTCTGTAATCTGGAGTAAAACGATGCCTAGCATGTACATTATTATTACCTCTATCAACAGCAGGAATTACTCCTCGTTGACCTTGAAATGCAAATGCAGATAAATTTCGCCGAATAGTCATCTTATTTTGTAAAAACTGTAATAAATTACCAGCTGGACTGTCAGGAGCAAAATTTTTCATATGTGGATCATTAAGACCGATGACCATATTAGAATCTATCTGACAAAGTCTATCTATTGTTTTATCTAAAACATCTGGATTTAAAAATTCTTGATTTTGTTGTCCTTTGATTATGTCACTTATACTATTATAATTTTGTAATGTATCAGCAAAACATGTTGCCCAATATGTACAAGATGAATTATCTTGTAGTGCTTGTCCCGTTGTATTTAAACATCTTATATTACTAGCAAGATTGCCAAATATTTCAGCTGAAGCTGAAATTTTTCCTGTAGTAGGATCTCGATCTTGATGAATATCTTCGGACGTATCAAATAGAAATAATCTACAATTAGAATGATCTATTAATAAGGTACTAACATGTGGATTATCACCACTCGTCCCTATTATTATCGGTGAAAAATCTTTATTTCTATTATGATCATTTTGTATGTAATTTATTAACGATGTAAGTTTTTGTTCATTTTTTGTTCTGTCTTGTCTGGCAAAAAATATATATTGAGTTCTATTTTCTTTTGTAAAACCATCAATAACTCCAAGGCTTAAAGCTATATTTACAGCTTCTAGAGAGTGTTTGTTACCACGTAAATATTTCTCTGTATTTTGTGATATAAATAATAGTGTATCCCTATCACGAACTTTATTTGTTTTTGACGCTTCAGAAGATTTCTTTACACCTTGAAATACCTCACAACACAATCTACACGAGTAATCATCACCTATATCTTTTCTTGTATCTTTAACATAATAACATCCATTTGAAGTTTCTATATAAAAATGGCCTCCTTTAAGTTTTTTATATGATAATATTCCAACATCCATTAACTAATCCTCCTCATTATATTCTCTCAAAAGATTTTTATAAGCTTCTTCATCCATTTTTCTGCTAAATTCTAATTTCTTAGTATCTTTGTTATAAATATAAATTGTACCATCAGAAAAATACCTCTCAAATCTTGAAGAATCAATCTTTATTGAATATACAAGATCTGCACCGTTAGTATTCTTATCAAAGATGTATATTGGAGTTTTAGTTACATTATTACTGTCTATTTCCATATGAATAAATTAATTAAACTAGTGCAGAATACTATTATATTATTTATGTAAAGTCAAATAATATATATTAATATAGTGTATATCAATTGTATACTAAATTTATAAACTTTTTTCCATTATATATAAGAATAATATTATTGTTCTTACTATCAATTAAGTTATTTAACAATTGTTTAATATTGTCATTATTACTCTCATATCAATATTTATTTATATATAATACCTCAAAAATTATTTCTTTATTTTCTATCGATTATATTATCAAATTTAATTGATAGTTCTCTAAGATTATTAATTAAAATCAACATACTCCTCAGCTTCCTCTTCCTCTACTCGATCTTCCTCTCCCTCTACTAGCTAACATCTGCATATGTAGTCCTGAATTTCCTTGTTGTCTTTCTCTTAAAGTTTTTAAATGTCTAAGAAATACATTATATTCTGGTCCTATAAAATTCCTATTTATTAAAGATACTCTTCTTGCTGTTTCTTCTAAAATTTCTGGATTCAAAAAAGGTTGTCCTGTACCACGTCCTATTATAATCTCATCAATATTTTTATGTTTATGTATTACAGCATTAAACATCATGGTCCAATCCATACAGCAATCATTTCCTTGAATTTTACAAGATTTTTCAGCATTATCGCCATCAGGTGTTGGTATTTTGTTTAAACATATTATATGATTCACTATTTCAGAATTATAAATATTTCTATCAGCTTGCAAACTTCCATCCTCAGTTTGATCATTGGTTTGATGTAAATTATCTGAAGTATCAAAGAGGTAATATTCATTTTCATTTGGTCCAATAATTAACGTACTTATATGTCTACCATCATTCATCATAATTGAGTAAAAATTTTTATCGCTCGACTTTTCAAGAATATATGCTCCACTTGGAGTTCCATAAGATATGTCTGGTAATGAATTTTTTTGATATTGTTGTTTCCACATTTCAACATATAAAAATGCCTTTATATCAAGAGAAGTTAATAAATAAGAATTATCAGGATTATTTCTTACACTTTCACTTCTATATTTCATCAAAGAATTAACAATATTAATAACATCATCCAGTGGACTTATATCTATTCCATCTAAGGAAAAAATAATATTAATACTATCAGCGCCCTCTCTATTTGAAATTGTTATTGTATGTTCACCACCATCTTGAATGTTTTGTAATTTAATTGTTTCAATTCCTTCATCTAATTTTGAGCAGTCAATTTCAATGACTTTCCAAGTATTTTTACAAGCGGCTTCCCTTCCCTTAATAAAACTTTGTTGTTCCATAAAAATACTTTACTATAAATAAAAATATTACTTCTTTAAATCCATAGTTAAAACTGTTCCATCAAAATAATGTATTATAACTTTGCCATTATCATAATCTGTCTCATGACGCATTAGTCCGCCATGTTCATTTGCTTTTGGACTGGCAAAACCATCTTTACACGAACCTTCTACATAAGGCTTAGCTCCTAAATGTTTTCTTTCTTTTACTATTGCTGGAACAGTTTTTGAAATAATATCACTCATAAGAATCCTATTTTAATTACTATACTAGTATTATAGTGTAAATAAAAATAATGTCAAGAAATATTTACGGTATGTTTAATATCTGTTTATACTGAAATAATTGTTCAATACTATCATTATTATTTTCTTCTTCTATTTTTATTGTTTCCATATTATTTGTTTTGTTAGTCTAACACAATTATTTGTGCTTAATTTAAAATAGATCATGATTTATAAAATTTGGTGTTGATTTACTTCTTTTAACTTTATTTCTCCATTTGTATGATGTTTGTAGTGGAAGAGATTTTGATTTTTTTGGTAATAAGTATAAAATTTTTTCTACTCTATTATTTATAAATTTTTTAGTATTTAAAATTTTTTCTTTGAATTTTTTACCTTCTCCTAGTCCTTTTAATAAATTTAAATTAGGAATAACTTCATCAAACACTTTATCTATTCTAGGATCACGTGGATTTGTTTTAAAGCCTAGTTCTAAAAGTTTCTCTAGCATTTCCTTATCTTTAGGATTTTCTAGTTTTGATTGATCTAGTATATCATGAATATGTATTTCAACGCATTCACCTTTAAAAGTACCTTTACCATATTGACCTTCAAAGTTATTCCATGTTTGATGAAAACTTTCAATGATTTTTTTATTAGACGATAACCATTTCAGTAAATCTTCATGATTCTCTAAATAAGAAGCTAAACCATTTATGGGTTCTTTACTACAAAAATCTAGAAAACTATCTTCTAAATATGAATTTCCGAGTATTATATCTAATTGTTGTAATGATTTATTATAAGCTTTATTTGCATTATTTAAAGTATTAATTGTAACCTTTGATTTTAGCTTCTCAAACTTTTTCACATCTTTTTGCTTCAATTCATGTGCATACGGAATAAAGTTACTATTATAATACAATCTCTCTACATATATATAATAACCAATTGGGTCAAAGTCTTCTTGTCGCCTTTCTTTTATTAAAGTCTGAAGACCAACAAGTGAACTATATATACTAGCTATAGGGCTTTGTTCTTCTTTAGAATAAATAATATCTCCATTATCTAGTCTTTTTATTGGCCAAAGGGGATTTACTTCAAGATAAGCTATTCCCATTGATTTTTTATAGTTTATATGAGATAAAAGGCCTTCTAATCCATCAATAACTCTGACCTTACCTGTCTCATCTATGATAAGGAATTCTTCACCTCTAAGCTTTATAGATTCAGGAGGAAAATGATGTATTTCAAGACCATGACTTATACCGTAATCAAGTATTTCTCCAATTGCTATTTTTTCCTTAGTTATAGCTTCGCTACATGTACCTAATAGACCTAGTTTTATATTTACAATGTTAACCTTTGTTTTTATGTCTTCTATATTATCTTTAATAAAAGTTAAAATTTCACTTTTATCTTGTGGATATTTTTTTTTAAATTCTTCCGGTAAAAACTCTTGTATTTTTTGAAGATTTTCTGCAATTGTATTATAATCATCTTCAGATAATTAAGCATTTTTTATTCTAAGTATGTCTTCTATATTTTTTTTCAATTCTTTCATATATTTATCAGCAGGATATGTAATCAATTTCTCTCTTTCGGAGATACAAAATTTTAAATCTATGTCATCATATTCTATACTTTTTACAGGAAAAAGTAAAGTATCTTTTAAAGATTCTATTTTTTCTTTAATTTTATTTGGTTTGAATTGTTCTATAGTCAGATCATCTGAATTTCTGATACACTCATAATTATCATCCTTATTTTGTTCTATTGCTGGTAAAAAACTTTCTATATTTTTAAGATGATTTTTAATTTGTTGTAAATTTTCTTGATTAAATTTGCTATTTTCCAATCCAGTAATATAATCTATAGCATCCCATAATTTCTTTTTATCATTATTAATTTTATCAATATTAATAGTCATATACACTGGCCCAGCAGTTAATTGATCATAATCTGCAGTAAGTGCCGGCTTATCTTCTAGAATTTCACCATTATCATTTATTTTATATTGACTATATGTAAATATTTCTACATTTTGAAAAATATCATTATCTTCAGTAAAGTAGTTTTGTTCTAAGCTTTTTATTGAACCATCCTCATTATATTCCTTGATTTTATAGAACTTTTTATCAGATTTCTTCACATAAAAAACTGGGCTATTTTCATTAACTTCAATATTATGATCATATATAGATGAATTTAGTTTTTTATAGTATAATTCACATTCATCATTTTCTTCTGGTATACTAACTCTTTTTGGTTTTTTATCTAAGAAGAAGTTAAGATTATACTCTTCCAGTTTGGATTTATATGAATTTATTTTTTGTGCTAATTCTTTTTTTATTGTTAATAATTCTTCTTCTAGTTTAGAATCTGGCGATTTTTTTATTAGTGAAATTGTAGTCTCTATTCTTTTTAATTCCTCTATATTTTTCTTAAAAATATCTTTATTTTCATCTATAATAGATTTCAATTCCTCTCCTTTTCTTTTTAAGGCGTCTTTTGCTATTTGGTTAAAATGATATATAACATCATTACCTTTGTTAAAAGATTTACTTAACTCTGCTTCAAATGGTATATCTCCGCCAATTGGAGGAAATTCCGATGATTTACTCTTTATAAATATAACTTTACCTCTATATCCTTCATTCAATTTCTTTGCTACATCTGGGTTTATTGGTCTGAATACTATTAACCAGTTGTTTAGCCTATTATACTCTCCTACTTTTTCCGCATGACTACTTAAAATACCTCTATTTTGTATAAATTCTTTTGATCTTGGAGTCAAATCATTTGTTTCTATTATCTCGGTCATAGATAAAACCTAGTGTTTGTTAATAAATTTTTCTTATTATAATTCTAATTATATTTGGATTATATATTTATATCGATTAATCCTTGTTCTTTTAATTCTTCTAGTATTTTATCTATTTCTTCACATAATTTTATACTACTTTCATAATAGTTTTTAAGTTCTTTACAAGCTTTTTTATTACTTTTTTCAAGTATTCTTTGCATATTCAAATTCTCTCTCATCAGAACAATATCTTCCAAAATATCTTCCAGGACATATAAATTTTTGTGTTTCTGCCATAATATTAATTTGTTGTTATTATGATTACATTATATATTATTTTTATCTTTTGCCAATATTATAAAATATATACATATTAATCCAAATATAACAAAAATAACAAACATAATACGGAAATTGATATTTGTTAAATATTCAAAAAATCGTTATTGTTCTTAAATTAGTTATTATTTCAACTAATAAATTGACTTAAATGAAAGTAGATATATTACAAGACGTTAAACAAATCATAGTTATAATATTCCATGGGAGTTATTGAGTTAATCATGCTACTAATTGCTATGCAGCGACAAACCATTTGGTTTAGCAAAAGATAGTAC
This sequence comes from uncultured Alphaproteobacteria bacterium, assembly GCA_949288805.1. Lineage (GTDB taxonomy): Bacteria > Pseudomonadota > Alphaproteobacteria > Rickettsiales > UBA1997 > RGIG8782. Next base: position 2,032 of record CASELL010000005.1, on the reverse strand, counting down.
TTTTCCTAATTCCATATCTCATTTTCTTATCATTTCTTAGGATTTGTTCAGATTTTATATTTTATATAAATAATAATTACATTATTAATATTATAGAGTATTATTGTTTCTCATTTAAATTTCTATTGTACTGAAATTAACATTAAAAAATATTTATTTTTCATTACAATGAAATTTATATATAAAATATAAATTGTTATGTATAGAGAAAAATTAAAGAATTTATTAAGTTTTCAAAATAAGAGGTTTATAAAATAATTACTGGTGTTAGAAGACGTGGTAATTCGACTCTATTACAGTTGTACTTTAAAGAATTAAAAAAAGATATAAAGAATAATGTTATATATATAACATATATTGCTTGATGAAATACAAAAGGTAAGAAAATGGGAACTAGTTGTAAATTCTATTTTTGTTGAATACGAAGATATAAATATTTGTATAACTGGATCAAATGCCTACTTACTTTCTAGTGAATTATCTACATATCTTGCTGGTAGATATATAGAAATAAAATTATTACCTTTTCCTTTTAGAGAATTTGTAGAGTTTAATGCTTTTATACCAGATAAAAGGAGTTTTGATATTTATATAGAATATAGTGGTTTACCTGTATTAACAAAACCTTTCAAGAAAGAAGATTTTAATTTAATTATTAATAGAGCTTATTCCTCAGTTATAATGAAAGATATTTCAGAAAAAGTGCCAATAAAAGATGTCAAATTATTAAGACAAATAATTGTATTTTTAAGTGATAATATTGGTAATATTACATCATTAACAAATATAGAAAATATATTAAATAAAAAAAATGTACATTTAGTAACAATAGAAAACTACATTAATGCACTTGATAACGCTTTTTTGTTTTATGAGGTTGGTAAATATGATATAAAAGGTAAAAATCTTTTAAAAACATAAACATTAAATAAATATTATATAGTAGATACTGGTATAAGAAATTATTTTCTTGGTATAACAAGAGATATAGGAAGAATACTTGAAAACATAGTATTTTTAGAATTATTAAGAAGAGATTATAAAATATACTCGGGAAAATTTAATAATACAGAAGTAGATTTTTTAGCAGAGAAAAATGGTGAAAGAGTTTATTTACAGGCATGTGAAACAATATTAGGCAAAAAACAAGAGAAAGAGAATTGAAACCATTAAAATTAATAAAAGATAACTATGAAAAAATAATTCTTAGTCTTGATGAAGCATTTTTATCAAATAATGAAGGAATAAAATATCAAAATATCACAGAATAGCTCGTCAATATTTAATTTTTTATCATTTAAAGTAAAATCCAAAGTTTCATTTTTAAATTGTAACAAAATGGCCTGAGCTTGTATATTATAATGGACTAGTTCTCATTTTTGTAGAATAAGGTATAGTGATAAATCTTGGCTTATCATGATTCGTTGTTCCTGTATAAATATTATGTCTTTTAGAAAAAGCTGCTAATATTTCATCCTTTATTAAATCATCAGGTTCATCAGTAATTTTTGGTAGTCTCAAATTTTTCAATGGGCTAGATTCTATATCTCTATTATAAAAATTGAGAATAAGTGAAACATAAACTGCTGAATCATAACGACCTATCCCTGGTCTATAACTTCTTGCAATTTGTAATGCTTTTTCTTTTTTATTATCGTTTTCAAATTCAATCCTTCTTACAATTCCTTTTTGAATATTCATTCTTGCAGAGAATTTTTTATTTTCTGTATTATCATAATATTTCCATCTACTATAGTTTCTAGGAGAAATATTCTCTTCTATCATATAAAAAATATAAGGTTCTTCCCTATCAAAAACTATTATATCAACATTATCTTTATCAATTATATTATAATCTATAAAAGTTTTATTATAATTTCTCTCTCTATCAGACATGATTATATTATTTATTCAATCGTAGATACGTTCTAATGAATATTACACTTGCAATCTTGTGTTCTAAGAAATTGTTTGACTATTTTTTTACTTCTTTTAAAAAGTTTTTTTTCATTTTTTATACGTAAATTAATAT
>CASELL010000004.1 GCA_949288805.1 uncultured Alphaproteobacteria bacterium | reverse complement strand
AAATGTAATGGTAATAATAAGTTTATAGTTGAAGGTAATGGTTGTACTTTTAAATCTGGAAGTAAAGAGTTTAATTATACTGGTGGAATACAATCTTTTGCTATACCTAAGGCATTTGGAAATAAAGATATTACTTTGGAAGTGTGGGGGGCGAAAGGTGGGATAGGTGGGACTAATGGTGGTTATTCTAAACTGGTTTCTAAAATTACTAATAAAGTTAGTTATAATACAAATTTATATATTGTCGTTGGAGGACAAGGTGGCAATGGAAAAGGTTATAATGGTGGTGGGACTGGTTATGGATATGGTGGTGGTGCTACTCATATAGCTACAAAAAGTGGTATTCTTTCTTCTTTGTCTGGAAGTAAAAGTTCAATAATTGTTGTTGGTGGAGGTGGTGGTAGTCATGAAAGTTATGGTGGTGGTGCTAATATGAGCGGTGCTAGTGCTAGGACTGGTGGAAAAGGTGGAACTTTAACATCTGGTGGAGCTGGTTATAATGGAGCTGAATCTGGCAGATTTGGACAAGGTGGAAATTCAAATACAAGGAATGGTCAAGGAGGAGGAGCTGGTTATTATGGTGGTGGTGGAGCTACTAATTGGGCTGCTTCTGGAGGCGGTTCTGGATATTGCAACACCTCTTATGGAACATGTAGTGGAAGTAATGGAGCTAGAAGTGGAAATGGTATGGCTAAGATTAGTTGGTAGAATTAATAAATTATATATTAATAATAAAATAACTACTAGAGATAGTAGTTATTTTTTATATTTTATAATATATTTAATATTTTCTTTTTTTCTTCACTTGTTAAGAAATTACTATTATTAACAATATTCCAAAAGTTTTCTTTTCTTACAGATAATGGTATGATATCATTTTTATCATAAAATAATTCTATATTAGTATCAAATAAAGGAGTTAGCCAATTATTTAAACTTGATAAAATTATATCTATATTAGGTAAAATTGTTTGTTCCCACAAAAACAATCTGGCTTCTGACATATTACTATATGTATTGTCTCCTGGAATACCTATTAATTGAGATGGAACTCCAAAAGATAAAGCTATATCTCTTGCTGTGCTATGTTTCATTTCTAAAAAGTCCATTTCTTTTGGACTCAAACTTATTTCTTTCCAATCAAGCCCACCCTCTAATAACATAGGTTTTCCTGCATTTTCACTTCCAGAAAATTCATTATTTAATTGTTCTTTTAATCTTGTAAATTGATCATTTGTTAAAAAATTATCGTTTTTTACAATTAAAGCTCCTGATGGTTTAGCTCCATTTTGTAAGATTGCTTGATTCCATTTTGATGCTTCATTATGTTGATCTATAGAATAAGACGCTGGTTCTACTTGTGAAAGTCCATACCAATCATTTATTGGATTGAAATTTTTAATATGTAAAATATCACTTTCTCCGGTTAATTGATCTACTTTAAAAATTGTTTCGGTGCTATTAAACTTATATTTATAAGCTAATGGAATATCTGTATTTCCAGCAAGTATAGTTATTCTGTCGGGTCTCAAAATATATAGTTCTTGAGGTATATTTTGATTATTTTTAATCATTCTAATGTATACATTACCAGCAATTAATTTATGAGAATATATCGTTTCAAAAAATATATTTTTATTAGATGATGGATTCGGTTTTTTTAATAAGTTTAGTATTTTATGTTCCTCTATTACTTGTTTTGTTTTTTTATTTCTAATTTTAATTGGTACAGAAGAAGCACTTTTTGTAATAATAGATATACATCTATTAGCTATTACATTTTTTACATATGATTCCTCTGCTAAATGTATATAATTTCTATCTGTCCATATTGGTTTTCCAATATTTTGGTAATAAGTTTTAAAAGATCGAGTAATCTTTTGTTTTTTAAATAAATTATTAAACATAAAATAATATTTTTTCTTTTTACAATATTATTAATGTTTTTATTATGGGAGTATTAAATGTCGTTTAATTCTTTTTTAATTGATTCTTTTATTTGAGTATTATATTTATTATTTATAATTTGTTTTTCATTATCTTTATTTATAAATATTTTTTTGTTTTCTATATCATTATTGATAAGGTTTTCAGATATATTTTCTTTTTTATGTAGAATTATAACATAATCTAATTTATTTAAATTAGAAAATATTTTTACCTTTATTTTATCATTTTTTTTAAATACTGTTCCAATTGGTATTCCAGCTTGTGCTATATCTCCATCATTAGATGTAAATATCATTTCATTATCTAATATATTAAACTTTTCTCCAGAAAAATAATTAATATCTAAAAAATCTGTGAAAGTACCACCTACAATAACTTTTGTCATACTTTTTTCTAATATAGCCGGTATTCTAAAAGAATGATCAGTTATTAATAAAATTATTGCTTTTTCATCATTAACATTTATTATTTTTCCAACTAGATTTCCATCTTTATCAATAACTAAATCGTTATTTTTCATTTTTTCATTTGATTTTATTTCTATTTTACTAGTAAATGATGTATTTGTTATTATGTTTATTTTTTCTATTGAATAATTTTGTTTATTCTCTGTAGAGACTACATTTAATATTTCTTTTAGTTTATAATTTTCTTCTTCAAGTATTTTTAAATTAAAAAGTTGTAATTTTAATTTTAAATTTTGTTCTATTAATTGTTTATTTATTTTTTCTATATTTAAGAAATTATTAATATTATTAGTAATACTATCGGATAAATCATTAAATACATTAGTTATAGCTATATATGGATAAGTTACAAACAATGTACTTTCTCTAACACAATTAGCTATGTCATTATTTTTTTTAGAGTAAATTAATAAGAATAAAGATAATAGTAATATAAAGGTAAATAATACATTTTTTAATACTATATATACATAATAACTTATAGATAAATATAAATTGAAAAAATTATTTTTTTTATAATTACTATTATATATTATCATAATTAATCTTGCTTAAATAAAACACCTTTTAGTTTTTTAAAATCATTTAAAACTTTTCCTATACCATTTATAACACACAATAAAGCGTTGTCTGCAACATAAACTGGTAATCCTGTTGCCTTAGATATTGCAACATCAAGATTTTTTATTAATGATCCACCACCACTTAAAATTATTCCTCTTTCTACTATATCTGCTGACAATTCTGGTGGAGCAGATTCTAAAGCAACTCTAACGGCATCTATTATTTGATTAATTGGTGGAATTAAGGCTTCTACTATTTGTTTTTCTGTTAATTTTATTTCTTTTGGAACTCCACTAGTTAAATCTCTTCCTCTAACCTCCATGATTTCACCATCTTTATTATTATCTGGATAACAAGCAGCTCCTATTGTCATTTTAATTTTTTCAGCTGTTGTTTCACCTATTAATAAATTATGGTTTTTTCTAACATAATTAATAATAGCTTCATCCATTTTGTCACCACCAACTCTAACTGATCGTCCATAAACTATACCACCTAAAGATATAATACCAATTTCAGCAGTACCACCACCAATATCTATAATAATAGAACCAATAGGATCAAGAACTGGTAAATTAGCACCAATAGCAGCAGCCATAGGTTCTTCAATTAAAAATACTTCTCTTGTACCAGAACTCTCAGCAGCTTCTTGAATTGCTTTTCTTTCAACAGGGGTTGAACCATATGGAACACAAATTATAACCATAGGGCCAAACCAAGACTTTGTCTTATTAACTGCTTGAATAAAATATTTAATCATTTCTCCAGCAACTTTAAAATCAGCTATAACACCATCCTTCATTGGTCTAATTGTTTTTATTAAAGCTGGAGTTCTTCCTAACATCATTTTTGCCTCTTTTCCAAAAGCATATGGAACTTGTCTACCGTTATTTTCTATTAAAGCAACAACTGATGGTTCATTTAAAACAACTCCTTTATTTTTTAAGTAAACAAGAATATTCGCTGTTCCTAAATCTATAGCCATATCTTTTGATGACAATGAAAAAAGCATGATAAATCCCTCTCTATTATTTTAAATAATATGTTTTAATTTGATATTAAAATATTTTTTTTTATTTACAACACATAAATTAAAAATTTTTAATATTTTTTATAGTAAAAAATCAATAATTTTTTATTATTGTTATTAGTTATTTTTTTTATTTTTATTAATTTTAATGATATATTTTGTTTAAAAGGAACTAACATTTTAATTATTGTTGCTCCAGTTTTTGCTTCATCTATTATTTTATTTTCCATCATATCCCAATAATATTTGTTTGTATTATTATAGTTTAATACTATTAGGTCTTTATCGTGAAGTTTTGATTTTAATAGTTGTTTATGATATAATTCAACATTTATATTTGTTTTTTTATTTGTTTTATAAAATATTTTAAAATATTCATCAAATAAAGAATAAAATTCATATATATTTTCAATACATACAATTTTTCTTAAATTAAACATTAAATAAAGAACTATCGCGAAATATCCTTCATTTAACGATAAAACAATAGCTTTCATATCAGGAATGATATTTTTTTTCAACAAAACATCATCACTTAATATATCATAAACATTTTCTGGACTTAAATTAACATAAACAGCATCTTCTATGTCTGGATTTAAATAATCTTCTTTTGCTTGTATAAAAACATCCTCTAAACATATATTTTTATATAAGTCTTTTAATTTATTACAAATAATTTCTCTATCTTCCATATTCTTATTCTTCCTTCAATATGTTTCCAGCACCTTTTGTTTGTTTTGCTTCTTCCCATTTTATTTGTCTTCTTTCTTGTTCTTTTTGTTTTTCTTCAAATTTTATTTTTTCATATCTTTTTATTAATTCAAACATTAAAGGCAGCCAATCTTTAACATCTGTAGAATTTATTAATTCTTTTGCTTTTGTCATTATATTTGAATCTAAATTACTACAAGAAAAAATTCGTTTTTCCTCGTCTGTCAAAAAATTAAAATCTATTGATGTTATTATTGTGTCTTTTGAATTTTTAATTAAAATATTGTTATTTTCTTCTTTCATTAGAGAAAGAATTCTTGATTCCTCTTCATTAATATTGAATATTTTTCTTTGGTATATTGGTGTTTTTAAATTTGGTAATAAAATATTTGTTGGAAAAAGTTTTCTTACTGATGATTGTATGTTACTTGTTTCATAACTATCAGCTCCACTTGTTGTAGCAACTATTGCAACATTTTTATCATATAGTTTTTTTGTTATATTAGATAGATTTTTAGCAAAATATTTATTATCAAACAATAACCAGCTTTCGTCTATAGCTAAAATAGTTGGTTCTCCATTTGTTTTTTGTAATATATTATGTATTATATATTGAAAAATTGCAATTTTTAATTCTTCATTATTTATTATTGCATTTAGGTTAATTCCTACAATACTTTCTTCTGTATATAAGTCTAATGTTTCTCTATTATCTTCATTAAAAAGAAAACCATAACCAGTTGGACTAGCCCACTTAGAAAGTGCCTCTGTTATTTCTTCTAATTTTTCATTTTTAGCTATATCTAAGACATCTCCTATTTTATTTATATTATCTATTCTGTTGTTTAATATTTCTTTTAATTTTTGCCACTCGTTTTCTAAATTTGTTTCTGTATTTTCAATAGCAATCATACCATCATCATAATTTTTTATTATTGTGTACAACCATTCAAGCATAAAATCAATATTTTCTTGTGTTTTTTCTAATTGGAATGGGTTTATATATAGTCTTTTTTTTGATTCTTGTCTTGTTATAAAATAATATTTTCCATTTAAACTATTTATAAATACTTTAGATCTATTTGTATTATCTATATATATTAACTTTTTAATTTGTTTTGTTGCCGACATTAAAAATAGATTTAAATATTTAGTTTTTTTTGTATATTTTGGACCTATTATTAAAGTATTACCATTTTTCTCGTTATGAAAAGAAAAAAAATATGGTGTTTCTAGAGCTGTTTTTAGAACCAATATAGCATCTCCCCAGTAATTATTTGATATTTTACCAACTGGAAAATTGAATAGAGATGTAAAATTACATAAGTTATTAACTGGTATTTTTTGAAATCTTTTTACAAAATTAAAATTTGCTGGTAATTGCGACCAGAACAAAGTTGGCATAAACATTTCTTCTCTTACAGCAACAAAACCTATTTTATTTAAAACATCAAACATTGTTTTTACATTTTTTTCTAGTCCTTCTTTTGTATTTGATTTTAATTTTATTAAAACTTGACTCAAACATATTCTACCATCTTCTTTGTCTTTATCTGGCAACATTTCACCTATTTCTGAGTTATTTAATATATAATCATCTTCGTTTAAGTTTAAAACTTCGAAATATTTCATCATTTCATCATTAATTGGTTTTTCATCTATAAAAGTTATTGATTGTGTTATAATTATTTCCTGATTTAATTGTATTATTTTATCTAATATTGATAAAAATATATTATTGCAATATTTTAGCGATATTATTGCTACATAGTGAGAATTTGTTTTATTATATAATTGTATTAGATTTTTTCCATAGGCTATTTTGCGTGTAATTAAAGAGTTTGATAATTCATTTATTGGCAATTTTATATCTTTATTTTCACCATTAATTATCATGGAAAAAAATTTTAGATGATCTGAATAATAAGTATTATCAATTTTTCTTATTGTTAATAATTCCGCAGCATAGGATTTTAAATCTTCTAAAATATTTTTTACTACGTTAGACAATATTTTTGACATTTTAGATATTTCCTTTATCTTTGCTCCTTTAAGCAAAGAAAAGTTTATTGCTTTTAAAAAATTTATATATGAAGAAGTTTTTCCTTCTTCCGGTGCTATTATTATAGTTATATATATTTCGTTAGCATATTGGTTGTCCCATTTATAAAAATCATTCCATTTATTTATTATTTTATTAGAAAAAATATAATCGTCATAATTTTGATTTTTTGGAATCATATTTACTGGTAATCTAATTGTTTGAAACCAAAAGTTTATATTATTATTTTTTTTTGAGTGTTTTTTACAGGTTTCAGTTAAGTCTTTTCTTAAATTATAAAAAGAATCTTTTGATTTATTAACTATAAAAGATGGTATTTTTATTGTTGATAACAATTCTCCATTTTGTGTTATTATTGTGTTTTCATCATAATAGCAAGCATAAGGAATAATATCTGAATTTAATTGCTTACTAGCAAAATTATTATCTATATTTATATCATCTATTATTTTTTCTTCTATTTTTGCCATTTTTAATGTATTACTTTAAAAATTTAATAAAAACACTTGATTTTATTAAAATAAAAACTATTATCTTTTTAAATAATAAAACATTTATTAAAATAATCAAGATAAAAATGGATGATATAAAAAAAATACTATTAGAAAAAAAACAAGAAATAAATATTTCCTTAGATTCTTTTATAAATGATGTAAAAAAAAATATAGATAACAAAAACAAAAAAATTCAAGAATTAGCCAATAAACCTAAAATATTCATATTCTACGATATTGAATCTTTAAGAGATTGTAAAAAAAATAATACATTGTTCAAATTATTTTTAAAAAATATTTTAAAACTTAAAAAAGATAATAAAAAATTAAAAAAAGCTATATCTGATAATTCTAATAAATCTACAATAAATACGAAAGATATGTCTGCTTTTAGATTAATAGCTCTAGAATTGGAAGAAAAAGAAAAAATATTGAAAGAAAACTCTATATCTATTATAGAAAAAGATGAAAAAATAAACACTCTAGAAAATGAAATAATATTACTAAATAATACTTTAAATAAAACAAAAGAAGAGATTAATGTTTTAACTTTGAACAATAAAGAATTAAACAGGATTAATGATTTACAATTACAAACTATAACAAAATTAGAAAACGAAATTAAAGACAAGGTTAATAGTGTTGGTGAGTTAAAAGAATCTTTTTTAAAATTAATGGAAAAATATAACGATATTTTAGTTGAGGTTTATTAATGGAATTAGAAATAAATATATACAATATTGTTGCTACTATAAAATTAAAAAATCCAGATGAAAAGGATTTATTTTTATCAATAGCGGATGAATTAAGTCAAGAGTGTAATGAATTATCTATTAGACTTGGTTTTAATATTGATAGAACTATATTATTATTTTATTTACTTATAAACTTAAAATTAAAAAAATTTGGTTCTCTGCTTGTAAATCCAGCAGATGTTTTGTTAGATATTCTATCTAGCATTTCTAAATATTTAATAGAAAAAGATAAGGCTAATCAAACCATTGAAGAAAAAATGGAAAATATTAATAGAATTAGAAATGTTTTAATTAATTTGATTTTATTGGAGAAAAAAAATTCTTCCTCTAATATTGAAAATAAAGACTCTTTGGAAAATATTATAACATCTTTTGCAGATGATATAAAAAATAGTATAGAATTATTAAAAAATGATTTATTGTTGTTGTAATAAATTGTAATAAAAATTGATTTGATAAAAATATTATAACTTTTTATACTTAAAACAGTAAATATGTTTTAGAAATTATGTATAAAGAGATGTTAATAGATAATAATACAATAAATTACAATTCTGTTAAAAACAATAATAGAAACATACATCCAACAGCAATCATAGAAGAGGGTGCTAAAATTGGTAAAAACACTAAAATTGGTCCATTTTGCGTTATAGGAAAAAACGTTGTTATTGGTGATGATTGTGAATTAAAGTCTAATGTAATTATTGAAGGTAATACTACAATAGGTAATGGCAATAAAATATTTTCATTTGCTGTTATAGGTCAAGAACCTCAAGATTTAAAGTTTGAAGGAGAAAACTCTAAAATAATCATTGGTAATAATAATAGAATTAGAGAACATTGCACTATTCACCCAGGAACAAAGGGTGATCATATGATTACAAAAATAGGAAATAACAATTTATTTATGGTTAATACTCATATTGCCCATGATTGTGTTATAGGAAGTAATTGTATTTTTGCTAATAATGCTACCTTAGGTGGACATGTACATGTTGGTAATTATGTAGTAATAGGTGGTATGTCTGCTATACATCAAAAAGTTAGAATTGGAAAACATGCTATGATTGGTGGTATGACTGGTGTAGAGAAAGATGTTATACCTTATGGTGTGGCACTGGAGCCTAGAAAAACAAGTTTAGAAGGTATTAATCTTGTTGGATTAAAAAGAAGAAAGTTTACTAAAAAACAAATTAATGATTTGAGACATTTTTATAAAGAAGCATTTTGTGCTGAATCTTCTAGTCTTTTTGACTTAATTGAAGAATTAAAGATAAAATATGAAGGGTCTAAGGTTGTTGATGATATAGTGAAATTCTTATTACAAGATTCTAAAAGACATATTACTGTTAAAGTTAAATAGTTGATGTTTAAATGTTTAGTTCACAAATAAAAGAGAATTATGTTTGATAAGTAATTCTCTTTTTTAAAATACTATTAGGTTATTTTTTATAGTATTCAAATCAATATTTTCAATATTTAGAGAATTTTTCAACAAAAAGTATCCAACTTTTGTTCTTTCTAATTTTGATATATAGGCAATAGCATTTAAAGATTTTGCTAGATCAATACCAAGACTTCTAATATAACAACCTCTACCACAATGGACTAACAATTCTATTGTATTGTTATTTATAAAACCATTATATTTTATATCATATATTTTTATTATTCTTGATTTTAACTCAACAGTTTTTCCTTCTCTAATCAAATCACAGGCTCTTTTACCATTAACTTTTATAGCAGAATAAACAGGTGGAGTTTGTTCTATATTGCCAATGAAATTATTTATATTATTAATTATATCTTTTTCTTTTGGGATAAAATTATTTTTTTCTAAAATATCGCCTTCACTATCATAAGTAGATCTAAACTCTCCAAATGTTAAATGAAATAAATATTTTTTATCATGATTCATCATATTTTCAACTTGTTTTGTTGCTTTATTTATACATATAGGTAAAACACCTGATGCTAAAGGATCAAGCGTTCCACCATGTCCTACTTTTTTTGCTTTTGTAATTCTTTTTATAATAGCAACAATTTTTGTAGAAGTATAACCAATAGGTTTATTAATATTTAACCAACCACTTTCTTCCATACTAATTATTTTTTAAGTAATTTTCAACAACTTCTCTTTCACAAAAATAAGCTTTTTCGCCATTTTTATATTCTTGATATTTTTCTGGACCTTTGCCAAGCATTATGAAAGTATCTCCTTCTTTTGCTATACTTAAAGCATATTCAATAGCTTCTTTTCTATTAACAAAGAGTTTATAAGGAGTATTAGTTTTTTTGATTCCAACTTCTATTTGTTTATTAATTTCATTTGGATTTTCACTTCTAGGATTATCTTCTGCTATTATCACATAATCGCTTAATTTTCCAGCTACTTCTCCCATTAATGGTCGTTTGGAATTATCTCTATCACCACCACAACCAAATAAAGAAATCAATTTTCCTTTTGTAAATTTTTTAATTGCTTTTAATATATTATCGAATTGTTCTGCCGTATGAGCATAATCAATAATTATATTTATACCCTTATTATTATTTACAGATTCACATCTTCCTACTATATAACTAATATTGTTTAAAGATTTTAAAACTTCGTTAATATCATAACCTAATAATAAACAAGCACCAATTGCACCTAATGTATTATATACTGAGAATATACCAACAAGATTTATAAAATTATTCTTATATTCTTTATTTTTATATTTTAAGTCAAAATATGTTCCATTAGGGGTTGTATTTATATTATAGCCATATAAATCAGCATTTTCATTTTGTAATGATGTAGATAGTTTATTTTTATTATTTTTATTATAAAATTCTAAACCATATTCATCATCAATGTTAAAAATACAGTTATTAGATAATTCAAATAATTTATATTTTGTTTTAGCGTATTCCTCTTTTGTTTTATGGAAATCTAGATGTTCTATTCCTATATTAGTAAAAATACCAACTTCGAAATTAATAGCATCAACTCTATTTAAAGCAAGAGAATGTGAAGTTGCTTCCATAACAACATAATCAACATTATTTTTTACCACATAATCAAACATTCCTGCTAATTCAAGACTATCAGGAGTAGTAATTGTTGTAGATTTTAAAGGTATTCTTTCTTCATTAATTCTACAACCCAAAGTTCCTAAAACCGCTATTTTTTTGTTTAAATGTTTTAAAATAGTTTCAGTTATGATTGTAGTAGAAGTTTTTCCGCTTGTTCCAGTAACACCAATAACTTTAACTTTATTTTGAGGATTATTATAAAAATTGAAAGATAGTTTGTTCATAACATCTCTTGTGTTTTCTACTTTAATTATTGTTTTATTATCATTAGTTTTTATATCTTTTTCAACTAAAATTGCTTTTACATTATCATTTAAAGTATTAACAAAATCGTGTCCATCAAATTTTGTTCCTACTATACAAACAAATAATATATCTTTTTTGTCTTGTAAATTATTGTTGTTATTTTCAATATCTTTTATATCTATATCTTCATTACCTTGAATAATATTATAATTTATATCTTTTAAAAGTTCTTTTATTTTCATTGATAAAAAAAATTTATTAACTAAAATTATAATATAACTAAAAAATCAAATAACAAGTTTTTTATGTTTAAATTGTTAGAAAAATTAGTAAAAATACCAACATATAATGAAGATAATTGTAAAATAGCTATTAATGAATGTTTAAAAATATTTAATAATAATATAAAAATACAATCTTATAAAAATTCAGTTTTATTAAGTAATATAAATACGAATAATTTTGATATTATATCAACTTGTCATATTGATGTTGTTCCTATGTCAATTTATAATATAAATAAAAAAGATAACATTATTTATGGTAGGGGTGTTTTTGATATGAAAAGTTTTTTAGTTAGTGCTTTATTTAATCTAAAATATATTATAGATAATAATATAAATATAAAATATGGTATAATTATAGCAACAGATGAAGAAACTGCAATAGAAAGTGAAACTAAATATTGGGCTGACAATATTAAAACTAAAATAGTTTTAGACAGTGATAGTGGGGTTGGTGATATAAATAAAATTGTAAAAAATATTTTAGGGGCTTTAACTATAAAAACAAAATGTAATTATAATAAAAACGAAATAAAAAATATTTTTGGAAAATATTATATTGATTTTATTGATGATGAAATTGATATTTTAATTGATAATGATAATAAATTAGAAGAGTTAAAAAAATATATAAAAGATTTTGATATATTAATGTTTAATAAATGTATTAATTATGATATTGATAATAAATACAACTTAATATATAAAAATATATGTGAAAATATTTTAAATAATAAAATTGAATACATTACAACAAAAAATACAACAGATTCTAGATTTTTTGATAATTGTATAGTAATAAATCATCAAGCAACTGGTGGAGATTATCATAAAGATACAGAGTGGCTTGATTATGATAGTTTTATGAAGTTTAATAAAATACAATTGGATTTTTTAACAAATATTTTAATATAAATTAAGTTTTTTTATATTGTTTTTTAATTTATTTATATTTTATAATAATTATAGTTTAAATAATTTATTAATATTTTATGACAATGTTAGTTGGAAAACAAGCCCCAGACTTTACATCAGCTTGTGTTATGCCTAATAATATAATTAAAGATGATTTTAATTTTTATGATTATATCAAAGGCAAAATTACAGTTTTATTCTTTTGGCCAGCAGATTTTACTTTTGTTTGTCCATCTGAAATAATAGCTTTTAATAATAGACTTAAAGAGTTTGAAAAAAGAGGAGTAGTTGTTATAGGTTGCTCTGTTGATAGTCAATTTGTTCATTTTACATGGAAAAATACTCCAGTAGAAAAGGGTGGTATAGGTAATGTACAATTTCCTATGGTTGCTGATCTTGGTGGTTATATAGCTGAAGATTATGGTATTTTATCTGATGCTAAATTGGCTTATAGAGCAACATTCTTAATAGATCAAAATGGTATAGTTGTTCACCAAGTTGTTAATGATCTAGGACTTGGAAGAAATATAGATGAAACTATTAGAATGGTTGATGCTTTAAAATTCCATCAAGAGCATGGAGATGTTTGTCCAGCAAACTGGAAAAATGGTGAAGAAGGTATAAAAGCAAGTTTTGATGGAGTTGCTTCTTATCTTTCAAAACATGCTAATAACTTATAATAATTTTGAAAAACAACTCTATTTAAGAGTTGTTTTTCAAAATACAAATAATTTCTACGTGATTAGAATAAAAAAATTGATCAATTAAGATAATTTTACTAATAATATAGTTATTATTTTTTAATATTTCTAAATCTTTTTTGAAAGTTTCTGGATTACATGATACATAAATTATTTTATCAATATTTTTTATAAACTTACATTGATTCCCAGCTCCATTTCTAGGTGGATTTATTACCAGTGCGTCAACATTTTTAAAGTCTGTAATTGGTTGATTATAAAGATCTTTCTTTTCAAAAAATAAGTTTTTTATATTTGATTTATTAATATTTTTTTTAATACTATCTATCATTAAGTCTTCACCTTCAAAACATGTTATTTTTTTATTATAATCACTTAAAGGAAAAGAATAAGTACCTATACCACAATATAAATCGTAAACATTTTTATAATCTTTTATTTCTTCACATACTTTGTTTATCATAAAGTCTTGGCTTTCTTTTGTGGCTTGCATAAAAAAATTATTTGGCAACAATATTTGTTTATTTTTTAGTGTTAAGAATAAATCATTATTTTTTATTATTGGCACAAATGATTTTCTATCTTTATATGTATAGTTTATTGATATTACATCGTTTTTTAATATATCTAATTTTTTAAATTCATTTATATTTGGATCTTTATTAAAAATAAAGTTCATACCTATTCCATTATCTACTTCAAAAATATCAACAGAATCAAGATTTGTTAATTTTATATTATTTAATTTATTTATTATACTATTAATTGATGGAGTTAAGTTCAAACATTTATTTATAGAAACTATATTAGTTGTATTTTTTTGATAAAAACCATATTTACCATTAGAATATTTTAAATTAATCCTTCTTCTTTTAGCAAAACCAACTTTAAATATATCTATATTACTTATATTAAATAACTTTTTAATATAATCTTCTTTTAATTTATAATAGTAATCAAGATTTAAATGTTGTAAAGCACAACCACCACATTTTTTGTAATATTCACATTCTATATTAGTATTTCTATAAGAAGATGGAGTAATTATTTTTTTTATTTTAGCAAAATAAAATTTATTTGTTTCCTTGTAAATCTCTATATCAAGAATATCTTCAGTTATTGCCTCATCAACAAAACATTTAAAATCATTAATATAACATATACCTTTATAGTCTGTTGATATACTATCAATTTTTATGTTTTTTACCAGCATTTTTAGAAAAATCTACTTTAACAACATTATCTTTTGAAACTATACTTTTTTGTATATTTTCTGTTAATTTTTTAACTTCTTTAACTGAATCTTGTAATAAGTCTCCATCATTATTCATATATGGAACTTCTTCATTATCTTCTCTGTTTTTTGAAAAAAAATCATCTTTCATAAAATAATTAAAATATCTATATAGTAATATTATATTTATTTTTATTTTATTGTCAATATTGATTTTTTTAAAAATAAATATATTTTTTATATGTAAAATAAATAAAAAATTATGAAGACAATTGATATTATAGCTTTAATTATATTAACTTTAACTTGGGGTACTGTATATACAGTAGCTGGCTATACTATAAGTTTTTTTCCAGCTATTTTTTTATATTCATTACGATTTTTAATAGCAGGTATTTGTTTGCTACCTTTTTGTAAGGTACCAAATATAGCAACAAAAGAAATAATTTTATTTGGTGTTTTGCAGGCTTTTACTTTTTTAGGTATTGCTATTGCTTTAAAACACATAGATTCTTCTATAAGTGCAATTATAATGAGACTCGATATTCCTATAATAATCCTAATTGCTAATTTTATGTTTAATGAAAAAATTAGTATACATTTAATATTTGGTATTTTATTGTGTTTTGTTGCTGTTTATATAATAGCTGGTGGAATAAAAGAAAAGAGCGATTTATTTTATTTATTTGTTATTATTCTTTCTGCTATATTAAGTGCTTTTAGTCATATAGTTTCTAAGGCTATAGGTGACAAAAATATAGATAACAAAACAATTACTTGTTATAGTTCTTTTATAATTTTTATTTTATTATTTATTTTTTCTATATTATTTAGAGAAGATATTTTATTTAGTCTAGTAAATGCTGATATCAAAGCTTGGCTATTATTGTTTTATCTTGGTATAGGTCCATCTTTGATTGGTTATATATGTTTACATTTTATAATGAGAAGAAACCCAACAACAAAAACAATGCCAGCTGGCTTTTTAAGACCATTTATTAGTACATTTTCTGCTTTTTTAGTATTAAATGAACCCTTAAATCCAGAAAAGATTTTTGGCATGTTGCTAATTGTTATTGGGGTTTATATTTCAGAAAATGGCTTGTTTTTTTTAAAAAAATAAGCCATTAATATTTATTTTTCATTTAAGAATATATTCTTAATAGATAGATATACTTCTTCTATATTTTTAACGTTGTCTGGTATTGCTATAACGCAATTATCTCCAGACAGTGTTGCAGCTATTTTATTGACATTTCTTTCATCAATAATTTGACCAACTAATGGGGCAGCACCATAGTATGTTTTTATAATTATAATAGAGCCATTATTTTCAACATTTAAAACAAGAGTTTTTATTTTATCAGCTGTATTTAATGGTCTGTTTTGGATAACATAATATGTATTTTTATTCTCATCTACTATCTTTGCTGTATTTAGTTTTTTTAAAATTCTAGATATGTTAGATTGAGTTGTTATTATCCCCTTTTTCTCCAAGATATTAGTTAATTCTAACTGTGTTCTTATCTTGTTATTTTGTATTAAATTTTTTATTATATATTCTAACTTCATTTTAATAAATATTTTTTATTCATGTATAATTATAATTGTTTAATATTTAAAAAACAACTATTTTTATATATAATTTTTAAAAAATAAATACATTGATTTTTTATATTATTATCAATGTATTTAAGATTTTTATACAATAAAAAGTTTATTATTTTTTATTATTGTTTATATTATTAGTATCATTTTTTGGTGTGTTTTTAATTTCTAAATTATCTTTTATTATTTCATTTTTATTTTCTTTTATATAGTCTTTAATTATATTTTGACTTTTTCTATATTCTCTTGTGGATATAGATGTTAGTAAAAATGAATTAACCATTAAAATTACACCTAAAACTATTGTTGTTTTTGTAATTAAATCAACAGATGTTTTATGGGACAATAAAGTTGGTTTTCCAGCTCCTGCTCCTATACCACTTAAAGAATCTTCACTAGATGATTGAAATAAAACAACTACTATTAATAAAATAGAAACAACTATTTGTAGAATAAATAAAAATAATGTAAAAAATGACATATTATACTATATTAATTGACTATATATAGTTTATTTTATTTAATATTTTTGTCAATAGTTTTTGTTTATTTTTTTACAAAATGTTTTTCTATGATAATTTTCAATTAAGCCATATTTTTTAATTGCTTCAATATGTTCTTTTGTACCATAACCTTTATTTTTAATAAAATTATATTGAGGATATTGATTATGTTTTTCAATTAATTCTTTATCTCTTAATACTTTAGCAATAATTGAAGCACATGCTATTGAATAACTTTTTTGATCACCTTTAATTATGGATATTGCATTTATATTTATTTTTGGAGTGAAATTACCATCAACAATTATGTTATCAACTTTAATATTATATTTATCTATTAAATTGTTATAAGCTTTTAACATAGCAAGTTTTGTTGCTTCTCTAATATTTATTTTATCTATTATGTTGGCATCTATACTTGCTACACCAAAAAACAATAAGCCTTGTTTTTCATATTCTAGAATTTCATTAAAAATTTTTTCTCTATTTTTTTCTGTAATTTTTTTAGAATCGTCAATATTTTTAGGAAAGTTTTCTTTATTTAAAACAACACAAGAGGCAAAAACTGGACCGCATAAAGGACCTCTTCCGGCTTCATCAATTCCAGCAGTAATTCCTAATAAATTATTTTCTATATCAAAATTTGGCATATTATAGTTTTATTTCAGGAAAATTGTTTTTCATATAAATAACATATTGTTCTTCAATATAGTTCCACATTTTATTTCTGCTTTCTATTTTATTTTTATCAAGTTTTATTTTACTAAAATCTTCATAATAAAGTAAAATCTTATCTAAAAAATCTTTATCTATTCTACAAGATATTCTTGATAAATCACAATAAATATCACTCAATCCGGTAAAAGAAAAATCAATAAAAGCAACTATATCATCGTTTTTATCTAATATTATATTTCCAATATTCAAATCACCATGAACAAAAACAAGATTATCTTTTTCATCTCTTGCTAATTCTTCCAATAAAGAATAATCATAATAATTTGTGTCAACTTTTGATAATTCAGTTAGAAAAGTTGATAAAGTTTCTTTATTTTTTTCTGGTATGATATTTATATCTATATTATGTAAAGTATAAAAAAACTCTGCTATATCTTTTGCTATTTTATCTTTTTTTTCTGAATTGAGGTCGTTAATTCTTTGAGTTAGAGTTGAACCTTTTATTTTTTTATGTATTGAAAAAGGCCTATTTTTATTGTATGATAATTTCATATTAACACTTTTTAGTCCTAGTTTTTCTTTTAAAAAATTGTTTGCTAAAACATCTTTTTCTATTTTTGAGGCAAAAAAATCATTTCTAGGAAATCTAAAAATATATTCTTCTTCATTATCTATTTTTACATTTAATACAATATTAGTCCAACCAGTTGAAATTTTTTCTATATCAATTATATTTTTATCTTTTAATTCTTCTTTTATTATATTTTCAAGATTTTCTCTTTCTGTAAAAAAGTTTTGAATCATTTTATCTTGAAAAAATGCAGAATAAAAACTTTCTTTTATTTTTAAAGAGTCTTTATCTGTTAAAAAATTATTGTTTTCAATGAGTCTGTATTTATTGAATAGGGTAATTATATCATTATTAAATATATTTGTAGTTAAAATTGGTTTACTATCATATATATTCCATAAAACAAAATAGTCCTTATTATCAAAATATTGTTTATTTTTTATAATTCTTTCAATTGCTTTTGGTAAAATATTGTAAAAATAATTAGAGGTTTCTGCTAAAACTACTCTATTTTTTTCATTGGTACTTGTTTTTAATCTTTTTTCAATCCATTGATTTGATATTTTATGGCTAATTGATATTACATTGTATATAATATTATAGTCGTATTTTTTTGATAGTTTTATAAAATACTCCTCAAAATCTGGATCTAATAATGTAATTTCTGCTAATATATTAAATTTATTTTCTATTAGTTTTTTCAATACGGCAAAAAAGCAGAGTAGGGCAAAACCATTAGTTTTTTCTCTAATTAAAGACTCCCCAAATTCTTCTAATAATTGATTATAATATGGATGACATTTAGCAAAAGTTCTAACCGCTATTGTAATATAGTTATCCGTTCTTAAATTATGTGTTATTGATGGTAAAAGTTTTGTTGTTTTTCCAGAACCGCTTTGACCACCAAATTTTATTAAGTAGGGATTAGATACTGGTATTTTTTGAAAAGTTAACTGTTTATACATTAATTCAACTACTTCGTTAAAATATGTACTATTATATCTTAGTTTGTTATCGTTTAAGCAGTCGTTAGCAAATATTTTATATATAAAATCTATAGATTTTTCTTTTAATTCTTCCATATTTATTCTTCACCCTCTTCATTTCTACCCATTTTTTTTCTTTCAGCAGCAGTTAAATATTTCTTTCTTAATCTTAAATTTTTAGGTGTTACTTCTAATAATTCGTCGTCGTTAATATATGTAATCATTTGTTCCAAACTCATTTTATAAGGAGGAGTTAAAATTACATTTTCATCGCTTCCAGCAGCTCTAACATTCGTTAATTTTTTAGCTTTTAATACATTTACAACAATGTCATTATCTCTAGAATGTTCTCCAACTATCATACCTTCATAAACTTTTTCATGTGGTCCAATAAACATTGTTCCTCTGTCTTGTATATTAAATAAAGCATAAGGTACAGCTTCACCCATATCAGTAGATATTAAAACGCCTTTTCTTAATCTTTGAATATCACCTTTATATTCTTGATAAGAGTGGAATAATTTATTTAAAATACCAGTTCCTTTGGTATCAGTCATAAACTCACTTTGATAACCTAAAAGTCCTCTTGATGGCACTAAAAATATTATTCTAGTTTTACCAACACCACAAGGTTTCATTTCTTTTAATTCACCTTTTCTTTTACTTAATTTTTCAACAACTGTTCCACTATATTCATCATCAACATCAATAACAACTTCTTCAATAGGTTCCAATTTATTACCATTTTCATCTGTATGAAATAAAACTTTAGGTCTTCCAACTGACATTTCATAACCCTCTCTTCTCATAGTTTCAATTAAAACACCAAGTTGTAATTCACCTCTTCCACCAACTTCAAAACTATCATTACCTTCTGATTCTTTTACTGTAATAGCAACATTACTTTCTTGTTCTGCTAATAATCTGTCTCTCAACATTCTTGAAGTAACTTTTGTTCCTTCTTTACCAGCAAAAGGAGAATCATTTACACTGATTGTAATTGACATGGTAGGTGCATCAACAGGAGTGGAATGTATAGGAGTTTCAACTGCCATATCACAAACTGTGTCTGCTACATTTGTTTTTTCTAATCCTGCAATAGAAACTATATCTCCTGCCTCAACTTCTTCAACTGGAATCTTTTTGATCCCCTTAAATGTAAACATTTTTGTTAATCTACCTCTTTCTACAACTTCACCATCAAGATTTATTGATTTTATAGGCATATTAATAGTTGCTTTACCACTATATACTTTACCAGTCAGCATTCTACCAACATAACTATTATAATCCAATATTGTAGCTAACATTGAAAAAGGAGCATTTTTATTTACATCTGGTTCTTTTACATGAGTTAATATTAAATCAAAAAGAGGTTTTAAATCTTTCTTTTCATCATTTAAATCTTTTACACACCAACCATCTCTTCCAACTGCATATAAAACTGGAAAATCTAATTGCTCATCTGTAGCATTTAAATTAACAAATAAATCAAATATTTCATTTAAAACTTCATCAGGTCTAGCATCGTTTCTATCTATTTTATTTATTACAACAATAGGTTTTAAGTTTAAAGCTAAAGCTTTTGATAATACAAATTTTGTTTGAGGCATAGGACCTTCTGCTGAATCTACTAATAAAACAACTCCATCAACCATAGATAAAACTCGTTCTACTTCACCACCAAAATCAGCATGCCCAGGGGTGTCAACAATGTTTATTTTTACATCATTATAATTAATAGAAGTGCATTTAGCAAGAATAGTAATTCCTCTTTCTTTTTCCAAATCACCACTATCCATAACTCTTTCATCAATTTGTTCATGGTCTGAAAAAGTTCCACTTTGTCTTAATAATTGATCTACTAATGTAGTTTTACCATGGTCAACATGTGCTATTATAGCTATATTTCTAATACTCATTTATTTTTTATTGATTAATAACTTAAAAAAAATATAATTGTTTGTTTGAAAAAATCAATAAAAAAATCTTATATTTATTATTTTTTATCTCTTTTTAGGTTTATACTAGTGCTAAATATTGTTTTACTATATATATTTCTAAGTTGAATTAATTAAAATCTTATTAGTTCAAATATTTTTTTCCTTATTTTTATAAAACTAACAAAAATATAAGAAAAAAAATATTTAGTTATTTTTATACACTATAAATCCTAATATATAATAAATATTTATTTACTAAACAGAAATTTATTTTTAAATAAAAAAAATAGTTTTAGTATTTATAAACAACTATACTATACTTTGATAGCTGTTTGTGCTCTTTTATGATATGGCATGTCACTATTTGCCTTAAAAAGATGACATAATTTTTCTGCTTTAGAACTTATTTCTTTTAAAACCGGTATTAGTTTTGGTCCTGCCTCTCTTTCAAAAATACCTTTCACTTCTGGAAGTTTTTCTGGTATAGTACAAGCAAGTATTGAGAAAAGCATAATCTTCTGAGCATCATTTATTTTTTCAACCAAGATCTCTAAAACTTTAGTCAACATTATTGTTTTTACAAACATTTCATAAGTACATTCTAAAACTAGACCAGAAAATATTTTCTTATATTCTTCTACATCTTCCTCTATTTTTCCTGTATTAGATTCGTTAAGTTTTTCTAAGACTTTTTTAGCTTCTTGTGTTGCAAGCATTTCTTGTGCCGCTCTATCCATATCTTCTTTGTTAAGTGTAATATCTTGTTCTTTTTTTTCTTCTTTCTTTGTTTCTGGTTGTTCTGGTTTTGGTTGTTCTAGTTTTTGTTGTTCTGGTTTTGGTTGTTCTAGTTTTTGTTGTTCTGGTTTTGGTTGTTCTAGTTTTTGTTGTTCTGGTTTTGGTTGTTCTGGTTTTTGTTGTTTAGTTTTATTAGCTTCTTTCTCCATTTGTTTCTTACAATCATCTAACCCTGTTTTATGTTTTTTTCCTTTTATAAGAGACCTCATTTTATTAAATATTTCTCCAGGTGTACTCTCAATGAGTCGGATAGGAGTGTTTTTTGTATTTTCATCTTTTATAAAAAAAGGTTTGAAGATTTTGTGTTCTAAACAATATTTTACTATTTCTATATTTTTATTTTTAATTGCATCACATAAAATAGATGGATCTTCAAGTAATATAGTTTCTATATTTTTGTCATCAAATTTTTCAGTAAATGATTTTAAAATAATAGTAATTGGTTGTTTAATTTTTGGAAAATTATTACTAAATTCATTTTGATCTAATTTAGCTATTTTTTTAAAAACTTCTTTTGCTTTATTAGTATTTTCTAACGAAGTTAAATCTGTGTTTTTAATTAATAATGCGATTAAGTTTGGATTAACACTTGTATCTACTAGGTTTGGTATAAGGCCTTCAATAAGTTTTCTTATTTCTTCTGTTTTTTCTTCATCAAAAATATTAATATGTGTTATAATACTTTGTAATAATTCTGGATTTTGTTTAAATTCAGTAGATTTTTCTTCTTCTAGTATTTGTTTTACAGCTTCATACAATACACCAGTTTCTCTAACTTTTTCATTTTCAAATAAAAGATCCATATCTGCTTGATCAATGTTTTTCACTGAATTGAGTTCTTTAAGAACAAAAACACATGCATCTTTGCCTAAATTAGCATGACTTACTATTGATCTTGTAACTGGGTTTTTTATTTTAAATTTTTTTTCTCTAAAGATAAACATTGTACTATTATAATATCTTTCTCCTACTCCTCTGAAAAAAGGCTCTATTTCTGACGATGTTAATGGTCTTGAACAATGTGAAATCATAGATTCAACCATCTCTTTATCAAAAGAATTTTTCCCTATTTCTTCTATTCTTTTATAATCTTTATTTTTAGATGTGTTATATTTTTTAAAAATTTCAAATAGATGTTTTATTATGGATGTAGTGACAATATTATCTGAATAATCGCTTCGTGTATATATATCTTGAAGAAATATTTTATTTGTATCTAAAGTAACATCTCTACGATAATCAACCTTTCCTCCGGAAGTATAAAATACCTCAGTAAGTTTTTTTGGTCGTGCAACTAATGATCTATATGAGAGTTTATAAATATAGCCAATTACTTCTTCTACTGCTTCTGTAAGTGTGTCTTCTAAAGTTGTGCCTTCAAATTCTTCTTTTAATAAATCTCTAATCTTTTCATTTTCAGCAATCTTCATTAAAAGAGCAAGACGTGTTAGATTGAAACGTATTTCATCGTTTGGATCATTATTGCCTTTTAATTTGTTTATAATTCCTAAAATTTCTTTTTTATATTTTTCCCTTTGTCCTTCTTCAACAGTGTTTAATATATTTAGATTATCTATAACTTCAGTATCAAAATAAGTATCTTTAAAATTTTCTTCTTTAATTTGAGTAATTAGTGAGTGTATATATTTTTTTAATATTGTTTCTTTTTCTTTTTCTTTTTCTTTACCATATCTTTCATTATTTTGAATATTATTATAAGTTTCTTCTATATTTTTTTCTAATATTGGTATTCCAGTTCTATAATCTAATAGATAATTAGCTTTTGGTGTTAGTGTTACAGGTATATTTTCATTACTGTCTACAGGTACAACACCTTGATAACATAAAGTTTCTGTTCCTCCGTCTACGATTTTTAAACGTGCTGTTACATGTTCTCCTATTGCTTTTCTAAGATCTTCTAATTTTTTATATTCTTCTGCTGATACAGATTGCATATATATTTTAATTTATTTATTTACAATCATTGTATAATATTTTTTTAATAATGTCAAGCTTTTTTTATGATATTTTTTAAAGATTTTATTAACTATATATTTTTTTAAAAAGAAATATTAAAAAAAGAGTAGAACGTAAGCCGAATTCTGTTTTAAACAATCATTAATCTAGAATTGTAATCACTTACAATCTCAAGCTACCTACCACGATGTTATGTGTGAAGATGCACTGCTAAAAAGCAACATCTAACTTGGTATTACTCCTAGTAGGGTTTACCAAGGACATATATTTCTATATTCCTAGTGAGCTCTTACCTCACTTTTTCACCCTTACCTTTCGGCGGTTTATTTTCTGTTGCACTTTCCGTGGGATTACTCCCCGTAGTCGTTAACTACTACTATCTCTTCAAGGAGTCCGGACTTTCCTCTTGTTTTCACAAGCGATTGTTAGTTCTACTCAATATTATTGTATAAAACAAAAAATAATTATCAAGCAAAAAAATTTTTATATTTATTTTTAAATATTAAATTATAAAATTAAAAGTATAAAAACTTGTTATAACAACAAACTTATATAGAACTTATAATATATTCATGAATTTATGAAAAATTTTATACTATATTTTGTAATTTTTATAAATTTGAGTATTAGAGTAAATACAATAGCACAGGAAATTAATAATAACTTTTATTCTAATATAAATGTTAATAAAGAGATAAATGTTTTTCCAGATGTTATTGCTTTAGATTTTTGTGGAACAGTTATAGACTCAAAAAAAACAGATATAGATGCTATAAACAAAACAATAAAAAAATATAAAAATAAAAAATTAGAATGGAAAGATATTAAACATCTAAAAGATCCAAATAAATCTATGAAAGAAAATTTTATAAATTTTTTTGGAGAAAAAAATTATAAAAAGGCATATAAATATTATATAAAAAATTTAATAAATACAATTGATAAAGTTGAATTATTTGATGGAGTTGTAGATTTTTTAAAGTTTTGTAAAAATAATAATATAAAATTAGCATTAGTTACAAACAGAGATAGAGATTATGTTAATGCCTTTATAAAATATAATAAAAATAGCAAAAAAATACTTAAATATATTGATGTAATAATGACGGCCGATAAAGCTAAATCTACAAAACCAAACTACAAAATTTTAGAAAAAGCGTTGGAAAAAATAAATTTAAATAAAAATAATATAAAAGTTTTTTTTATTGGAGACTCTTTAGCAGATTTAAATTTAGTTATTAATAACAAAATAAGTGGTACTTTTATATTATTAGAAGAAATAATAGATGATATAAAAAATAATAATCTTAATAATTTGAAGTATAATAAAAATATTTTATTTTTTAAAAACTATAAAGATCTTTTGATACAATTACGGAAATTTTTAGATAATAAAATAAAAAATTTTGTTATTATAGCACCACCGGGCTCGGGAAAAACTACATTAAATATAGAAATAGCTAAAAATTATGATAAAGAGATATTTAGTTTTGATAATTATATGGATTCAATATTTACAAAGTATTTAAGAGATAAAATAAACGATGAAAACGAATATACTAATTTAAAACTTAATATTTTAATTGATAAAATAAATAATATTAATTTTAATAAATATATTGTTGATTTGGGTGGTGGAAGTATTTATTGTAATAAAGATTTTATTGATTCCATTAAACAAAAAAACATAAAAATAATATATTATTATGTTCCTCTAAAAACAATAAAAAAAAGATTTAAAAAAAATAAGAGAGAAATAGATAGTAGAAAATTGTTTTTAAATAAAGAAGGTAATTGGGAAAATGTTTTAGAAAATTATTATAATAATTGTTTTGAATTAAAACAGTATTCAGATTTTTACATTGATACAACAAAATACAAAAATCATAAAGAAATAATTAAAGATATTAATCAATTTTTATTAACAAACTAAAGGATAATTATGTTACCTAAATTAATAATTTTTGATTGGGATGATACATTAGCAAACACAAGAGAAGCGGTTGTTAATGCAATGAATTATGTTTTATCGTTATATAATCTTCCTGAATGGGAAATAATAAAAAAAGAAAAAAGAGACACCAAAAAATCATTAAAAGAAAATTTTATAAATTTTTTTGGTAAAGAAAACGAAAAAGAAGCCTATGAAAAATATTTAAATTATTATATTAATAATTCTTACAATTTAGTCCAACCTACTGATTATTCTGAAGATTTTTTAAAATTTTGTAATGAAAAAAATATTAATATGGCAATTATATCAAACAAAGATAAAAAACTCTTAAATAAAGAAGTAGAAAAATGTTTTAAAAATATAAAATTTTATCAAGTTTTAGGCAATGGTGATGCCATTAGAAATAAACCTGCGCCCGATCCAGTATTTAAATTAATGAAAAATTTTAATTTTGATTTAAATGAAAATAATGTATGGTTAGTAGGTGATACAAAACAAGATACAGAATGCGCTTTATCTTCTAATTGTAAACCTATTTTAATTGGTAAGGGTAAATTTATGGAAGATGATTATCTGACAAAAAACAATAATATATTAGTTATAAATTCTTTTAATGAATTAATGGATATTTAACAAATGAATAAAAAAATAACTTATATTGGTGCTTTAGGTAAAATTGGACAAAAAGCATTAATTATGATAGTAAGTAATAATTTTTATAAATATAACAATAAATTAGAAATTGTATTAATTACTTCTGATTCAAATAACAGTAAGAATCGGTTAAATGGTTTTGTGAAAGATCTAAACGGAATAGTTTTTTGTAATAATAATCAAAATAATATAAAATTTACAATTTCTAATGATTATTCGGAAATAAAAAATTCAGATATCATTATATGTTCTGCTGCCAAATGGACATTAAAAGAAAATTTATATAACTTTAAAGATAATACTGGTAGATTAATACAAACATTTTATAATAAAGATTTAATACTAGATATAGCTGATCAAATTAATAAATATTCAGAAAAATCTTTGTTTGCTATAATTACAAATCAGGTAGATTTAATTTGTTCTATTGTTAGAAACAAATATCCAAATTTAAATGTTATAGGCATTGGTAATTATATAGATAGTATTAGATTAAAACAAATTTTATATAAAAGATTTTCTATAAACTTAATAAGTGGGTTTATAATTGGCTATCATAATAGCGATATGTTTTTATTAACTAACAGTATTTGTAAAAAAAGACATAGAAAATTAATTCTTAACAATTATGATAATATCATTAATGAAATTAGAAATTTTGGAAAAATTATTTCAAATGAACAAAGAAAAACAAACAACGAAGATAGTGGTGCCTCAATATTGCCGGCTTTTGCTATTGTTAATTTAGTAAAAGCATATTGTTTTAATAAGAAATTAATTGCTCCATTTAATGTTTTAATAAAAGACAAAAAAATAATTAAAAAGTATTATAATGATACTTGCAATAATTTAGAATTAAGTGTTCCCGTTGAAATTACTTTAAACAAAATAAATATCTTATCTAACTATAATTTACTTGATTTTGAAAAAATCCTGTTATCAAGAGCAATTAATAATTTTAATGAGAGTCTTAATGAAATACTAAATCCTAACTAACCTTGTTTTTAAATATTTTATATAAATTAAAGTTTATTCAAATAACTATCAAGAATATTTCTTGTTTTTTATCCTTAACTACTACTATCTCTTCAAGGAGTCCGGACTTTCCTCTTGTTTTCACAAGCGATTGTTAGTTCTACTCAGCTCTGTTGTATAAAATAAAATATAATTATCAAGTAAAAAATTTTAATCTTTACTTTTTAAATATTAACTTATATTATATATTGTAGTTTTTAAAATATTATTAATCATAAACAAAAATGGATAAGTTAATAAGTTTAATTTTTGATAAAAATCTACCAAGTATTGAAGATATTTTTAAAAAATATCCAAATAGAGGTTTAAATAATGGTGAAAAAATTACTAGAATTGCCCCTAGTCCTACGGGTTTTGTTCATATAGGAACAATTTATATGGCCCTTGTTTCTGAAAGAATAGCACATCAAAGTAATGGGGTTTTTTATGTTAGAATAGAAGACACGGATCAAAAAAGAGAGGTAGAAGGCTCTGCTGAATTACTTGCTAATTCTTTTAAAAATTATAATATTATAGCCGATGAAGGAATGGTTGGAGCTAATGAATATAAAGGTAATTATGGCCCATATAAACAAAGTGAAAGAGAAAATATTTATAAAGTTTTTATAAAGTATTTAATGGAAAATGGACTTGCTTATCCTTGTTTTTGTAGTGAAGAAGAATTAGAAAATATAGTTAAACAACAAAAAGCTCAAAATTGTTCTAGATTAGGTTATTATGGTGGTTGGGCTAAATATAGAACTTTTCCAGTTGAAGAAGCGATTAAAAAAATTGAAAATGGTGAAGAATATGTAGTTAGATTTAAATCTTTTGGTGATTTTAATAAAAAAATAGTTGTAAATGATGTTTTGAAAGGCAATTTAGAGTTTCCTGAAAATGATCTAGATATAGTTATTATGAAAAAAAATGGACTTCCTACATATCATTTTGCTCATGTAATAGATGATTTTTTAATGGGAACTAATCTTGTTACAAGAGGCGATGAATGGTTACCATCTTTACCTTTACATATACAATTATTCCAAGCTTTTAAATGGAAAGCTCCTAAATATGCTCATATATCACCAATTATGAAAGTTGATGGTGAGGGAAAAAGAAAATTAAGTAAAAGAAAAGATCCGGAATCTAATATTTTATATTTTGACGAATTAGGTTATCCAAAAGAAAGTGTTATAGAATACTTATTAAATCTTGCTAATTCTAATTTTGAAGATTGGAGAAAACAAAATCCAACTTTATCTTATAAAGATTTTAAATTTGATATTAAAAAAATGAATACAAGTGGAGCACTTTTTGATTTTGTTAAATTAGATAGCGTTAGTAGAGATGTAATATCAAGATTCAAAGCGGAAGACATATATAATTATGTTGTTAATTGGACTGAAAAATATAATAAAAATCTTTATGATTTAATTACAAAAAATAAAGATTACACTATATCTATTTTTAATATAGAAAGAGAAAATACTAAAAAACCTAGAAAAGATATTAGTAAATGGAATGAAGTTGAGAATGAAATAAAATATTTCTTCGAATTAGATAAAAAAGATATTGTTGATAAATTAAAAGATTTTAACAATGAAGATATAAAAAATATTGTTAATTCTTTTTTAAATATTTATAATATTGAAGATGATAATAACGCTTGGTTTGATAAAATAAAAACAATATCAAAAGATAATGGCTATTGCGATAATATTAAAGAATATAAAGAAAATCCTGATAAATACAAAGGTAATGTTAGTGATGTTGCTAAAATATTAAGAATAATAATTACAGGAAGAGAACAAAGTCCTGATTTATGTTCTATTATGAAAATATTAGGAATAGAAAAAATTAAAGAAAGATTATTAATAATAAAGGAGTTATAATGTTTTATATATCTGTGGTTGCTGCTATATCAACTTATTTAATTTTGAATTATTTACATGTTCAAAGACCAATTGAAGTAGCGTTTTTGGTTCTTGTTTGTGTATTTATATTTTTTACACCACAAAAATAACTTGAAATATTTATATAGAATACATATATATTAATTAAATGATAAATATTATTAAAAATGAGTAAAAATTATTATGATATATTAGGAGTTAGCAAAACCGCTACTGCTGATGAAATTAAAAAAGCATACAGACAAAAAGCAATGCAATATCACCCAGATAAAAATCCAGGAGATAAAGAAGCAGAAGCAAAATTTAAAGAAGCAGCAGAAGCTTATGATGTTTTAAAAGATCCAGATAAGAGATCTGCTTATGATAGATATGGTGATAGTGCTTTTTCAGGTGCTGGAAATGGTGGTTTTGGTGGTTTTGGTGGTTTTGGTGGTTTCAAACAATCTAACTTTAATGATTTTAGTGATATATTTTCTTCTTTTTCAGATATATTTTCAGATATTGGTGGAGGAAGAAAAACACAAAGACAGACAGATAATTCTGGGTCTGATTTAAGATATGATATTACTTTAACATTAGAAGAAGCTTATAGTGGAAAAGTTGCTGATATTAATTTTTCAGCAATGGGACAATGTGATGAATGTAAAGGAACAGGTTCTGCTGATGGTAGCGGTGCTACAACCTGTCCAGATTGTAATGGAACTGGTTCTGTTAGAATGCAACAAGGCTTTTTTATAGTAGAACAAACATGTAGAAGATGTCATGGAACCGGTAAAATTGTTAAAAATCCATGTAAAAAATGTGGTGGAACTGGTAGAATTAATAAAAGTAAAACTTTATCTGTAAAGATACCTGCTGGTGTTGATAATGGAACAAAAATTAAATTAACTGGTGAAGGAGAGGCAGGAATTAATGGTGGAAAAGCTGGTGATTTATTTGTATTTGTTAGTGTTAAAAAACATTCTACATTTACAAGAGATAAAAATGATCTATATTTAACTACTGGTATTTTACCTACAACTGCTATGGTTGGTGGAGAAATTGAAGTTCCTACAATAGATGGTGGAAAAGCTAGTGTTAAAATACCAGCTGGCACTCAATATGGAGATAAAATTAGGATAAATGGAAAAGGTATGCCTGTTTTAAATGGTGGTGGTAGAAGAGGGGATTTAGTATTAAATATTAAAATAGATATACCAAAAAATATTAATAGTGAAGATAAAAAAACAATAGAAGAATTAGATAAAAAATTACAAAAATCTAACGAAGGTTTTTTCAAAAAATGGTTTAAATAATTATTAAGGAGCATTTATGCAATTAAACAAAAAAGATGCTTTATTAGTTAAGAATGTTTTATCTAGTTTTAAAGATGATGGTTTATTATCTTCTGAAAAATTTGATGAATTAAATAAAAATATTAATGTATTAGATTTTGATTATAAGAAACTATCAAAGTGGTGCTTTATTTTCTCTATTTTTTGTTTTATTGTATCAATGTTTAATATTAACTTTTTATATTTAAATCTAAAAGTTGTAAGAATAATAATTAGTCTTGTATTGTCTAGTATTTTTTATTTTTTGGGTTTTAAAAAAACAAATAAAAAATTATTAAATGAGATTCTTATTTTTTCCGGTTCTTTATCAACTGGATGGTTTTTTATTGAAATAATGAGTATTTTTAAGGATTCTTCATCTTTAATATTGTTTTTTAGTGCTTGTTTTTATTTTTTATTAGCTTATTATAAAAATTCAAGTCTAATATTATTTTTCTCTATAATTACTTTTGGAAATTGGTTTGGCGCTGAACTTGGTTATTTAGGTTATGGTTCTTATTTTATTGCTTTTTCAAAACCATTAATTTTTGTATTTTTTGGATTACTTTTAATATGTTTATCTTATATTTTTAATAAATATAAAAAAGAACTTACAGATTTAACTTTGTTTATGGGGTTGTTTTATTTATTTATTTCTTTATGGATGTTATCAATATTTGGTTTTGAAATTAAATTTAATCAAGATATAACGCTATTTTGGTCAATACTCTTTGGTATAGTTGCTTTTATATCTTTTTATTTTGGTTTAAAGTATGATAATTCTATGTTAAGAAAATATGGAATTATATTTTTTCTAATAAACTTATATACTAAATTTTTTGAATATTTTTGGGATATGACCGCTAAGTTTTTATTTTTTGCAATTTTAGGTTTTAGTTTATTCTTAATTGGTTTTAAGGCTGAAAAGATATACATAAATATGGAAAATATTATAAAAAAAAATATTAAATAATTTTATAAAAACATATTGAAAAATTTTTTTTAAATATTAATATTATTACAGTCATAAAAATTTTTATTAAATTGCTAGTTTCAAAAAAATTTTTTATTGTTTTATTTTTTTTATTGATTTCTTGTTCAACTAAAAATACAAATATAGATACATCAGAAAGTATAATTAATAGTTGGAAAAATACGAATAATGCTAATATAAAGGACTCTTTATTAAATTTAGAAGAAAGAAGTAGGGAGGCTGAATATAATAATTTAACTTCGGGCTATGATTATAATGCTCCCAATATATCAAAATTATTAGCTTCACCACCACCACCACCAATTGGTAATGGTGAACTAATATCTTTTTCCATAACAGAAGAAGTTCCATTAAAGGATGTTCTAATAGAGCTTGGTCGTTTGGCTGAAATAGACATACAAATTGATCCTAAAATAGATACTGGAATAATATTAAAAGTTACTGAAAAACCTATAAATGTTGTTATAGAAAAAATATGTGAACTAGCAAATTTAAAATATGAATATAATGATGGTATTTTAAAAGTCGAAAGAGATTTACCCTATACAAGAAATTATCAAATAGATGTTTTAGTTGATCATCAATTATGGTCAGATTTAGAAACTTCTATACAATATTTATTGGATATATACCCAGTTAAACAACAGCAATCAGCAAATGCAATAGGTGATGTTGCTATCACTCCTATTGTTGATAATATGACTGATTCCACACAACAAAAAATTAGTATAAATAAAGCAGCTAACATAATTAGTGTTTATGCTAATAGTAGAGCTCAAAAAGCTATTGAATCATATATAGAGCAGGCAAAAAGAAATTATGCAACACAAGTTTTAATAGAAGCAAAAGTTGTTGAGGTTAAATTAAATGATGAATATAAAGCTGGTATAAATTGGACTCTTACAGAAGATACAGGAAAAACAACAACAGATCCTTCAAGTGGTGAAAGTAAACCAGTTATAAATACATTGCTTGAAATAGTTGGTGCTGCTGGTTCTACTTCTGGTTTAGTTAGTGGAACTATTGATAAAGCTTTTGGTAACAAAAACCTAAATGTTGTTATAGACGCTATGCAAACATTTGGTGATACAAAAACATTATCAAGCCCTAGAATTAGTACTTTAAACAATCAAAAGGCAACACTAGATTTTGTTAATACTATTGTATATTTTAGTATAGAAAAAGAGGAAGAAGAAGATACAGATGGAAATACAACAACAGATTATACGTCCACAAAACAAGAAGAAGAGGTTGGTGTTAAATTAGAAATAACTCCTACTATAGATTTAAAAAATAACGAAGTTGTTTTAAATGTAAAACCAGAACTATCTTCTTTGGTTGGTTACGTTGAAGATCCTGTTACACCTGGTAATAAAGTTCCACAAATTCAAAGAAGGACACTAGAAACATCTTTAAGAATAGGTTCTGGTGATATTATGGTAATAGGTGGTTTAATGTCTGAAAATATAACAAATTCTTCAAATGGTATACCTTTTTTAATGAATATTCCTTTACTGGGAAATCTTTTTAAATCTAGATCTAATTCTAAAGAAATGGTTGAAACAGTTATATTTATTAAGGCTACAATTGTTGATAGAGATAATTCTTTAGGTAGAAGAGATAGACAATTTTATAAAGAATTTGCTAGATAAATATGAAAACAATATTAAAATATATATTATTGTCAGCTTTTAGGGATAAATTATTTATAACTCTTTTACTGTCAATAATTTTTTCTTTTGCTTTATCTAATTTAATAGGTTTTACAGCCTTATCAGAAGAAGGACAAATGCAAACAATAATTTTTGCTGGAACATCTAAAATTATATTAATGTTTGGAATGATAATTTTTATATGTTTTCATATAAATAAATCTTTCGAAAACAAAGAAATACCATTTATGTTATCTAAAAACATATCAAGAGAAATGTTTGTTTTTTCTTATTGGGTTGGTTTTAATTTTATTTCTGTAATTCTATTATTTTTGATGTCTATTATATTATTTTTATTTTGTACAATAAATGTTTTGGGAGCCATACAATGGCTAGTTACTGTTTCTTTTGAAATTATGATAGTTAGTACTTTTGCTATTTTAGCTAGCTTAATTATACAAAGCGCTATATTTTCAATATTTTTGTCTTCTGGTTTTTATGTTATAGCTAAAATGATGGGTTTTTTTCTAAATGCTTTTTTGATTACTCCAGATAATAAAATATTAAGTTTTTTAATAACTTTATCTAATTATTTATTACAAATTATATCTTCACTAATACCTAGATTAGATTTATTTGGACAAACTAGGTGGTTAATATATGGTCCAGATTACCATACTTTAAATATAATAATTTTACAATCTTTAATTTATATACCTATAATCTTTTTTATGGCTTTTTATGACTTTAAAAAGAAACAATTTTAATATAACAAGTATTTATTTAGTTATATTTATTTTATTATTATTTATTCAATTTTTATTTTGGAAAAAATATACTAATTTTAGGGCAAAGTTAGAAGTTGTAAATACTCCACCAAATGAAAAAACAATGAAAGCTTTTACTTTTGGGGATGATGAGTTTTTTTATAGAATAAAAAGCTTTAAAGTTCAAAATATGGGAGATACCTATGCTAGAAATACACCACTAAGAGATTATGATTATAGAAAACTTTATGGTTGGTTTAAAGAATTAGAAAAACTAGATTATGATTCAAATTATTTACCATCAATGGTTGCTTATTATTTTTCACAAACACAAAACATAGAAGATAGAATATATGTAGTTAGATTTTTATTAGAACATGCCTTAAAAAATCCAGAAAAAAAATGGTGGTGGATGTATCAAGCTAGTTATATAGCTTATTATACAATGAACAATAAAGATTTAGGATTAAGAATCGCTTATTTATTGAGAAAATATTCACCAGATTCTACTCCTATATGGATAAAAGAAACATATTCTTTTTTATTGTCCGATAGAGGAAATACTTGTGAAACAATTAGAGTAATAAATGAAACTTTAATGGATTTAGAGAAAAATAAAACAGACGAAAAGAAAGAAAAAGAATTAAATTACATGAAGTTCTTTTTAAATAATGAAATGAAAAAAATATCTTACGAAGATTATGTAAAATGTATGAATAATTAATAGTTTCTCATTGCTATCCTATAAACACTAGAATAGCAACAATTAAATTTTTTAGCTATTTCAGTTTTATTCATTCCTAGACTTAATAATTCTGTTATCTTTTTAGTTTTATTAGAATAAGAACCAAGAGGTCGGCCTAATTTTTTACCTTCATTTTTTAATCTTTTTAAACTTTCTTTTGTTCTTTGAGATATTAATTGCCTTTCGATTTCGGCACACATACCAAAAGCAAAAGCAAGTATTTTACTTTGTATATCATTTCCTAATTTATAATTTTCTTTTAAAGTTATAATAAGACAATTTCTTTCAAGACATAGTTTTATAATTTCCATTATCTCTAATATACTTCTACCTAATCTTGACAATTCCGTAGTGATTAATACATCACCATCTTTTATTTTCTTTAATATATTATTTAATTGTCTATCTTTTAATTTCTTTCTACTAGATATAGTTTCTTTTATATATTTATTAATTTTTAGATTATTATTTTTACAATAATTTTCTATTTCAAATTTTTGATTCTCACAATTTTGTAAATCAGTACTAACTCTTATATATCCATATATCATAATTTTTATTTTTGTTGTTTATAATTTATATAAAAAAGAGTTTAAAAATAGCAAGAAATAAAAGATTTTGATAAAAATTATATTTATAAAAAAAAACGAACCTTTTTTGTAATATTAATTTACATAATAATTATAATTAAAATAAAAATCAATTATTTTTTTAAAAACCCTTTATTTTTCAACATAAACAATAAAAATTTATTATTCTATATGGGAGTATAAAATATTTTCATAAAAAAGGTTCCTTTTTTATGAAAATATTTTTAAATGAAAGGGGGATAGATGCCTAATTTATCTCTAATAGAAGAACTTCCTTTAATTGTAAAGGAAGGCAGAAAGGTTGCTGAAAAAATTCTTGAAAAGACAACAAGCAAAGAAAAAGTTATTTTACAAACTAATGAATATATAAACCCTTCTAGAACTGCTAAAGATTTGTTTAAAATTAACAATAATGAGTGGAAAAATAGATTGATTTATGGTGATAACTTGTTGGTGATGCAGGCACTTTTAACTTCTTATGAAAACCAAGAATCATTTAAAAATAAAATAGATTTAATTTATATTGACCCTCCTTATGATAGTAAGGCAGATTATAGAACAAAAATAAAATTGCCGGACGACGAAGTAGGGCTTAATGCTAATGTAATGGAACAATATGCTTATGGTGATACTTGGATAGATGGGACTAAAAGTTATCTAGAATATATGTACCCTAGGTTGTATTTAATGAGGGAATTGTTAAGTGAGAAAGGGTCAATTTATATACATTGTGATTGGCATGTGGGACATTATTTAAAGGTTATTGCTGATAGTATTTTTGGAAAAAATAATTTTGTGAATGAAATTGTGTGGTGCAAAACTTCATCTTCGGCAAAAAAAGCTAACAATGAAGAAAATTTATCTAAAAGTTTTATAAGAGCACATGATGTAATTTTTTTTTACAGTAAAAATATTGAAAATTTTAATGGTGTAAAAAAAAATAAGTATACTTCAATAGAATATTCAAAGAGAGTTATGAATAGTTTAGATAAAGATGAAAATGGAAATACAATTTATAAAAGAGGTAAAGGTAGTATAGGTGGTAAAAGTATTAATGAAAATGTATTAGTAGATATTGAAAGTGGTATGTTAGCTAGAAGTTGGTGGATTGATATTCCAGTTTTGAGACATAATAGTAAGGATAATCTTAACTATTCCACCCAAAAACCTGAGAAATTACTTGAAAGAATAATTGGTGCATCATCTAATGAAGATTCTATTGTTGCAGACTTTTTCGGTGGTAGCGGAACAACAGCAGCAGTTGCTGAAAAACTAGGTAGAAAGTGGATTATTACAGATATGGGTAAACCTGCAACTATGATTATGAGAAAAAGATTTGTAGATATAGATTCTAAACCTTTTTTATATCAATCAATAGGTGATTATCAAAAAGAAAACTTTTCTTCAATGAAAGAGTTTAAAAGAGTATGTGATTTGACAGAAGTAATATTAAAATTGTATGGTGCTGATTTAATAGATAAAGAAAAAAATATAGGTTGTAAAGATAATGTTTTAGTTTTTGCTGATAGTCCTAATAAATTAACAGGTGAAGCAACTTTAAAAAGAGTAAAAGAATTAAAAAGTGTTTATGATAAAAGTAAAGCAATAGTTTTGGGTTGGAACTTTGTTCCAGAAATTACTTCTTTGGCTAAAAAATATAATGATATAGAAATATTGGTTATTCCACCTGATTTAATAGATATTTTAAAATCTAAAATTGCACTTGCTGATTTGATTGTAAATAAAAAAATTAATTTTCAATCTTTACAATATTTGGATATTAAAGAACCTGTTGTTAGAGATATGAATGAAAATGAAGTTGAATTGACTATTGAACTAAATAATTATGTTTTGCTTTCGCCTGAATGTATTCCATTAAGTAAAGAAGATAAAGATAAAGTAATGAATATTTTAAATACAAATCCTTTGAATTTGATTGAATATTGGAGTGTTGATCCTGATTATGATGGTGAATTGTTTAAAAGTGTTTGGCAAGATTATAGGGGAAATAGTGATAAAGATATAGGTTTTATTGTGGATAAACAAGTAAAATTAACAGTTCCTAAAAAGGATAAAAGAAAGATTTGTGTAAAGGCAGTAGATATTTTCGGTTATGAAAGTATAGTTGTAAAAGAATTGTAGGGGGTGGTTGTGGTTGTAAAATATAAAGATTATAGTCTTGTAATGACTGAAAGATTAACAGAGTTGGTAAATGCAGATTGGGAAAGTGGTGAGTTTTTAAGTAAAACTACTGATATTACTAAAATATTGTTGAAATATTGGTTTGATGAAGATTATTGTTATTGTAGAAATTATAATTTTCATAAAGGACAGAAACAGGCTATTTTAAATATAATATATTGTGTAGAAGTATTGAAAATTAAAGATTATACAGAATTGTATAAAACAAGTTTTTATTCTCCTGATGAAAGTTTTTTAAATTTGTTAGAAAAAGAAAATAAATATTGTGTTAAAATGGCAACAGGAACAGGTAAAACTTGGGTTATGTTGGCTTTGTTTGTTTGGCAATATTTGAATAATTATACTAAAAACTTTTTGGTAATAGCCCCTGGGTTGATTGTTTATGATAGAATACTTGATGCTTTTTTAGGTAAAGAAAAAAATGGTTATAGGAACTTTGAAACTTCTACTTTGAAAAAGTTTAAGGATTTGTTTTTACCTGAAGAGTATAGAGATAATGTTTTAAATTTTATTCAAAACTCTTGTATTAAAAAAGAAGAAATTTGTAATAATTGTAAAAGTGAAGGTATAATTGTAATTACAAATTGGCATAAATTAAATAAAGAAGAAGCAGAAGAAATAGAAGAAGAAGTAGAAGATTTTGAAGGTAAAATTAAAAAATCAATTAATGAACTTTTTCCATTTAAAAAAATTGGGGTTGATTTGAATGATCTTGATGGGTCAAGAATGAATGAACTTGAAGAGTTGAAGAAGTTTAAAGATTTTTGTATTTTTAATGATGAAGCACACCATATACATGGTGAAGATATAATTTGGAAAAAAATTATTAAAGAAATTACAGATGGTAAAAATTATATACAATTTGATTTCTCGGCAACGCCTTTTGAAACTGTTGGAGTAGAGGAAAAGAAAGTAAATCATTATTTCCCACATATAGTTGCTAATTTTGAATTGAAAGAAGCAATAGAAATGTCTATTGTAAAATCTATAGTAATAGATCAAAGGGAAAATTATGCTAATTTACCTAGTTTGGATTTTAGGGCTATTAAAGAAGAAAATAAAACAATATCTTTGTCTGATGGACAAAAAATTATGATTATGGCAGGGTTGACTAAACTTAAAAAGTTGGAAACAGATTTTGCTAAAATTGATGAAAATAAAAATCCTAAAATGCTTATTGTGTGTGAAGATACAACGGTTGTGCCTTTTGTTGAAGAATATCTTGAAAATAATGGTTTAGGTGCTGAAGATATATTAACAATAGATTCTAATAAAAAAGGAGAAGTTGGAGATAAAGAATGGGCTAGAATTAAAGAAGATTTGTTTAATATTGATAGTAAAAAAACACCTAAAATTATTATATCTATAATGATGTTGAGAGAAGGTTTTGATGTTAATAATATTTGTGTTATTGTGCCATTAAGAAGTAGTGAATCGTCTATATTACTAGAACAAACTATTGGTAGGGGTTTAAGGTTGATGTGGACTGATAATGATATTTTTAATGAAGCAAGAAAAGAAAATATTAAATTGATAAAAAAGAAAGAAACACCAAGTAGTTTTATTGATGTTCTAAATATAATAGAACACCCTAAATTTATCAAATTTTATGAAGGGTTGGGTATTGATGTTGGGGTTATGGATG
Source organism: uncultured Alphaproteobacteria bacterium (assembly GCA_949288805.1). Taxonomy (GTDB): domain Bacteria; phylum Pseudomonadota; class Alphaproteobacteria; order Rickettsiales; family UBA1997; genus RGIG8782. Next base: position 12,168 of record CASELL010000004.1, on the reverse strand, counting down.
AAGAAGAAGAAAATAAAACAAAAACTGTTGGTGATAATGTAAAATCGGTTTTGAAAGAAAATTATAAAGATTATGATATTTGTTATCCTGATGTAGTTCAAGAAAGTGAAGAAGTTATTGATTTTAATAATATTGATTATAGGGAGTTAAAGCCTTTTGAAGGTTATTCTTTAAGTCAATTAGAATATATTGTTGATAATAAAAAAACTGAAAGTTTTCATTCTCAAACAATTATAATTGGTAAGGTTGAATTTGGTAGTTATGAAGTTAATGCTGATAGTTTTAGTGCTAATGGTTATAATGAATTTTTGATTAAAATTGCTAAAATAATTACTCAAAATATAATTAAAATAAATGAAGATAGAAGAAAAAAAATATTTCCAGTTTTACAATTTAATGAAAATGTGATTATTTCGGTATTGGATAAATATATTAGAAATGGGTTGTTTGATCAAGAGTTTGATCCTATTGAAAATTGGAAAATATTAATGTTAGCAGAATATGGAATAACAAAACATATAGTAAAAGAAATGTCTTTTTATTTAATGAAAATACAACAAAATAATTTAAAAAAATATCCTGCTATTATTGAAAAAAGATATTTCTCGGAGTTGAAAGAATTTGTTGTTAAAGAAAATTATAGTGTAGATATTTTAAAAACTATTTATACTAAAACTCCATATTCTATAAAAAGTAAGTTTGAGAAAGATTTTTTAATTAAAGCAGATGAAGATGGGGATGTTTTAAGTGTTATAAAAATTAGAGAAAGAAGTTATAATTTTTTAAACTTTAAATATATAAAAGAAAATGGAATGATTGGTTATTATTATCCTGATTTTGTGGTGAAGTTTAAAAATGATATATTTTTTGTAGAAACAAAGGCAGAAGTAAATATTTGTAATAAAGATGTAGTAAATAAAGGTAATGCTATAATAGAAAATATTAAAAAAATAAACTCATTAGAACCGGAAGAAAGGGATAATTTTTTATGGCATTATTCAATAATTGGTGATGAATATTTTTATGCTGTTGCTTATAATACAAGAATTAGGGATATGTTGGAAACTTGTGAAACAAATAAAGAATATGTTGTTAGTTATGAAGGGTATTTATTATAATTAATAAATTAAAAAAATAAACAACCTTTTTAGGTTGTTTATTTTTTTGAACTATTTATAAATAATTATTTTAAAATCATTTTAAAGTCTACAACAACTGCTCTATCTTCTGTAACTAGAATAGGGTTGATATCTATTGATTTTATTTCAGGGATATCAATTACAACCTGTTGAACTTTCTCAATAGTTTCTGCAAGAGGTTTTACTGCCTTAGGTGCTTCGCCTCTCACACCATGTAAAATAGTGCCGATTTTTGTTTCTTTAATCATATCTTCACATTCTGCAGTAGGTACTATTCTTAAAGAAGTATCTTTCATTACTTCTGTGTAAATACCACCACTACCAAAAACAATTACTTTACCAAAGTTTTTATCACTATTTACACCAATAATTACTTCTGTTGATTTTGTAATCATTTCTTGAATTAATATTGAAGCATTTTTTAAAGCGAATTTGTTTATTGTTTCCATTAAAGCGTCCCAAGCTTCGTTAAACTTGCTTTCGTCGTTAATATTTAAGTAAATTCCTTTCATTTCAGTTTTGTGTAAAGCATCAGGTGCTGATAATTTTAATACAACTGCCTTAGGGAATAAAGTTTTACAGAAAGATAATGCTTCATCTTTTTTAGTGTAGTTGCCAGATTTTGGATAGTCAATTTTATAGTGATCCATAATCATGTTTACAACATGTTGTGGAAGACTAGCAAGTCCTTCTTTTACTGCTTTACTAACTTCTTCTTTAATGTTTGTAGGAACATTAGTTTGTTTTAAAGTAGATTGTTTATTGTTTCTATTTAGCATTTGTTTTTTTAATAAACCTAACAATCTAGTAGCATCAGTAGGATATTCAAAATTTACAATTTTGTTTTGATTTAAAATATCTACACCTTCTTTTACTCTTTCACCACCAACAAAAACTGGGAATATGTTTACATCATTATATTCTTTTGATATTTTTACAATTGCTTCGGCAGTGCCTTTTGCATCTGTAACCATTTGTGGAGTTAAAAGAACTAAAATGTTTTTGTATTCTTTGCTTTCACATAAAATTTTTAAAGCAACTTCATATCTGTCAGCTTTAGCATCACCTATTACATCAATAGGATTTCCAAAAGCAGATTCAGCTGGCAAGTTTGCTTTTAATTTTTCAATAGTAGCATCACTAGGTCTAGCAAGATCAAGATTATTTTCTTCACATAAATCACTAGTTAATACACCAACACCACCAGCATTAGTTAATACTGCTAATTTGCCATCAAATTCTTTATGTTTAGAATATTGTAAAATTTCGAGAAGTCCAAACATTTCTCTAGTAGTATAAGCTTGAATTATACCACTTTTTTCAAGTGCTGTTTCTAATACTCTGTAATTAGGAGCAAGGCTTCCTGTATGGGATAAACTAGCAGCTTGTGCTTTTTGAGATTTTCCAGGTTCTAAAACTACAATAGGTTTAGTTTTAGCTACTTCTCTTGCTACTTCTAAAAATCTTTGTCCATTTTTTAAAGATTCTAAATAGAATACAAAAGCAGTAGTATTTTTATCTTCTTTAATAGCTTCTAATAATTCTGTTTCAGATAAATCAGCTTTATTACCAATTGATATAAAATGAGAAAAGCCAATACCTTTCTTTTTAGCCCAATCCAACATAGCTGAACAATAAGCACCTGATTGAGATATGAAAGCAACATTACCTTTATCAGGATAGCCATCAGCAAAACTAGCATTTAAGTTTGTATATGTAGATATATGACCTAGACAATTAGGACCTAAAATATGTATATTGTTTTCTTTACATTTTCTTTTAATTTCATCTTCTAGTTCATGATTTCCAACTTCACCAAAACCTGCTGTAATAATACTAATATTTTTAGTTTTGTTTATTATACAATCATCAACTGCTGACATAGTGAATTTAGCAGGAACAACTATAACAACTAGATCTAATTCTTCTTTTATATCTTTAACACTTGCAAAACAAGGTTTACCATATAATTCTTGTCCAGCATTTTTAGGATTTACTGCATATAAATTACCTTTAAAATTAGCATCTAGTATGTTTTTAAAAACTACTGCTCCTAATTTTGTTGGTTCAGCAGATACACCTACAACTGCTATACTTTTAGGATTAAAAAATGATTCTAACATTTATATTATTAAAAAGTTTGTTATATTTGTATAGTAAAAGTAAATAATTTTATTTTCAATAAAAAAACTAAATTGTTAATTATAATTAAAAAAATCTTGAAAAATAAAAAGATATTATTTATTATATAGCAAGATATTAATATTTATATTAATATTTTTTTTATTTTTTTATAAATTACCGATTAAAAGTTTTGGCAAATAATGAATTAAGAATAAATGATCAAATTAAAGCTAAAGAAATTAGATTAATTGATGTAGATGGCGAAATGTTGGGAATTACAACAACATTTAAAGCTATAAGTATGGCTAGAGAAGCTGGTTTAGATTTAGTGGAGGTTTCACCTAACGCCGAACCTCCTGTTTGTAAGATTGCCGATTATGGCAAGATTAGATATCAACAGCAAAAAAAGGCTGCAGAAGCTAAAAAGAAACAAAAAGTTATTGAGACTAAAGAAATAAAATTATCTTTAAACATTGCTAAAGGTGATTATGATACAAAAATGAAACAAGCTAGAAAGTTTTTTGAACAAGGGAATAAAGTTAGGTTTTCCTTTCAATTTAGAGGTAGAGAAATTACTCATTATGATTTAGTTGAAAAAATGGCTAATGATATAATAGAAGAAATGAAAGATATTTCAAAAGTAGATACAGCTCCTCAAATGGAAGGTAAAAAATTATTCTTTGTTTTATTATCAACATTTAAAAAATAGTTATGAATAGAAAATTATTAATTAATGGTGGAAAAAAATTAAAAGGTAGTATTGATATATCTGGTGCTAAAAATGCATCTTTACCTATAATGATGGCAACTTTATTAATAGATGATGAATCTACAATTTTTAATACACCATCAGTTTTAGATATTACTACAACAATAGAATTATTAACACATCTTGGAGCTAAAATAGATATATCAAATGATTCTGTTAATGGTAAAAAAGTATTTAATGTAAACACAAAAAATGTTAATAAAACGGAGGCTCCATATGAAATAGTTAGTAAGATGAGAGCTAGTTTTTGGGTTTTAGGGTCTTTATTAAGTAGATTTGGTGAAGCAAAAGTATCTTTGCCAGGTGGTTGTGCTATTGGTGCTAGACCAAGTGATATTTATATAGATGCTCTTAATCAAATGCAGGTTGATACAGAAATTAATAATGGTTATGTTATAGCAAAAGCAAGGGATGGTAAGGTTAAGGGAGCAGATATAACTTTAAGATTACCATCTGTTGGAGCTACTCATAACACAATTTTAGCTGCTTCTATGGCAGAAGGAAGAACTGTGATTAGAAATGCTGCAAAGGAGCCAGAAATAGTAGATTTAGCTAATTTTTTAATTACAGCAGGTGCTAAAATTACAGGAGCAGGAACAGATACAATAATTATAGATGGTGTAGAAAAATTACATTCTACACAATATAAAATTATGGGTGATAGAATAGAGGCTTTTACATATATGGTAGCTGCTCTAATTACTAATGGAGAATTAATTTTAAATGGAATTGATTTTTATAATGTGTTAGAAACTCCTATTAATATATTAAAAGAAATTGGAGCTGATATTGAAAATATAGATAATAATACAATAAAAATTAAAGCTGGAAAAAATTTAAAAGCTGTTAATGTAAAAACAGATTTTTATCCTGGTTTTCCTACTGATTGTCAAGCTTCCTTAATGGCTTTATTAGGTGTTGTTAAGGGTCAATCTATAATAGATGAAACTATTTATGAAAATAGATTTATGCATGTTCAAGAATTAAATAGATTGTCTGCTAATATAACAACAGATGGAAATAAAGCTATAATCAATGGAGTTAAACAATATTCAGGTGCTAATGTTATGAGTTCAGATTTAAGAGCAGGTATGGCACTTGTTTTAGCTGGTTTATCAGCCAATGGTAAAACAGTAGTTGATAGAATATACCATATAGAAAGAGGTTATGAAAACTTTGTTGATAAATTAAAAAATTGTGGAGCAGATTTAGAAATATTTATTTAATTTATGAAATTTGTAATTGATAAAGATATTGATGATATTACTATAAAAGATATTGAATATCTTGTTGAAAATCAAATACAAGAAGGTATATCTCTCGATTATAAAATGAAGAATTACGAAGCAGCAACTTCCGGTAGTAAAAAGGAACTTTTAAAGGATGTTACTGCTTTTGCTAATTCTAGTGGTGGTGATTTAATAATAGGTGTTGAGGATGATAAATATAACCAGGCTAAAACCATTGTTGGCATAGAAACTAACAATATAGCTGTTGATGTTAATAGAATAGAACAGGTTATTTATAATGGTATTGAACCAAAACTTGATACTGTAAAAGTTAGATATCTAGAATATAAAGATGGTAAATATATAATCATAATTAGAGTAGGTGCTAGTCCTTTATTTCCGCATATGGTTTCTTTTCAAAAAACAAATAAGTTTTACATTAGAAAATCTGATAAAAATATATTGTTAGATGCTTATGAATTAAAAAATATATTTTTAAAATCTGAAAATATAAATCAAAATATTAAAAACGAAAATAAAAAAATAATTAATAAAGTTTATTCAAATGAAACTATTTTGCCATTAGATGTTATATCTCCTAAATTAATAATTAATTTTATACCTTATAATCTCGATAGAAATATAAAGAATTTACAAGATATAAAACTAGATTTTCCAGAACAAAGAATTAATTTTGATGGAGTTCTAGGTTATAAAACAAATCAAAATGGAGTAGAAAGTTATTGTCAATTATATAGAAATGGAATTATAGAATTTGTTTCTACAACTAATAAAATATTTTTAAAAATACAAAATCCATATAATACATTAAAAAAAGAAGAAATTAATGTTATATCTGGTAATAAAAATGGTTATGAATATTTTATAATTAAAAAATGTATTTATTTTTTTAATTTTTTAAAAAAATTAAATATTGAATTACCTATTTATATGTTTATAACCATTTTAGATGCTAAGGGTTATAGAATATTTTATAATAATGGAAATACTATAAAATTAACCAATTCTATTGATAGAGATATGTTGGAATTGCCAGAAATAGAATTAAAATATTATGATATAGATATAAAAAAAGCAGTAAAAGATATTATAAACATGATATGGAATGCATGTGGTGTTGAAAAATCAACAAATTTTGATTCTAATGGTAATTGGCTTGGCGACAAAATAGAAAATTAGATAATATTTTCAACAATTTCTTTCCATAATAGAGCAGGGAGATTGCTTCCTGTTATCTTATTTGTTGGAGTATTATCATCATTTCCTATCCATATTCCTATTGTATAATCATTAGCATAACCAATAAACCAAGCATCCTTATAATCTTGATTGGTTCCAGTTTTTCCACCTATAAAAAATTTAGCATCGTAATTACTATAATTATAAGAATCTGTTTTATCAATTAAATACTGAATTTTAGCATTTTTACCAGTTCCTTTTGTAATTACATTAAATAATAAAAATTTTATATTGTTTATAACAACATCATTAAATATTGGTTCTTTATAAGATATATTTCTTTTATAAATTATATTGCCATCTTTAATTATATGTTTTATTCCATATGGAAATATTGGTATTCCGTCATTATTAATTGTAGCATAAGCGCTAGTAATATTTAATAAGTTTGTTTCTTGACTTCCAAGAGCTACCGTTAAATCTTTTCTAAAATCATTAGTTAAACCAAGTTTGTTTGCTGTTTTTAATACATTTTTAATACTAAAATAATCTGCTATTTGAACTGCCACAGAATTAGAAGAATAAGCAAAAGCATCCACAACTGATATTTTACCTCTATATTTAGAATCATTGTTTTCAGGATACCAATTTTCAACTTTTATTGGTTCATCAATAAATGTATCATTAATTTTTAAACCATTTTCAAAACCAGTTAAATAAATAAATAATTTAAATAAAGAACCAACTTGTCTATTAGCATAAACTGCTCTATTAAATTGACTTTGTTTATAATTTTTTCCACCAATCATAGACAAAATATCTCCATTCTTACCTAAAATAACAACAGCTAATTCACTTTTTCCAATTTTTTCAATATTTTTTTTTATAAAATCATTAACAATAGAATTGGTTCTATTTTGTAAATCATAATCCAATGTTGTAATTATGGATATATTATCTCTATCAATACTATCATAGTTACTTAATTGTTCATAAATCCAATCCGAAAAATAATAATTTTGACTATTATTATATCTTTCAATAGTAGAATAATTTAAATCAGGTATTATATAAGTAAAAATATCACTTTCCTTAATAAAACCTGCTTTTTGCATATTCATTATGACTTGAAGAGTTCTATCTTGTGTTAAATCTTCATTGTTTGTTGGATTGTATATTGATGGTGCTTTTAAAAGCCCAACAAGCATAGCACATTCTTCAAGTTTTAATTCATATAATTCTTTGTCAAAATAAAATCTTGATGCCGATTTTACTCCATAATTTCCAGCACCAAAATATGCTTTTGATAAATATAAACTTAAAATATTTTCTTTTGTTAAATTTTTTTCAATTTTTTTTGCTAAAATAAACTCTTTAAATTTTCTTTTAAAAGTTTTACTAGAATCATTCAAAGCCATTTTTGCTAATTGTTGAGTTATAGTGCTTCCACCTTGTTTTATTGAACCACTAGTTATATTCACTATAAAAGCTCTTAATATACCAAGATAATCGATACCATTATGTTTAAAAAACTTTCTATCCTCTGTTGCTATTAAAGCATTAATTAAATCTTGTGGTATTTCAGAATATTCTACATTACCAACATTATTACTATAAACTTTTATTTTATTTATACTATTAGAATATAATATTTCAATTTTATTTTCATTTAAGTTTAATAAACTATCTATTGTAGGAAGTTTTTTTTCATAATTTTTATATAAAAAATAAAAACAAACCATTAAAATAGCAAAAATACATATAAATACTTTTATAAAAAATATTATAATTTTTTTCATTTTTTTAATAAACTTTTAATAAAATCTGTTAAATAATCCCCATTTAGCATTCTTTCAAAATTATTAACTTCATAATTACTTCTTAAATCTTTTACTAATTGATATGGATTTAACACATAATTTCTAACTTGATAACCCCAACCATTATTAGTTTTTTTACTGTTTTCTGCTTCTTTTTCGTTTTCTAATTTTTGTCTTTCAAGTTCGTACAATCTAGCTTTTAATAGTCTCATTGCTTCTTCTTTATTTTGATGTTGAGATCTTTGAGTTTGACATTGAACGACAATTTTTGTAGGTAAATGTGTAATTCTAACAGCAGAATCTGTTTTATTAATATGTTGTCCACCGGCACCTGATGATCTATAAGTATCTATTTTTAAATCATTTTCATTTATATCAATTTTAATGTTGTCATCTACAACTGGATAAACCCATACACTTGAAAAACTTGTTTGTCTTTTACCATTGGCATTATAAGGTGATATTCTAACCAATCTATGAACACCGCTTTCATTTTTTAACCAACCAAAAGCATTTTGACCTTTGATTTGTATAATTGCATTAGTAATTCCTGCTTCTTCACCATCTTGTATATTAATTATATTAACATTAAAATTATTATCTTTACACCATTTTAAGTACATATTCAATAACATATTAGAAAAATTACAAGCATCAGTTCCACCAACACCGGTATTTATTTCCAAAAAACAATCTTTTTTATCATCTTCATTTTTAAACATTGAGTCTATTTCAAAACTTTCAATTTCATTTTTTATCTTTTTTATATCATTATTTATTGTTTTATCTAGTTCTTCATCAGCTATTTCATTTAATTCTTCATAATATGAAATATTATTACAAAAATTGTTATATTTATTATAAATATTTTCTAAAAATGATTTTTGTTTTAGGATGTTTTCTGCTTCTTCTTTATTGTCCCATAAATTGTTATCATTAGATTTTATTGTCAATATATCTAATTCTTTTTTAATTTTTTCAATGTCAAAGACAACCTCGTATATTATCTAATGATATTTTTAGATCTTTTATTATTAATTTATTTTCTTCTTTATACATAGTTATAACTTTTATTTTATGATTTTATTAAATAAACTTTTTTATTAAAATCAAGTAATTATTTATCTTTTAATTTTATAACTTGTTTTTCAAAAAATAATTACTATATCTTTTAATAGATAAATGTTAAAAAGGTAGATTATGGAAAAATATACAAACAAATTAAGGAAAATACTACAAGAGGCACAAGGTAATGCTGTAAGTAATAATAATCAATATATTACATTATGGCATTTATTACAAGCAATGTTTGAAGAAGAAAGTAATTTAATATCTAAAATTATAGCTGTTGCAGGTGGTAATGAAGATATTATTAAAAACTCAATTGAGGAAGAAATAAATAAACTTCCACAAGTTAGTGGTTTTAATGATATTAAGTTTAATCCTGATGTTATTAAAGCACTAAAAAATGCTGAAAAAATAGCAGATAAAAATAAAGATTCTTTTATTACATTAGAAAGACTTTTACAAGGTATTGTTGAAAGTAGTAATGAAGTTTCTAATATTTTTAAAAATGGTGGAGTTAATTTAAAATCTTTAAATGATGCTATAAATACAATTAGAGCAGGGGCTACTGCGAATACTGATGATGCAGAAAATAATTATCAAGCCTTAGAAAAGTTTACTAAGGACATGACAAACCTTGCAAAAGAAGGTAAAATTGATCCTGTTATAGGTAGAGATGAAGAAATTAGAAGAACAATGCAAATCTTGTCAAGAAGAATTAAAAATAATCCTGTTTTAATTGGTGAACCGGGGGTGGGTAAAACTGCGATAGTAGAAGGTCTTTCTCAAAGAATTATAAATGGAGATGTGCCTGAAAGTTTGAGAAATAAAAAGATTTTAAGTCTTGATATGGGGGGACTTGTTGCTGGTGCTAAATATAGAGGAGAATTTGAAGAAAGATTAAAAACTTTGTTAAATGAAGTAGAAAAATCTAATGGTAATATAATATTATTTATTGATGAATTACATTTATTAGTTGGAGCAGGAAAAACTGATGGTGCAATGGATGCTTCTAATTTATTAAAGCCTGCTTTGGCAAGAGGTGATTTACATTGTATTGGTGCTACAACTTTAAATGAATATAGGCAATATATTGAAAAAGATCAAGCACTTGCTAGAAGATTTCAACCTGTTTATGCTAATGAACCTAGTATTGAAGATACTATATCAATATTGAGAGGTATTAAAGAAAAATATGAAATGCATCATGGAATTAAAATTAAAGATGATGCACTTGTTGCTGCTGCTACTTTGTCAAATAGATATATTACAGATAGATTTTTGCCTGATAAAGCTATTGATTTAATTGATGAAGCAGCTAGTAAAATTAGAATGGAAGTTGATAGTAAACCTATTGAACTTGATGAAATTGATAGAAAAATTATACAATTGAAAATTGAAAGTGAAGCATTAAAAAAAGAAGATGATCAAGAATCCAAAGAAAGACTAATAAAAATTAATGAAGATTTGAAAAAATTAGAAGAAAGATCTAGTGAATTAACAAGCACTTGGATGGCAGGGAAACAAAAACTTGAAAAAGTAAATAAACTAAAAAATCAATTAGATGAAGCAAAATATAATCTTGAAGTAGCACAAAGAAATGGTGATCTAGCAAAAGCTGGTGAATTGTCATATGGTATTATTCCTAATTTAAAAAAAGAAATTGATAAATTAGAGAAAGAACAATACAAAAGTGGACTTGTAAAAGAAGCAGTTGATAGAGAAGATATTACTGCTATTATATCTAAAATTACAGGTATTCCTGTAAGTAAAATGATGGAAAGTGAAAAAGAAAGATTATTACATATGGAAGATGTAATGTCTGAAAGAGTTATAGGGCAAGAACAAGCAGTAAAAGCAATATGTGATGCTGTAAGGAGAAGCAGAAGTGGACTACAAGATGAAGGTAAGCCAATAGGTAGTTTTCTATTTTTAGGACCTACTGGTGTTGGTAAAACTGAACTTTCTAAGACACTTGCTGAATATATGTTTGATGATGAAAAAGCTATTTTAAGAATAGATATGTCAGAATATATGGAAAAACATGCAGTATCAAGATTACTTGGTGCTCCCCCTGGATATGTAGGTTATGAAGAAGGTGGTAAATTAACAGAAGCAGTTAGAAGAAGACCATATCAAGTAATTTTATTTGATGAAGTTGAAAAAGCACATCCTGATGTTTTTAATATATTATTACAAGTTTTGGATGATGGTAGATTAACAGACTCACAAGGTCGCACTGTTGATTTTACTAATACAATTATAATTTTAACTTCAAATCTTGGTTCTAAATATATATCAGGTTTGCCAGATAATGCAGATGTGGAATCTGTTTATGATGATGTAATGACTGATGTAAAAGCTACATTTAGACCAGAATTTATAAATAGACTAGATGAAATTATATTATTCCACAGATTAACAAAAAATAATATTGATGGTATTGTAAAAATACAATTAGAAAAATTAAAGAAAAGATTAAAAGTAAGAGGTTATAATATTGAATTTAGTAATGATTTAATTAATTATCTAGCAGAAAAAGGTTTTGATCCTATTTATGGTGCTAGACCTTTAAAAAGAATTATTCAAAGAGAAATTGAAAATTATCTTGCTAATAAAATAATATCAGGAGAATTGCAATTAAATAAAAAAATTACAATTGATATTAAAGATGATAATGTAATTTTAAAATAAAATTATAAACTAATAAATCTAAATTAAATATCTAATTATGGTATTTAATTTAGATTTAGTTATATAAAATTGGATTATCTTGTATATTCAATACTTTCTGATTCTGTTGTTATCAGTTTTCTTTTTTC
>CASELL010000003.1 GCA_949288805.1 uncultured Alphaproteobacteria bacterium | reverse complement strand
AATATACAAAAAAAATGAAGAAATATACAAAAAAATAAAACAACATCTAGATGATAATAAAGTAAAATATATTGAAGAGAACATGTTATCTCAAGCTTTGTTATATGTTAAAAACAACATGGATAAAAGAGTAAAAAATAGAGTTTTTATTCTTTGTGATTCTATGATTAGTTTTGATAAGAATATTTATTTTTTAAATAATTTATAAAGACTTATTATAATGTTGATGTGTTTTTCTAAAACTATCATCAAATCTATTATGACTAAAAAGCCCTTTACCAACACCAATTTTAAAATGTTGTTTTCTCCACCATTTACAATTTAATATAATTTCAGGTACTTGAAAACCTTTTAGTCCTCTTTTTTTTGGATGTTTTTCTATATAATCAAATAATTCTAACATGAATTTTTTAGATATTAAAAAACTTTGTTCAGTAAAATTAATTACAGATGAATCTACTATAAAGATATCATTTTCTTTTTTAATTACTTTGGGAAATAATAACTCAGGATGTTTTTCAATATAAACAGATCTGCCTCTCATTACTCTTCTTGTTTTGAAGTTAAAAAATCTAAAAAATCTCAATAAATCATTAGTATTATAATCTTTTATATCATTATATTTTAAAAAATCTTCATCCAATTCTCTTAATTTATAATATTTTAAATATTTATATACATCCGAAAAACCTTCACCTACATTAAATCTATGTCTCAATCTCATTATATCTATTTTATTTTCTTGTAATAATTTTAAAGCAATATCTAGCTGTTTTTTACATTCTTCAAAATTTTCTACTAGATTACAATCGTTTTGTAAAACTAAAACATAATCATTTTTAGCTTCTAAAATCATATTTTTTAAGCCACCAGAAAAACCAAGATTTTCAGGATTTCCTTTATAATCTATATTATACTCCTTTGCTAATTGTTTGTCTTCTTCACTGATTTGATTAAAATATATAAAACTTTCATCAAATAAAGATAATAAATTTTCTTTATTGTAAGAATTCAAGGTTTTTCTAATAGTATCATGTGCTTTCCAACTTAAAATAGCAAGACTTATTTTATACATAACATACCTCCTTATATAAACTCTTGTTTTACTGGTTCACTAAATAGTCTATCAACTATTATATTTAAGTCTTTTTTTTCATAAATATAGCCATACAAAGCATTACAAATTGGTGTATATAAATTATATTTTTCAGAAAGTTGATGTATAGCTTTTAATGTATAATAACCTTCTGCTAATTTATCAAATTGTTTATTTAAAATTAAACTTTCACCAAACATTCTATTATGACTATTTTTAGAAAATAAGGTTGCTTCATAATCTCCTAGATGTGCTAGACCATAAGCACTTCTATAATTACCACCAAAAAATTCAATAATTCTTCCAACTTCAACCGCCCCCCTTGTCATTAAAGCACCTTTTAAACCATGCCAATTCAAACCATCTAATATACCAGCAGCTATTCCAATAACATTTTTCAATGCTGCTCCTACTTCATTTCCTATTAAGTCGTTTCCATAATAAACTCTCATTAGACTACTATTTAAAAATTGTGCTATATCTAATTTTAAATTATTATTATTAGAATCGACAACAGCACAACTAGGTACTTTATTTAAATAGTCTTGAACATGCCCTGGGCCAAGTAAAACAGCGGTTTTAATGTTTTGTTTTATTTCTTCTTCAATAATTTCAGTTGTTCTTTTACATGTATCTTGTTCTAGTCCTTTCATTGCTAAAAGAAAATTTTTATTTTTAAAATCATAATTATTTAGCTCTTTTGCTAGACCTCTAAGATTTTGACAACCTATTGATATAACTATTAAATCACTATTTAATATATCATTAATATTACAAGTTAATTCTATATTATCAGTTAAATCCAAATAATCATTCTTTCTGTTATTAGCAAGTTGTAAAAAATCTTTACTTCCTTCTTTACCATATAATAAAACTTTATCAGTACAATAATTAGCAAGATAATAAGCAAGAAAAGTTCCCCATCTACCTGCTCCAATAACTGATATATTTTTAAATATATTATTCATTATTTATCCCTCAAAATACCATTATATTCTTTTGTAATATAATTAATTATATTATCACTAATTTTATCAATATCTTCTTTATTCATATTTTCATTTTTAGGTTGTATATTTACAGTAAAAGCTATTGATTTTTGATTCTCTAATTTACTATCAACATAAACATCGAATAAATGAACATCCACTATATGTTCTTTATCAATATTATAAATGTTTCTTAATAAATCACCAACTTTAACATCATTATTTAAAATAAAAGCAAAATCTCTTTTAATAAGTTGTAAATCATTAGGTTTAAAAGAACTTTTTACTTTATTTTCTATAAACAATTTTTTAGGTAATTTATCTAAAAACAATTCAAAAATTATACTTCTATTTTTTAATTCAAAAGCACTATTTACACTAGGGTGTAATTCTCCAAAATAAGCAATTAAAGTTTTACCCATATAAACAGCGCCACTTCTATTTGGATGGTAGTAATTAGGAGTTTTATTATCTATAATTAATTTTTCTCCATTAATTCCCAATACTTCCAAAACATCAAACAAATCTTTTTTCAAATCAAAAACATCATAATTTCTAGATTCATTATAAATATCTTTATCTCTATTTTTTCCACTTCTAATACAAGTTAAAATATTACTTTCACTATCAATATTAGCTTCATTAAATACATGTCCCAATTCAAATAAAGACAAGTTATTATAACCCCTATTATTGTTTTTCTTAATAACATTTAATATATTAGGAATTGAACTTTGTCTCATATAAGATAAATCGCTAATAATAGGATTTAATATTCTTAATTCTTCTTTTGTTTCAGCAAAATAAGAGTTTTCTTCTTCATTTAAAAAAGAATATGTAATTAATTCAGTATAACCATTACCAGCCAAAACTTCTCTAATAGAATAAAGTTTATTTTCTAATTGTTTATCAAACAAATTACCATCTTTCTCAAATACTTTAGAATCAACAAAATCTTCATCTTTCAAGTTATTATAACCATAAACTCTAATTATATCATCAATAATATCTTCTTTTACTATAATATTATTTTTATAACTAGGTATTGTTATTAAATAATTACCATTATTATAACCTATTTCATAACCAAAAGTATTTAATATTTCCAAAACTTTGTCTTCTTCTATTTTCAAGCCCAAAACTCTTTCAATATCATTATAATTTAATTCAAGTTTTCTTAACTCACTTTTTTCTTCTTGTTTTACAATATTAGAAGCATCTCCACCACATATTTCTAAAATTAATTTTGTAGTATAATCCAATACAAATTCAGTTAAAGCATTATCAACACCCCTTTCAAATCTATATTTAGAATCAGATTGTATTCCCAATAATCTACTAGTTCTAGCAGTATTTATAGGATCAAAAACAGCACACTCTAATAATACATTTTTAGTTTCAAGAGTGCTAGCACTAATATTGGCACCCATAACACCACCTAGACATAAAATCTTTTCATCATCCTTAATTAAAGTAGCTTTATCATTTAATTTATATTCATTATTAAATAAATCTATAAACAATTCTCCACCTTCGGCAGGAACAACATTTATATTACCTTTAATTTTATCTTTATCATAACAATGTAAAGGTCGTCCAAAGCACATCATAACATAATTAGTAATATCTACTAAGGCATTTTTTGGATTAATATCTATTGATTTTAATCTATTTTTCAACCAATTAGGCGACTCACAATTTTGTAAATTATTTACTTCTCTAAAATAAAAAACAGGACAGTTTTTATCTATAACATTTAATTTTATAGAACTTTTAATATTTTCTTTTATTTTTACATCTTCTAATTCTTTCAATTTTCCAAGTCCAGCACAAGCAAGATCTCTTGCTATACCATAAACACTTAAACAATCACCCCTATTTGGTGTAATAGATATTTCTATTATTGGATCGTTTAACTTCAATATATCAGCAATATTTTCACCTAATTTAGCATTATCTGGTAATTCTATAATTCCTTTATGATCTTCTCCTAGTCCTAATTCTCTTTCAGAACAAAGCATTCCATTACTTTCTACTCCTCTTATTTTTGTTTTTTTGATTTCTAAACCATTAGGTAAAACAGAACCAACAGGAGATAGTATAGTTTTTAGTCCACTTCTAACATTAGGAGCACCACAAACAATAGTTAAAGGCTCTTTATCATTAGAATATCTAACATGGCATATATGTAAATGATCAGAATCTGGGTGATCAATACATTCTTCTACTACAACACAATTAAAATCCTTATATATTTTTGAATTATCAATAATTTCTTCTGCTTCTAAACCTATTTCATTAAGTTTGTCGGCAATTTCATTAACATTACAATCAGTTTCTAAATATTCTTTTAACCAAGATAAAGTGAATTTCATTTATAACATAATATAATTAAACTAAACAAATCTTATTATAACAACTTAATAAGTCAATACAAAATCAATATAAATGATTTTTTTAAAAAAAATATTTTTTAACCTAATATTTTTTAATATTTTTTTCAAAAAAAAATGACCTTGAAAATTAAGATTAAATAACAGTTTTAAGTCTGTAAAATATTGATAATAATGAATTTTTATAAAGTATTGATTTTTAAACTTAAATTGATGTCAATAGAAAAAAATAACTTTTTTTAAAAAAAATATACTTTACTATTTAAAGTCAATTTATAAAATAAAAATGTTAAAATACTTTTTAAAAATGTCTGAATTAAGATATACTTTTGATTGGAATTGTGTTAAAAACAATTTTAAAGAAGAATTTGGTGAGACTTTATACAATGCTTGGTTAAGCAGTATAAATATTGTTTCATTAAACGATTTTGAAATTGTTTTGTCTGTTCCAACCACTTTTATAAAAGAATGGATTACTAGAGATTTTTTAAATGGTAAATACAAAGTTGTTAATGGTAATAGAGTTTGTATTAAAAAAGGTATAAAAGAAATATTAAAAGAGTATTGCTCTACTCTAACATCTTTCAATATAATAGTTGATAAAAAATTAGTTGAAGAATTACCAGTAGAAAATAATGTTAAAAGTATATCTGAAGAAGATAATATATATAATATAGGAACAGTTTTAAATAAAAATTATACATTTGATAATTTTATAGTTGGTTCATCTAATAAATTAGCATTTAAAGTTGCTAACAATATAGCTAAAAACGAAGAAATAGATAACTACACAAATCCATTTTTTATATATGGAAATGCTGGACTTGGTAAAACACATTTATGTCAGGCAATAGCTTGGGAAAAACAAAAACAAAATAAAAAAGTTATATATTTAACTGCTGAAAAGTTTATGTTTTTATTTGTTCAATCTTTACAAAATCAAGATATAAATGTTTTTAAGAATAGATTAAGAAATATAGATATTTTAATAATCGATGATATACAGTTTATATTAGGTAAAGATAAAACACAAAAAGAGTTTTTTTATACATTTGAAACTTTGATTAATGATAATAAACAAATAGTTTTAGCATGCGATAGATCGCCATCTCATCTTGAAGAACTTGATGAAAAATTAAAATCAAGAATAAATGGTGGGTTAATTGTAGATATAAAAGAACCAGATTATGAATTAAGATGTAATATTATAAAAAACAAATCTAAAATTTTAAATCTTAATTTAACAGCAGATTTAATTGATTATATAGCAAATAATGTTAATAGCAGTGGTAGAGAAATCGAGGGTTTTTTAAAGAGATTAAAAGTTAATCAAGATATAATGGATATTAAAATCACTAAAAATGAAATTGATAATTTATTAGGAGATTTTATTTCTAAAAAAACAATTAACATTAATATTATACAAGATAAAGTAGCTAATTATTTTAATATATCCTTAAACGATCTAAAATCAGAAAAAAGAAATAAAGAATTAGTTTTGCCTAGACATGTAGCAATGTATTTATCAAAAAAACTTACAAATAAAAGTTTTCCGGATATAGCAAGATCATTCAATGGCAAAAATCATGCCACTATAATTCATGCTGTAAATAAAATTGAAAAAACAATAAACAACGATACTTCTCTATTAGAAATTATTGATAATATAACAGAATCTTTTAAATAATTTTTAATTATTATTTATTATTGATAATTATAGTATAAAATTAAGCATTATTACATTATTTATTGATTCATTATAATATTTTTGGTGCCATTAGGGGGATTCGAACCCCCGACCTCCTGATTACGAATCAATTGCTCTACCAGCTAAGCTATAATGGCTATTGATTAATTTGAACTTCTAAATTAACTACTTTATCCATATTTTTATTAGCTTTTTTTATTATTTGTTCCTGTTTTTTGAGTTTTTTATTTTCTTTAATTAAATTTCTTTCATCATTAGAATCTTCATTTTGATCAGTTTCATCACTGCTATCAAGATATTCATATTTTTCTAAAAAATTAGCACATTCAAAATGTTTGTTGTCGAGTGCTATGTTTATGGCTCTTTGATTATTATTGTTTATTATATTATTTTCTTCTTCTACTAATAATAATATACAATCAAGATAGCCATTTTTAGCAGCATACATCATAGCTGTATTGCCATTTTCATCTTGTTTTTCAATTTCTTCTTCAAAACTAGATAAAAATTCAACACAAGCTAAATTTCCAGATTCTGCTGCATACATTAAAGCTGTTCTATAACCTTCTCCTCTAGAACCTACTAAACTTTTATTTTGTTTTAAGTAATCTATATCACCTTTTATAGCAGACATAAACCATAAAGAATTATCTTCTTCTATGTTGCTTACTATTTCTCCTTCTATAATATTTTCTTCAACCATAATAATTAATTTTTAAAAGTTTCTCCATCAAAATCTCCAAGAGATTTCATTATACTTTTCATTTGATTAACATCCATATTACCTATTTTTTTTGTAACAGTTTTCATGTTGTTAAACCTTTTTAATAAACTATTAACATCTTGTATTGTTGTACCACTACCTCTTGCTATTCTAAATTTTCTAGAAGAATTCAATATTTTTGGATTTTTTCTTTCTTCTCTTGTCATAGATAATATTATAGCCTCTTGTTTTTTAACTTCTTTTTCGTCAAAACCTTTATCTTTTACAAAATCTTTTAGTTTTGTAGCGCCAGGTAAAAAACTTAATATACTAGCAATTCCACCTAATTTTTTTATATTTTTTATTTGTTTTAAAAAATCTTCAAAATCAATTTCTCCTTTTGATATTTTTTTCTCTAATTCTTCTGCTTCCTGTTCTGTAATTATACTTTCTGCTTTTTCAACGAAAGATACAATATCGCCCATATCTAATATTCTAGAAACTATTCTTTTAGGATGAAATAAATCAAAATCGTTTATTTTTTCACCTATACCTATATATCTTATAGGACAACCAGTTGCTACTCTCATACTTAAAGCAGCACCACCTCTACCATCGCCATCAATTCTTGTTAAAATAATAGAATTAATACCAACTTGATTATTAAACTCATTAGCTATATTTATTGCTTCTTGACCTGTTAAAGAGTCAGCAACTAAAAAAGTTTCATCTGGACTAATTAATGATTTTACTTCTTTTAATTCATTCATCATTGTTTCATCTATAAATAATCTTCCAGCCGTATCAAATATTATAACATCATATTTATTTTTTAAATTCAAAGCTCTTTTACATATATCAATAGGTTTTTGATCTTTTATTATTTCTAAACTATCAACTTCAATTTGTTTAGCTAATGTTTCTAATTGTTCTTGAGCAGCAGGTCTATATATATCAAGAGAAACCAATAAAATATTTTTATCATATTTATTTTTTAATCTATAAGCAAGTTTTCCAGCACTAGTAGTTTTACCACTTCCTTGTAAACCAACCATCATTATAGTTTTGGTATTATTATAATTTTCTTCAATTTCTTCACCAAAAAGATTAACTAACTCATCATTAACTATTTTGACTATCATTTGACCAGGTTCAACATTTTTTATTACTTCCTGTCCTATTATTTTTTCTTTTGTATTTTTGATAAAATCTTTAACTATTGGTAAAGAAACATCTGCTTCAAGGAGAGCTATTCTAATGTCTCTCATTGTGTCATCTAGGTCTTTTTCTGATATAAATTTTTTACCTTTTATTTTGTCTATTATACCATTAAAACTTCTAGTAATATTTTCGAACATATAAATTATTTGTTTTTATTTTTCATCTTCTAATTCTTCTAATTCTTCATCTTCAAAGTAATCTTCATTGTCTTCATCTTCGTCTTCTATATCATCCAAACTGTCTATATCTTCTAAAGAATCATCTTCTTCTACATCTTCATATTTGTCTTTTTCTTTTAAGAAAAGATTGTTTGTTAAAGAATTAGCTTTAATTCTTTCTTTTAGTGATTCAATATCTAAATCTTCGTTTTGAATCTCTTTTAATGCTTTATTAATAGATTTTTTTGTATATTTTGTTGTTTCTATATTTGTTTTGGAACCAGCCAATATCTCTTTTGCTCTGTTCATAACCAATATAGATAATTCAAATTTATTTGGGGTATTATCTAAGCATTTTTCTATTAAAACTTTATCCATCTTACAATTTTTATTATTTTTTTATCAAAATAATAAAAGTAAAATTATATATTGTCAATAATTATTTAATTAAAAGTCTTGAAATATTTTTTTTATTTTTTATATTTCTTGTAGTTTAACATAAAATAGTTTATATGTTTAAAAGTATTAAAGATTGTAATGTAAAAAATAAAGTTGTATTTTTAAGAGCAGATATGAATGTATCTATTAAAAACAACAAAATTATTGATGATACTAGAATTAAAGCAACATTGCCTACTATTGAATTTTTAGTAAATAATGGTGCAAAAGTTGTTTTAGCTTCACATTTAGGTAAAGCAGCTGGTAATGGTTTTCAAGAAGAATTTTCTTTAAAATTGGTTTTAGAAAGATTAAGAGAATTACTTCCTAATGTAAAAATTAATTATTCTAAAGATTGTATTGGTGAAGAAACTAAAAAAGATATTCAAAATACTAATTTTGGTGAAGTAATTTTATTAGAAAACTTGAGATTTCATGCTGGTGAAGAAGGTAATGATGAAAATTTTGCTAAAGAATTGGCTAGTCTTGCTGATATTTATGTAAACGATGCTTTCTCTACTTGTCATAGAAAACATGCTTCAATGGTAGGTATTCCAGCAATTTTGGATGCTTATGCTGGTATTAATTTACAATATGAATTGGACAATTTAAATGCTTTAGTTTCTAATCCAGAAAGACCTGTAATGGTGATAGTTGGTGGTTCTAAAGTATCTACTAAATTAGAATTGTTAAAAGCATTAGTTGCTAAAACTGATTATGTTGTAGTTGGTGGTGGTATGGCTAATACTTTCTTATTTGCTAATGGAGTAAATGTTGGTAAATCATTAAAAGAAGAAGAATTGAAAGCTGATGCTTTGGATTTATTAGATAAAGCAAAACAAAATAATTGTGAGGTAATATTGCCAGTAGATGTTGTTGTAGCTAAAGAAGTTGCTGAAAATCAACAAGTTCAAACAAAATCTTTAAATGATTTAAAAGATGATGATGTAATTGTTGATGTTGGTGAAAAAACAATTGCTACAATTAAGGAAAAATTACAAAAATGTAAGGTTGTAATTTGGAATGGGCCTATTGGAATATATGAAATTAATCCTTTCAATAAAGGCACTGATGAATTAGCTAAAATAATAGCTGATATTACAAGCGAAGGTGAAATAAAATCTGTTGCTGGTGGTGGTGATATATTAGCTGCTTTAAATAATGCTAATATAGCTGATAAGTTTACTTATTTGTCTACTGCTGGTGGCGCTTTCTTAAAATGGTTAGAAAAAGGTATTTTACCAGCTGTTGAAAAATTAAAAAAATAATAATTAATAAATATTGATTTTTTTAATTTTATTTATTATAATTTAATTGTTAACTAATTATAGTACATATTATGGGATCAAAAAATAACCCAAAAAACAGAGGTAATACTTCAAAGAAAAAAGTATTTAATGGCAAAGAAGTTGAACCTGTTGTTTTTTATGATACAGAAAAGAAAACAAAATATGTTTCTGCTAAAGTATGTAAAAGTACTGAAGTTATATGTGGAAAAGATGGAAATCCTGTTAGATGGGATGAAATCTAGTTAAAAAATAGGGAGTTATCATGCTAAAAAATATTACAAAATTATGTTTTAGTTTTAAAGTAGTACTTTTTTTGATAGCCCCTATTTTATATACAAAAACATCTTTTTCTGCCGATTATGCCAATTGTTCTTCTTTAGAGATTGAGGCTCTTGCTAGCGAAGACTATTTAAATTTCAAGTATCCCAGTGGTCATAATATTGATAGTGCTATTTTTAAAGACTTAGAGAATAGTTATGATAATTTTATAGCTAGACCAGGTAGTTCAAATAGATATTTATTTGTTCCTTTAAAAGTTTCAACTAATTTTGATAGCTCTATAAAAATAATTGGTTCAACAACTGAGAATTCTAATGTTTTACATTGTGGTTTTAATATTGGTGAAGAATTATTATGTGATGCTAGTAAATTATATACTTCTAATTCATGTGAAAAAAGTTTTATTGATACAACCACAGGATCAACTGTCAATATAAATGATTGTGCAAGTTATGATAAAGCTATTGCTCTTAATAAAAACCCATGCTATCCAGAACAGCACATATGTAACAAATATAAGGAAGATTTAGGTAATAAGTATTTTAGTGTAAAATATTCTAGTACAAAAGATGGTGCTCTTTCTCCAGAAGAAGAAGCAATGAAGTCTAGTTTTTATATTTATGTTAAAAATGTTATTCCTGGTGTTAACGATGCAGATCCATCAAAAAACTGTAATTATGATATATTACAGTGTAGTATTAATTTTATTTCTGATAATCCAATCTATAAGAACTTTATAGCTTTTGATACAACAAAGAATATTAATAGAAAATTTATAAGTAATGTAGCCTCTGGATTAAATGACGATTACATGTTATTTGTCTATAAAACATCTTGTAAACTATCTGATTGTAAAGCTTATGATATTAATAAGGATGGAAAAAAAATCAATTTATTAACCTCAAAAGCTTACTACAAATATACAAGAACAAAAACAAATGAGATAAATAATGATACATTAATACACATATATGTAAAGGATATTAATGGTAATAAAATAGGAAAAGTATGTAATAAATATTTAGCAAATTGCGCGGATATTGCTGGTAATCTTAAACCTTTTTATAATAATAGACCAGATGGTAATAGAGAAGCAAGGAAAAGTGCCTATAAAGAAGATGGTGATTATAATGATGTTATGGAGGCAGAACTTGGATTTATTGGTTTAACTACTACTTTTAAAATATTAAATTGTTTAGCTCTTAATGATAAAACATCAGATATTGGTTATTGTTCAGATATTAATGAAGATGGAACTTTAAAATATCCAAACGGACTTGATCGATCCCTTGGTAATATGGCTCCAAATTGTTATTTGAAAAGTTGTATAGATCTTGAAATAGAGGAAATTATAGCTATAAATAATGCTGATCAAGGAGGATCAAACAAGTATTGTAGTGAATATTATTACTTAACAAATGATTATGGTTTTGATTATTTATATAGACAAAAACCTTTATATTGTAGCGATTTAGATAGCTCAAAAAATTTAATTTTTCCTGATGGTATAAACGAAAATAAAAATAATTGTTATTTAAAAAATTGTTTTTCTTTAACAGATCAAGAAAGATTAAAAGTTATAGAAAAAAAGAAAAAATCAACTGTTATGTCTGATTTTTTAAATAAAAAACAAGATGAATATTTAAAATCTCAGAAAACAGAAGATAATAAAATTTCTATAACAAATAGAGATGAATTGTATAGTTTCTTGGGAAGTGTTGATAAATATAGAGATTTATATTGTAAAACAGGTATTTATTTTAAAAATAATTACCCATTTTTTGAAAATTTTGATTATTTTAATCTTAATATTATTCCTTGTTATGAATTTTCAGATGATCAACTTGGCAGATTATCTAGTAATAGAATGGTTCATTTTACAGATACTTTAAATGAATATAGTTATAAAGATTCTAATTATTTTTGTAAAAGTCATTTTGAAAATAGTAATACATTTACAGATGAAAGAAGAAATTCTTCTTTGTTTTTTTTAAATACTTTTGTTGGTAGTGACGAATCTGAGTTAGTAAAAAATGAAACAGTTTATAACAATATATATAAAAATATAACAAATAAAAGATTATTAACTGAGGCTCCTAGAATTAGTGACTATTCAGATCTTTCTCTTAGTTCTGATGCTTCAAAAAGTATTCTTAAAGGCGATTATGGTAAGAAAAACCTTTTATATCCAGTATGTGATTTTGTTGATAATTCAATTCTTTTATATGATACTGTTATAAATAAAATATCTTCCTATGATGTTTTTGATAAGTCTCCAGTATCTTCTGCTATTATTAATTTTAAAATGAATGCAAATTTATCTCCTAATTATGATAAATGTGTTTCTGAATTAGAAACCCCATCTGCTACATCATCAGAAGAAGATTTATTAAAATATACTAATGAGATTAATAATTGTTTTAATAAAAATTGTAAAGAATCAGGTAATGAAGATGCTAATGAATATTGTAACCTTGAAGAAGATATTAAAGCTTTTGTGGTTGGATGTAGAAATTTTCTTAGTTATGATGTACTTACTGGTGACGTTATAGATTGTAGTTTATTTTCCGAATATAACTCTAATGATGATCCAGATGACTCTCTAAATTATGATATAACAAAGGCGTACATGCTTAAAAATTATACTGAAAATGTTTTTACAAGCGATGATGTAGCCACTATTGTTGAGGCTTGTGCGTCCACTCTTCCTTTAGCCGTAACTGAAGATAGTGTTGGTATAGATGGTATAGATTATAAAATAAAGCCATTTTATAATTCATCAGTTCATAAAGATGTGGATAATTTTGATAAAAACCTACCAAATGCCTCAGAAGAAATATATATAGGATGTACTTCTTTTAAAGATCCCGGAAAAACAAGTTATTTTTCTAAGGATGTTCCCTATACTCTTTTTGGTTGTTTAATTCCAGATTATGATTCATCTTATATAGCTAGGTCTTATTCTTCTAATACTAATGAAGAAATAGAATTTGAAGAGATAAATACTGTTAATTTTTTAAAATCATCAACAACCGAAGATTCAAAAAAAACAATATATAACTCTCCCATTACCTATGCTGTATGTAGTAGATTTTCAACTACAAATAAAAACGAAAACGATTGTGGTTATAGAGAGGATTCAAAATATGCAGATGCTTGTGTTAAGTTTTCAAACGATGAAAATTATGTTAATGTTTTTAAAGACTCTTTTAGACAATCTTCTAATTTGTTTAGAAATTCTAAGCCAAATTTTAGGTTTTTTAGAAATATATATGCCAGAAATGAATATGTTTTTAGAGATTTTCATACATCTTTAAAGTGTTCAGCTACAAATACTTTACAATATAAAGATACAAAACAAGAAGCTCTTGTAGCTTTAGAAGGTGCTGGTATGGCCCTTATTGCTGCCTCAGCAGCTGCTTCATTTGCAGCTGGTATCTTTGCAGCTATTGTTTTTGCAATTGTGTATGCTGCTGTATTTTGTTTAAATATGGCTCTTAGAGCTAATGAAATATTTTTATCATTACAAAATGATCTTTTTAGGCCAAATAATTATGTAATAAGGGATTCTTATGATGAGAATAAAATTTTTTATGATGGTTTCTTAACTGAGGCAAATATAACAGATAATAATAACTATGTTTATAGATACTATCCTAGATCGGAAAAAATAGAAGAAGATATAAAAAATAAGTTAGAAAATAGTTTTAATTATATTGATGGACAAGTAAAACAGACTTTTTATGGAAATACAACAGAAGAAGACATAATAATTAAATGTAAACTTTTTAATTTAATTTCTATAACAAAAGATAATAATGGTTATAATTATGATATTTCAAATTTAGGGGATAAATTGTCAGGTGTTAAAATTTGTAGTTATAAAAAAGAAAAAGAAACTGTTGAAAAATGTATAACAGAAGAGCAGTTAGCTTGTTTGAAATCATATGGTGTTACTTTTCTTAATAAGTTTATTACAGATAGAGATCAGAGTTTAAGAGATTTTGCAATGAAAAAAGGATATTTTTTAAAGTATTATGAAGACGGTTCTCAAGCAGGAGAAAGATGGTCAACTGTAGATCCAGATCTTAATTGGCTTGTTTACTCCAAGGTTTATTATAATAAAGATATTAGAAGCAGAAAAGAAATGCTTA
Organism: uncultured Alphaproteobacteria bacterium; assembly: GCA_949288805.1. GTDB lineage: Bacteria > Pseudomonadota > Alphaproteobacteria > Rickettsiales > UBA1997 > RGIG8782. Next base: position 67,195 of record CASELL010000003.1, on the reverse strand, counting down.
ATGATGAAGAATGTAAGCTAATGTTATATGGTGATTCTTTTGGTAGTTTAGATAAATGTAGAGGTTTTGAATATGAAGGAAAATTTTATACAGAAAGTCAACCAACACCAAAACCATTATTGACAAGTCCGTTCTTTTTTTATAATTTAATAACTCCTTTAAATACACCAGAGTTTTTTAATCCTACAATAGTTCTTAAAAAATATGCTGAAAACAAAAACTATGATAGTAGTAATACATTTAATGGAATATTAACTGAGGTTACATCTGTTAATGATGTTGTTGTTAATTTTTTTAATCCTATATTTAATTATTCTTATGATTTTCAAAGTACTGTTGGTGATGATAGATTCAAAAATAGTTATGAAAATGATAATAACTATAATTCTCAAATAAAAGAAGAAAATAATTCTAGTTTACCATACATTCTTTTATATTCCAGTGCTAATATTCCTACTGTTAGAAGTTATTTTTTTGGATTAGTTAAAACATATGAAAAGACACAACATAATACATATATACCAAGAGTTTGTTTACATAATTTATCTCTTATTAAAAAAGGTGATGCTTTAAATTTTGAAACAGAATTGGAAGAGTGTGAAAATGATACATTTAGTAATGAAATATTAAAAAAATATGAGATTGCTCTTAATAAAAGATGTGTTAAGAAACCAAAAGATTATATATTTATTTCTATAGATTCTGAAGTTCAATGTTATGATAGACAGATGCCATCTCTTCGTGATTCATTTGTTATATTTCCTAGCTATAATATGGACTTTTTGAATCCAGTTATTAATGTTTATTTAAAATCTAAAAATAGAGATTTTAATAGTGTTATATTAAATAAGGAAGCTTATGCTTTAAAAAATTTAGAGGATGGTTCCTACGATGTTAAGAATATAGGTGAAAATGAAGTACAAGCTTTTGGTCTAAATTTTGAAAGAAGTTATTGTTCTAAGGCTTATTATGATTATTATAATTATATGAAATTATTAAAAGAAGAAAGAGCAAAAGATTCTCCAAATAAATCACTAATTTCAATGTATACTAAAAATATTTCTACAATAGAAAGAAAAGTTATTCCAGACTGTTATAAATTGAATGGTAATGAAATAGAGATTATTATAAATGAAAAAGAGATGAAAACAATAAAAGAAACTAATAATATAGAAACTGTTATTTTTAAAGAAGTGGCTAAGGTAAAAACGAATAATGAAGTTTATGGTGGATATTCAGAAATATGTTTATCAGATTATGATATAGAGGATATATTGGCTAAATTTAATTTACAAAACAATATAAAGAATAATTCTTTAGGAAAAGTATTGACTTATAGAGATCTTTTTGATGCTAGAGTAGATAGAAAATGTGTTCTTGATAATATTAGTAGAAGTAAAGAATCTTGTCTTGTTGATAAAAAAGTATATATTTTGTGTCCAAAAGAAGAAGAAGGTGGTCCAAATTGTAAAGAAGTTATAAATATGACTGATAATAATTCTGTTTATGTTAAGGAAATTGACTGTACAAAATATTTAGGCAAAACCTTAGATTATGTAAATAGTGATAATATAAAAGAATTTCAAGCTTGTTTTAAAGGTGGATACAACCAATATGGTATTGTTTATAAAAAACCAACAACAGATGGCGGTGTTCCAGAGCCAGATTATTCTTGTTCTTGTTTAACTGTGACAGAGAATTCAAGTTATAACGTTGGACTTTTTGAAGAGAGAGAAATTACTCCAAGAGAGTTTGGACTTTGTGTTGATATAGAAAAACCAATAATTTGTCCAGCTGTTAGATATTACGATTCTAATAAAACTTATGTTGATAATTCTCTATTTTTAGGTTGTTTAGATAAAGAGTGTTCTAATTTAGTTGGAGATGGAGTATCTATTCCTTCTAGATATTATGAACAACATTTTTGGAGAACGGATGAAAAAATATTAGGACGCGTTCCTTCTGTTTTTTATACTCCAACATTAGGTAATGCAGAGTTTCCATCTACAATTTATTGTGGAGCAGACAAAGAAGATAACAATACTAGTCATCTTTGTGTAGATTCTAATAATGGAATAGTTGATGGAGAATGTATAGGTTATTGGAGAAGTAGTAATTTAGGTGTTCCAACAGCTATATGTACAGCATATGAAGATGGAAATAAAATAAACTACGAATATAAGATAGTTAACGAAGAATTATCTTGTCAAAGATATTATTGTGAAAATTTAGGTTATAATAATATTGGAGAACCAATAGTTGATGAAAAAGAAATAATTAATAATTATTCTACTTATTTTACAAAAAATGAAGTTAATTCATATTCAAAAATAAAAGAAACAGATTATAGATCTTATGAACATTATCAAGAAATAGATTCTAATTCTATTGATACAAGAGGATTAAGTAATGGTTTTGCTTCATGGGTTGGTCCAGTACCAACAAATGGTGATTTTGCTAATGAAGTTATTTCACAGTATTGTTTAAGTGGTTTTGGACCAGCTGGAACAAATGTTTCTTTATATTTATCAGCACCAACAGCTGATGTTGCTATAGATTATAACAGTGTTCTTAGATATCCAACTGTTTTAAATTTTTATAAAAAACAACAAGAATATTTTGATAATAATTTTACATCTACAAATGGATTTTTATATCCAAGAAGAATATGTAATCAATTGGGAGAGTGGGAGACTGTTGATTCAATATATTCATCTACTCCAAAATTAATAGATGAGAACTATAATAATTTATTTTTCCATAATGGCGAGAATAGTTATGGTAATAATAATTTTTGGATAGGTGTTTTTGAAAAAACATCTGGAAATGGTATTTTTCAAATATCTGATTTTCCTGAAGAAATAAGAAACAATGCACACAATGTTAATCTTATAACACAGTATGCAGCAAAAGGATATTGTGAAAGACTTGTATGTAGAAAATTAGAAGTGAATGATTTAAGTTATAATACATATTCAAAAGAATTGGTTGGCGGTAGATATGTAGACAATGATACTGGTTTAAAGGTTTGGCAACATACTGGTGGTGCTTATTGGGATAGAGTATCTGCTCCAAGAAATTCTTCTGATATTTTATCAGAAAATTTATATACAAGTTATAATTTTAGTCAAAATATATATAAAGTATTTTCTGATTTTTATGGAGATATTATAGAAGATTCATATAAACACCTTAAAAAAGTTTATGGAATATGTCAGACAGAATTTGGTTATTATAATAGAGGAACTGAGTTAGAAGTTAATAATTTTATGAGTCAATTAGATATAGTTTCTAATAGATATGATAAATTAAAATATTATGATGCTACAAAGGTTGATCCAAGAAATGTTGATATGGACACAGAAAATGAAGAACAGGTAAAACCAAGCAGGGTTTGTACTAGTTTAGGTTTGTGGGATGGTGTTACAGATCCATGTTATAGATCTTGTGAAATGTTAGATATTTATCATACTAATTTTTCAAACAATATTTATGGAAACAATATTACAAATAGTAGTATATTTGTAGATAATGGTGATATATTATCTATTGATGTTACTCTTGGCTCTACCGGTAAAGAGCAGGCAAGAGAAGATAGATTTAATTTATTAAATTTAAAATCAAAAGATTTAGATGAAGCTTATGGTGCAACTGGTGCTGTCAAAAGAGGTGATTTTGTTACTGGTGGTGCTTATTGGCCAAGAACTTTATTTACAACTAAAAATCAATTTAAGACAGAAACAACTGGGCCAAAGGCTGGACTAAAATATATCGAGGTTGAGGGAACTTGCGATTCAACTTATAATGACGATGGAATGAATGAAATTAGAACATATGTTCAATATAAAGATTATAATAATGTAGCTGTAAAACCAACAAGAAAATGTTATGAAGATGGAAGTTGGGGACCTGTTGAGGCTAATTCTAGATGTGTTTTATATAAAAATTGTAAAACATTTACTTTTACAATAAAAGATTTAGGAACATTAATTAATGCCTATAATAGCAATATGTCTCTTGTTGAAATGAATAAAATATTTTCAAATATGCCATTTGATGATATTGGACATGGGGTTTGTACTGATGCCACTACAGAATTTTGTAATTTAATAACACTTGAAGCTAAATCAACAAAATTTGGTGATTCTTATAGTGAAAATACTATAGATCAACCATCAAGTGGATATAATAGTGTATTAAATCCAAAATTGTTATGTAATATATCTGATGCTAATTTACCTGAAGATTATGTTGGTGGTTGGAATTTAAAAAACAGAGATATTGGTTTATATTTTATACCAAAAACATGTAATGCTTCAACACCTCTTTATGATTTGGATAGAAAAAACAATGAAAGTAATATTGGTCAGCTTTCTTTAGTTTTATCAGAGTTTATTAAAGAGGTTGAGTTTGATGCAAATAATAATATGACTATTATACCTAAAAGTGATTATACAAATTTTTATTGTAAACAATCTTTATTACAATATTTAAATAGTAATAATCCTATTTTTACAAAGAATAACAAAAATGAAACAGGAGATAATGTTATTATAGGTAGTAAAAAATATGGTTCTTATCAAAGAGGATTTGTATGTAATAATGATAGATATTATAATGATGTTACAGGTAATAAATATTATAATAAAAAAATAATTTTAAATTGTGATTCTAGCAATAAATACTATAATCTTAAGAAAAATGGTCAATCTATAAATAATGAAGTGTTAGGAAATCAAGATTTTATATATGTTAAAGATTGTAAACCAAGAACATGCGCCAATAATCAATATCAAAGCAGAGAATGGAGCTCATCAAATATTCTGGGTTCTAAAGAGCTTGGTAGTAATAGAAATTTAAATTATACATCAACATTAAGGTGTGGAAATAACAGTGCTTTTGTTATAAAAACAGAACATGGAGATTGGGCAAATTCTTTTTCAGAGTATAATGGTTTAGCTGCTTATGGTTTGTATAATAGTGTAACTTTGAAATGTACAGAACATGCCGAACAAGGAAAAATAAATGGGCAAACTGTTGGTATTGATCATCCAGATTATTTTAAATATGGAGATCTTGATATATCTGTTCTATTTCCTAATGGTTCTGAACAAAGTATAGAATTTTGTTCTGATATTGCTAAAAAAAAGTGTAAAAAATTTACAAAACAAGAACTTAATAATGCTTTAATTAAAAACGCAAAAGGTTTCTTATCTACATATTGTGTTCCAATGTATTGCAAACATAATAATTTAAGTTTAAAGAATGGAGCTATAAAAGAACTAAACTCTGGTGGTTTTAGTTTAACATGTAAAAATATTACTACAATTAATAATGTAAGTGTTTGTAAAGATTATCCTTTCAATAAAAATGTTGTAATTCGGTCTTATGATGGGGATTTCAATATTTTAAATGATATTAATGATCGTGATTTTTTTGATTTAGAAAAGTACGGAATAGTTACAATGTCCCAGTATGGTAATGGTGTTAATATATGTCCTAATGGTCAAGATATATATAATGAAGGAGTTCCTAATTATACAATGTATACATACATCAAAGGACTTAACGGTACCAATAAACAGTCTGAGGCTAGCACCTGTTTTGCCTTACTAGATAATCCAGAATCTGATGCTATTAATAATAAAAAAACAGGATCTTATATAAAAAAACAAAATGATTCTAGCAATATTAATTTATTAATAAATAAGGTTAATAGTATATCTGTAGACTCAAATATAATAAAAGACAATATAGTTAACCAAGTTGTTGATAAGATATTTGTTAATGGTGATTATGTTAATAATGATATTATAGTTAAAAATGAAATAGCTATAAAAAATCTAATTTACACATATAAAACTGAAATATTTAACAAAATAATTGAAGAGATAAATAATAGTATTGTAGAAGGTGCAGATACTGTTAGTAGTGTAGCTATGGTATGTAGTGCCGATGCTTCTGCTTCAAATATGATTGAAACAAGCGAGTTAGAAGATCCTATGATAACAGAATTTAATAATTTATTAGGAAATTCTACTGGTAAAACATATTATAGAGATTCTACAGGTTTTTATGCTGGATCTTATTATCTACAGGAGAATAATAATGTTAATATATGTAAAGTATCTGTTGTTGAAGAGGAAACAATAAATATTGACACTAATCTTTCCCCTGTTGTTTTTGAAAATTCTAATAGTTTAGTTTGTTGTAGTGGAAACGGTTGTCCTAGTTCTATAGGTGGTGAATTAGAGTATAATGGGGTTAAATATCTAAAAAGTGGTTTTTCTTGCTCTAATAATGATTTTATTCATATTGCGTGTGATGGTACAGAATGTTCTGAGGTTGTTTTAGAAGATGGAAACACTGAAACTTACTATGAATTTATTGATAGTAGAAATGTTAAATGTTATATTGATATTGAGCCTTATTTGTCTAGATTTAATAACTCGGATTATGATAGTATAGAAGCTGTAAAGGGAAATACAACTAGTGGGGCCTGTACAAATATTTTGTCTTTAAATGACATCATAACAAATGCTGATTCTTATGTTAAAGATAAATATTCTAATATAAAGAATTGTAATAATATAGCAGAGAATTTGTGTATACTTGTTAACAAGTCAAAATTTGAGGCAAAACCAGTATATATTAGCATTAAAAGTATATTAGATAAATATAAAGAGGAATATACCAATAAAATACCAGAAATAAAAGAAGAAATTAAAGAGATAATATCCAATGATACAAGTAGTATAGCTGGTTATGATAATTATTATAGTTATTTTAATAATAAGTATATTTATGAAAAATTGCAAAGTATGAATGGTTCATCTGAGATTAAAGATGGTTATTCTTATATTCCAGAAGAAAAAGATTATTTCTCTTTGTTTAAAATTATTTTAGAAGAAAATATTGAAATTCCAGAAGGAACGGTTTATTTAGTAGATTTCGATACAAGTAGTATTATATTGAATATAACATCTTCTGATGGCACCACAGCCCTTTATAAAAAAACAATAGATGGAGTTTCTTGTTCTTTATATAAAATCGATTCTAATGAAGAGTTATATCCAGTATCTGCTAGTTGTTCGCCCTTGAATGCCGATGGAACAAAAACATTAAATGATGCTTTTGACATGTTTTTTAAGGAAAAAATATCTAACTTAACAAATGCTCTAAAAACAAAAAAAAGATCTATTGATTCGGAATTAACAAAGTGTAATAATCATTATAATTCATTTAGAAAAAATAGGAATAATGCTACATCTAGTTCAAAGGCTACTTTGAAATCTGGTTTTTTTATGGGTATGATTTGCACCCCTAATGGTTGGGTTGTTGTTGATAAGCCGGCTTGTAAAAACAGGTGTAGTGGTGATAGTGGTTGGACAGAACTACATGTCAGTGGACAGTTAAGCAAGTCAACAAAAGTGGCCGTTGAAAATTTAAGACATATGCAATCTATTATTTTTGTAATTACTGGAAAACAAAGAGATACATCAACTAGACCGTTTACAGGAGAGACATATTTTGAATTTTTATGTGAAGATAAAAATTTTAAAATAGTAAATAAAATTGTCAAAGACGATTCTTCCCATTTTAGAAAAAGTAGGTATGGTTTTTTAGGTTTTGGTGTTAAAGGACATACTTTTGTAAGATTTGTATGTTCAGATCCGTCTTTTGCTAAAAATTATTGGGTGGAGACTTCATATAAACAAACAAATCATAGTAATCTTATTTTTTATCCAACAAATGAATGGTATGGTACCGGCTCTTCTGGTGGTAATAGACAGGTTGAAGAATGCGGGCCGACAATTATTAAATTTTAATTATTTATAATATTTATGCCAAACAAGTTTAACCCAGAAAAGCCAAATGCCGGACATAGACAAAGACTAAGAGAAAGATTTATGATATCAAAAGATTCTTTTCAAGAATATGAATTATTAGAAATGTTATTATTTTTAGCTTTTAGCAGGAAAGACACAAAGGGTTTAGCAAAAATATTATTAGATAAGTTTAAAACATTAAGAAATATAATATTAGCCGACGAAAATCAATTAAAAAGTGTTGATGGAATAAGCGATTCTACAATATGTTTATTAAAATTATTTCACGAAATACATTTAAGAATATTAAAGGAAGAAATAAAACCAGAAGAAATAAAATTAAAAAATACAAAAGCCGTTGTAGATTATTTTAGATCAAAATTAGGAAATATGGTTACTGAATTTGTTTTAGTTTTATTTTTAAATAATAGCAATGAAATTGTTAATGAAAAAATAATAGCAAGCGGAGATATTGATAGTGTTAATGTTTATAAAAATATGATAATAACGCAAGCTACACAAAATGGTTCTAAATCAATAATTATGGTCCACAATCACCCATCTGGCAATGCTAGACCTTCTGTTAATGATATAAAACTAACAAGAGAATTAATGGAAGTTCTTAGAAAAGTTGATATAACTTTGCTTGATCATATAATTGTTTCTAAAAAAGAACATTTTAGTTTTATAAAGTCAAAAATATTAACAGCCTAATAATTCTACTATTTTTAAATCTTTTATTTCTCCAACTTTATCATTTTTCATTATTATTTCTATTTTGTCATTATCAAATCTTACTGGAACATAGAAGTCAAAAGTGGCTGTTATTATGGTATCTTTTTCTGGTGGTGTATTAAAAGTAATAATTCCACTACTATAATTTATATTTATATTTTGTGTAATATTTTGTTGATTTACAAAAACAGAAACATTTTCTGGTTTTGTTATTTTTCTAATTTGTATTTTATTATTTATATTGTATGTTTTTATTAATTGAAATTCTGTTTGTTCTCCATTAGCTATTGCTATATTTTGATTTATCGCTTTATAGTCTAGCCAATCTTTAAATTTAAAACCACAGGCTCTACCTTTAACCAATTTAAAAAAATTTATTATTTCTTCTAATTCTTTTTTTGTTTTGAGGTCGTTGATAACATTGTAAGATAATAATGGATAATCGTAGTTTGATATTCTTAATTCTCCTCCATTTTTTGATTTATTTATAATTGTATTGTATTCAATTATATAACTTGATTTTATAGAAATTGATTCAGGGAAAACTATATCGTAAAACATATTTTTTTTATTTTTTTTAAACTGTTTTTTAAAAATATGGTAGTATAAAAAACTTTATTTTTATTTTTTTAATTATTATAATTTTTATAGATTGTTTTATTTTTTATATGTTTAAGTTTTTAATTTTATTTTTATTTATTTTTTTAAATGGTTCTTTTGCTGATGTATATTTCAATGTTCCTGATAGTATTGAGCTTGAAGAAATGAATAAAAATATGCCAAAAATGCTAAATAGATATAATACTGTTCAACAAATAGAAAATCAATATAAAGGAAAATTAAAATACAAACCATCAGATAACTTATTTAAGTATGATAGAAAGGGTAGATATTTTTCATCTGTTTTTTTTATGATAAATAACAATTCTTTTAAAACAGCAGAAGATTTAGATAATATTGGGACAAAATATAATTTTAATAAAAATAGTTTTGGGAATACGTTTTCTGCTGAACTAGGTAGATATTTTCTTGATAGTCTATTTTTATCTATAGAATATTTTGAATATAGTGGAGGAGATAAGCTGTCTTTTTCTTATAAAAGTGGAGGTTATACATATGATTTATCTTTAAGTCATAAGAGTAGAAATTATTTTTTTAATATTGGATTAGAAAATAACTATTCAAAAATTATACCTTTTTTTGGTGCTGGTATCGGTATTGTTGCTAATGATTTAGAAAAAATAAATAGCGGTTTTATAGTTGGGTTAATAGATAATACAACCATTGAGTCAAAAATGTTGCCAGCTTATCAATTTTTTGCTGGTTTAGATATAGTTGTTGGAGATAATAGTTTTTTGGTTTTAAGATATAAATATTTTAATACTATTGGTGATTTTGAAATTGATGTAAAGGATGGATATTCTACTTTAAGGTATAGATTAGAACTTGAAAAAAATTATAGTTCTATTATGATTGGTTTTAAATATTTATGGTAAAAAAGAGGTAAAATATGAAAAAAGTTGCTATTGCTTGTGATAGAGCAGGAAAAGAATTAAAAGACTTTTTAATTCAAGAATATAAAGAAGTTAATTTTGTTGATCTAGGAACAAATATCGATGAATCAGTTGATTATCCTGATTATGCTAAAAAAGTTGTGAAAGAAGTTTTAGCTAAAAATGTTGATTTTGGTGTATTGATATGTGGAACAGGTATTGGTATGTCAATGTGTGCTAATAGATATAAAGGAATTAGAGCAGGGCTTTGTCATAATAGTCTTGAAGCAAGATTAACAAGGGAGCATAATGATGCTAATATTCTTTGTATGGGTGCTAGGATTATTGGTAAAGAATGTGCTTTGGAAAATTTAAAGGTATTTTTAAATACAAATTTTGCTGGTGGTAGACATTTAAGAAGAATTGAAAAACTTGATATAGAATAGGAGCTTTTATGAAACAATATTTGGATTTATTAAGAAATATTTTGGAAAATGGGGAAAAAAAGGAAGATAGAACTGGTGTTGGAACCATATCTCTTTTTGGTACTCAAACAAGATATAATTTAAATGATGGTTTTCCTATTGTTACAACTAAAAAAATTCATTTAAAATCAATAATTTATGAATTGCTTTGGTTTTTAAATGGTGATACTAATGTAAAATATTTACAAGATCATGGTGTTAGAATATGGAATGAATGGGCTGATGAAAATGGTGATCTAGGGCCTGTTTATGGTAAACAATGGCGAAATTTTAATGGTGTAGATCAAATTACTAATGTGGTTAATACTTTAAAAACAAATCCTAATTCTAGGAGAATTATTGTTTCTGCTTGGAATCCACAAGATGTTGATAAAATGGCTTTGCCTCCTTGTCATACAATGTTCCAGTTTTTTGTTATAAATAATAAATTAAGTTGTCAATTATATCAACGATCTGCTGATTGTTTTTTGGGTGTGCCTTTTAATATTACTTCTTATGCTTTGTTAACTATGATGATGGCACAAGTATGTGATCTAGAACTTGGCGATTTTGTCCATACAACTGGTGATACTCATATTTATTTAAATCATATAGAACAAGTAAAAACTCAACTTGCTAGAATGCCTTATAAATTGCCTACTATGAAAATAAATCCTGATGTGAAAGATATATTTTCTTTTAAGTATGAAGATTTTGAGTTGGTTGATTATCAATGTCATCCAGCAATTAAAGGTGAAGTTGCTGTATAATTAAATGCAATTTTGATTTTTATAGTTTCTTAAGAATTATATAAATAATAAAAAGTTCTTGTTATTTATAAAACAAGGTTTTACAATATTAAAAAACAAAATTTCAATTTATGAAAAACGAAGATTTAAAGTTGATGGCTAATGCTGTTAGATGTCTATCATTAGATGCTGTTGCCAAAGCTAATTCAGGACACCCTGGACTTCCATTAGGTTTTGCTGATGTTGCTACTGTTTTATTTAGTGAGTTTTTAAAGTTTTCACCATTAAAGCCTAATTGGGCAGATAGAGATAGGTTTATTTTATCTGCTGGTCATGGTTCTATGTTAATATATTCTTTATTGTATTTAACAGGTTATGAAGATTGTTCATTAGAAGAAATTAAAAATTTTAGACAATTACATGCTAAAACAGCAGGTCATCCTGAATATGGTTATTTAAATGGTATTGAAACTACTACTGGTCCATTGGGTCAAGGTGTTTCTAATGCGGTTGGTATGGCAATAGCAGAAAGACATTTAAATGCTAGATTTGGTGATGAATTGGTAAATCATAAAACTTATTGTATGGTAGGTGATGGTTGTTTAATGGAAGGTATTAGTTATGAAGCTTTATCTATTGCTGGTAGTTTGAATTTGAAAAATCTTATAGTATTGTGGGATAATAACAATATTACTATTGATGGTAATACTGAAATTACTAGAAATGAAGATATGAAAATGAGAATGGAATCAATAAACTTTAAATACTTAAAGGCAGATGGTCATAACTATGATGAAATTAGAAAAGTTTTACAAGAAGCACAAAATAGTGATAGACCAGTATTTATTGATTTCAAAACTAAAATAGGTTATTGTTCTCCAAAAGAAGGAACTAGTAAATGCCATGGTTCTCCAATTAAAGGCGAGGATTTAATTGCTACTAAAAAGGCTTTGGGTTGTGAATCTTGGGGTGATTTTGAAATTCCTAATAATGTTTTAGAATTATGGAGAAAAGCACCTGAAAGAAACGAAGAATTATTTGCTGAATGGAAAAAGAACACTGAAACAAGTGATAAGTTTGAAGAGTTTTCAAGGGTTGTAAAAAATGATTTTGATGATAATTGGAAAGCAGAATTGGAAAACTTTAAAGATGAAATTATTAAAGAAGCACCAAAAGAAGCAACTAGAAAATCTTCTCAAAGAGTATTAGAAGTATTAACAAAAAATATTGATCTTTTAATTGGTGGTAGTGCTGATTTAACTGGATCTGTTTTAACTAATACTACTGCTACTAGTGAAGTATTAAATAAAAATAATTATGGTGGAAGATATATAAATTATGGTATTAGAGAACATGCAATGGCTGGTATAATGAATGGACTTGCTTTACATAAAGGAGTTATCCCTTATGCTGGAACTTTCTTCTGTTTTGCTGATTATGAAAAACCATCAATTAGATTATCTGCTTTGATGGGGTTACAAGTTTTGTATATCTTAACTCATGATAGTATTGGACTTGGCGAAGATGGTCCTACACATCAACCAGTAGAACATTTAGCAAGTTTAAGAGCAGTTCCTAATTTAAATGTATTTAGACCTGCTGATTTACAAGAAGCTATTGATTGTTATGAAATTGCTATGGAAAGTAAACATACACCATCTGCTTTGGTATTTTCAAGACAAGCAGTACCATTTATTGCTAATAAAGAAAAAACTAATCTAGTTAAAAAGGGTGCTTATGTATTAAGAGAAAATAAAAAAGCAGTTATTACTTTAATTGCAACAGGAACAGAAGTTGCTTTGGCATTAGAAGTTTGTGAAGAATTAAATAAAGAAGGTATTGAAACTAGATTAGTTTCTGCTCCTTGTTTAGATATTTTTGATAAACAAACAAAAGAATATAAAAACGAAGTATTAAATAAGAATACTTTGAGAGTTGCTATTGAAGCTGGCTCTTCTTATGGTTGGGAAAGATATATAGGTGAAGACGGATTATTCTTTGGTATTAAAGATAATAAATTTGGTATATCTGCACCTGCTGAACAAGTTTATGAATACTTTGGTATTACTAAAGAAAATATTATTAATACTATAAAAAATAATATTAAATAATTTAAAATAAAAATGTAGATAATTATTTATCTACATTTTTATATTTTTCATATAAGTCTTTTCTTCTATTTTTTGTAATTTCAATTGATTTTTCTAATTTCCATTCTTCAATTTTTTTATGATTTCCAGAAAGCAAAACATCTGGTACTTTTCTATTTTTCCATACTTCTGGTCTTGTATATAAAGGATATTCTAATAAATAATTATATTTATTTGTTGTAGCACCACCAAAACTATCTTCTTCTTGTGATCTTTTGTCTCCTATTACATTATCTATACATCGCACAAGTCCTTCCACTAAAATTAAAGCTGGTAATTCTCCACCCATAATTACAAAATCTCCAATGGATATTTCTTCAATATTATATTCTTCAATAACTCTTTCATCTATTCCTTCGTATCTTCCACATATTATTGATAAATCATTGTAATTTAATAATTCTCTAATTTTTTCTTGATTTAATAATGAACCTTTTGGACTCATATAAATAATTTTACTATTTTTACAAGTATTGTCAATACAGTTTCCTAAAACATCTGGTCTAATTAACATTCCTTGTTCTAGTCCATAAGGTTTATCATCAACTCTATTAAACTTATCTGTTGAATAATCTCTAATATTTGTTATTTTTAGGTCCCATAGTTTTTTATCAAGACTTTTTTTAATTATGGAATGATTAGAGTATTCTTGTATAATTTCTGGAAAAATAGTTAAAATATTAATTTTCATTATTTTCTATTAAAAATGGTGGTATTTCTAATTTATTTTGTATTATTTTATCATTATTAGCACAAGAACATAATATCAAAAAAAGTAAAAATAAATATTTTTTCATAAAATAAAATGTTATTTTTTTTACACAATAATATAATTTTTTATTAAAAAATCAATTGATTTATGAAAAATTAAATTATATTATAAAATTAATTAATAAAAATGTTTTTTATGGAAGATATAGTAAAAAAAGATTATTCTATTGAATTTATTAGATCTAAATGTACTAAATGTACTAAATGTGTACAAAAATGTAATTTGATAGGAATAGATCATTTAACAATTAAAGGCGAAGGCAAAGAAAGATATCTTGATTTTGTAAAAGAAAATCCTTGTGTAAATTGTGGTCAATGTACTCTTGTTTGTCCTTTTAATTGTATGATAGAGCAAAGAAATATTGAAGAAATAAAAACTTTATTAAAAGATAAAACTAAAATTAAAATAGTTCAATGTGCCCCTTCGGTTAGAACTTCAATTAATGAAATATTTAAAGCAGAACATAGTCCATTAATGGAAAAGAAAATTAATACTGCTTTAAGAATGTTAGGTTTTGATAAGATTTTTGATGTTAATTTTGGAGCAGATATTACAAGTTATGCAGAAGCAGAAGAATTATTAGAAAGAATTGAAGAAAATAAACTCCCAATGTTTACTTCTTGTTGTCCTTCATGGGTAAATTTTGTTGAAAGATATAAACCAGAATTAATAAACAATCTTACTACTGCAATGTCGCCACATATCCATTCAGGAATAGCTTATAAAACTTGGTGGGCAGAAAAAAACAACATAGATCCTAAAAATATAGTTGTTGTTTCAATTATGCCTTGTACTTCTAAAAAAGATGAAATACATATATACAAGAAATATAATCCTGTTGACTATTCTATTACTGTTAGAGAATTTGGTCAATTAATGAAAGATGAAAATAT
Source organism: uncultured Alphaproteobacteria bacterium (assembly GCA_949288805.1). Classification (GTDB taxonomy): domain Bacteria; phylum Pseudomonadota; class Alphaproteobacteria; order Rickettsiales; family UBA1997; genus RGIG8782. Next base: position 52,110 of record CASELL010000003.1, on the reverse strand, counting down.
AGACTTTTTAAATCTTGAAGAAAGTGAAGCAGATGATTTATCTAAATATAGTGGTGGTGCTGTAATTTATGGAAAAAGTGGTGGTGTAATGGAATCTGCTTTGAGAGTTGTAAAAAAGAAGCTAGAAAACAAAGCACTTGATAAATTAGAATTTAAAGAAGTAAATGAAGAGGATTATTCTTTCAAAGAAGCAGAACTTGAAATTGATAATAAAAAGTTGAAAGTTGCTGTAATACATACACCTAAAAATATTAAAAAGTTTATTGAAACAGGTAAATACAAAGAATATATTTACATTGAAGTAATGAATTGTAATGGTGGTTGTCTTAATGGTGGAGGTCAACCTTTATTACCACCTAAGGCAGGAGCAGAACAAGATTTAATTGAAAAAAGAAGATCTGTTTTAAATAGTCTTGATAATTCAAATAAAATTAAATGTGCTCTTGATAATAGTAATTTAATTGACTATTTAGATTGGAGTAAATCTAAAGATTATAAACATACTTTATTTTATAGAACTTTTGATAATAATAATTAAAAATGTTTGATTTAAAAGAAGCAATTATTTTTATATGTTTTTTATCTTTTGTAGTTTTTTTTATAATTACAATAATAAGAATAATTGCTACTATATTTTATAAATACACAATTAAAAAGTATATGCAACTTTTATCTCTAATTAGACCAAAAGAATCATTTGAAAGTGGTGGTGGTTATGTTCCATCTAATAGAAATGATGTTTTATTTAGAGATAAAGATATAGAAAAGCAAAAAGAAAGAGAAGCTAAAATAATTGAAAAAGAAAAACAAAGACAACAAGATTTACAATTAAAAAATGTCCAAAGGTTGCCGAAAGTAGGACAGGTTGTTGGTGAAGAACCTAATTATAATAAAAAAAATATTGTAGGAATAGTAAAGCCTATTGGTTATTGGACTTCTTTAATTATGGGACAAAGAGTTACAAGCTTGATGCAACAAGCTGATATATTAAGAGAACAGAATGATGCTGGTTATTGGGTTAATATGATGCATGCTAGGGATAGGGCAGCTGGTAAACAGAGAGGCATATAATTAAATATATCTTGAATATTTAAAAAATAGATGTAAACTTTACAACAGTAATTATTGTGTTGTTATGGATATAATAGCCAACCTTGATATATTTTTTACATTACTAGTGGCATTAGTTTATATAGCTTTTGTTTTTTATACAAAAACAATTGATTCTAAGTTTATGGTATTTTTTATTTCTTGTTTTATAAATATTTTTAATTATTCAATTATTATAAAAAATGAAATTAATTTTTTATCTATTGTTACATTAAATATATTTTTTATATTATCTATGGTTTTTTTTTATATTTATTTAGATCCCAACTCAAATTTGCTTTCATCGGACTATATTGAGAACAGTGACATAAAAAATATATTAACTATTATAATATTTGTTTTTAGTTTTATTTTAATTTCATTTATCTTTTTTTCTTTAAGTAGTAATAGAGAAAGACTTTATACAAATCAATTAAATAATAATATACTAACAGATAAAAATTATTATTATAAAAATAAAGATGATTTAAAACAAGAAAAATTATACATTAATACAAAAGAAAAAACATACATTGTATATAACAAGAATATAAGTTTTATAGAAAACAATGGATTTTTTAAACATTATAATCTAATAATATTATTTTATATAATTATGTTAATATCTTTCTTTATTATAAATAATATGAGGCAAAAATGATAGGTGATTTGTTTTTAAAGATATTAATTTCTTTTTTAATACCGTTTTTATTATTATATTCTGTTACTTGTTTTTTTTATATCAAAGAATTTGGCGTTTTAACATTATTAAATTTTTCAATATCTGTATTAATATCTTATATATTGTTTTATTTGAGATTTGGAAAAATAAACCCATTTAAGGTTATTTCTTTTAAAAAGTTTATTAGTATATTTTTATTTTGTTTTTTATGTTTTATATATTATTTTTTAAATATTTTAGTTAAGTAATGTTTTTTAAAGAATTATTTTTATATTTATTTTTATTATTATTTTTTGTATTAATGTTTGTTTTTTTATTTACAAGAAAACCAATATTAAAAATATTAGTGTTAGCTTTTGCTTATAACATTATATTATTTTTTGTTATATATAATATGAATGTTTTTAATATAGAAAATTCAATTATAGATTTTATAATTTTAATAATTTTTAATTGTTTAATAAATATTCTAAGTGGAATATTTATAATTAATAACATAATAAACAGCAATAAAAATGAGTAATACATTATCTTATTTATTATATTTTATTCCATTAATGTCCTCTGTTTTTATTTATTTCTTAGAGGGAAAGAGATTTTTAAGTAATGTTGGTTATTTAATATTAATGACCTTAACAATTTTTACAATTAAAATATTTAGTAGTATCGATCCAAATACAACTATAATTGTAAATTCAACAGCAACGTTTAATATAATAGGAACAGAATTCAAATTGGATATTTTTAATATATTTTTTTTAGTTAATATTTTGTTTATAAATTTTATAGGTTTTATAAACTATGTTGATGATTTAGTTTTAACAAAAAAGAAAGATATAGGATATATAAAACATTTTTTCTCTATATATTTTTTACATATATTTTCAACTATAGGTATATTATTGACAGATAATATATTTCATTTATTTATTTTTTTAGAATTGTATTCTTTTTCAAATTATATAATAATAACAAATTATAAAGATACAAATTTAAACATATTGTCATATAAATATTTCTCAAATAATATCTTTGGTTCAATATTAAATATGTTAAGCATATTTTATATGTTAGTATATTTTAATACAAGTAGTATTTTTTTGATAAAACAACAATTATTAACAATTAGATTAGAAGAATATTATAATATATTCTTAATAATATTATTATTTGTTTTTTCTGTGGTTATTAGGTTTTTTACAAATAGTGTTAGTAGATATCATAATACTGATTATAAAACGGTTAATTTTATTTCAATATCAAATATATTTGTAAATAGCCTTTTGGGTATTTTTCTTCTTTCAAATGTTATTTTTTATATTTTGCCAACAGAAAATATATTTAACTTATTTTTTATTGATAAAATATTTATATATTTATCTATTATTTCTATTATATATAACTCTATATTGTTGTTTAAAAAGGAAAACTACAATTCTATATTTAATATTTTTATAAGACTAAATTTGATCGGTATATTTTATACAGTAATTGCTATATTTTTATATGATGATGTTGCTATTGTTATAGATTATGTTTTAGATTTTCTATTTATAAGTTTAACATTATATTTTTTTTCTGATATGATATCTTTAAAATATAAAACAAACAACATAGCAGCGTTAAATAATAGTAAGTTTTTAAAAGTTTTTTTTATAGTTATACTTTTATATAGACTTTATTTACCAATAGCTTCGAGTTTTATCGCTAATAAATATTTTTTTATATCTATTTTTAGTGATAAAAATTATATTCTTTTAGTGCCATTTATAGTTAATAAAATATCCATTGTTTTTATTATATTTAAGGTTTTAGTAAATAAAAATATTATCGAAAGACAAGAAGACAGTGATACAAAAACAAATAAAAGACTTTTATTAACAACATATTTCTCAATTTTTTTAGTTATCTTATTTATGTTCTTTTTTGTTATTTACTTTTAATAGTTTTTTTATAATTTTTTCTTTTTTTATTTTAAAATTACTGCTTACAAAAATATTCTTTGCTTGTTCTAATAGTTTTTTATATTCATATTTATTAATATTAAAATTATTATTTTTTAGATCATCACCATTTATTTCTAATGCTGGTATATTTAATTTATCAACAAGTTTTAAGTTTTTTTCTATAATTTTAAAGTTTTTATAATTATTACAAAAATAAATAATTATTATATTTTTTACTAACAATTTATCCTTTAAATTAAACAATAATTTCTTAATCTCAAATTTATTGATTATTTTTGGAATATTTTGAAGTATTGTATTTATATATTTTTTTTCTTTTTTTGAAAGTAATAGTTCATAGTTTATTTTATTGTTTGATAATATCAACGCTATAATAAAAAGATGGTTATAGTGAAAATTGAGATTTTTTCTTATATAAAAAAACAATTCTAGATTATTAAAATTTATATATGTCTTGAAAATATCTTGTAAAATATCGTTATTTTGCATAATTGTTAATATATCAAGAAAAGAATCTGATAGCATTGCTTTATGTATTTCATCACTAATTCTTTCTAAAGAAAGGTTTTTTATTTTGTTTTTATTTTTTTTACAAATAGATAAATCATTATAATTTGATGAAAAACAATACGAACCATAAAACCTAAAAAAACGTAGTATTCTTAAATTATCTTCATCTATTCTTTTTTGTGCATCCCCTATAAAAGATATATTATTATTAATTAAATCTTCTAGTCCATTAAAATAATCATATAATTTTCCATTAAAATCTATGTACATGGCATTAAAAGCAAAGTCTCTTCTTTTTGCATCTTCTTTATAATCTCTTGTGAACTCTACAATTGCATGTCTTCCATCTGTTTTTATATCTTTTCTTAATGTTGTTATTTCATATTTTTCTCCTCTATATAAGGCTGTTATTGTTCCAAATTTTTTACCAACAGTTAAAAAAGCAATATTGTTTTTTGTTAATATTTGTTCCAATTCATTAGGAGTATATATTGTTGCTATATCATAGTCATTTATTTCTTTATTTAAAATATAATTTCTAACACAACCACCAACTAATCTAGCTTCATCTCCTTTATTTATTAATATTTTAAATAAAGCAATTAAATTCTTATTAAAAATATTACTATAATTTTTTTCTAATAAAAACATCTTTGTTACTAATTTTTATTAATCCTTTTTGACAAGATCGCCATAACACAACATCAATAAAACCAACTTTTTCACCAGTTTCTTCTTTTAATTTATTAAACATAATATCACAAAATTGTTTTATTTCTGGTATTAGTTTTGTATTATTTACTTTATCAACAAAATCTTCGGTTCCATACAAAGCAACCCCCAATCTTTGTATCCATATATCGTATTTCACAAAATCAAGTCCAAGATTTCTTGCTAGATGATATTTTGTTATATTACCTATATATGGCAGACTACCTAAAAACTCTACTTTATCTTCTATATTTTTTAATTCATAAAACTTGTTTTTATAGGTTTCTCTATTGTCCCAAATATTTTTTATAGCTTTTACTTTTAATTTATTACCATAGATTTTTGATAGATCTTCAATAGTAAAGTTTTTATTTTCTTTTGTTAATTTTATAATTTTATTACACATAGCTTTAGCATAATCTTGTTTAAAGCCAGCAACACATACAACATAAAAACATTCATAAGCGAAATCATCTGCTTCAAATACAATGTTATTATTTAGCATATATCTTATTTCATCAAAACTTCTTTTGTCAGCATCAAGACCTAGTTTTTTTAATGTCATTAGTAAGTAATTAAAAATTATAGCATTTATTTCTGTAATTTTTTCCATTTTTAAAAATCCTTTTTATTTTTAAAAGCAATATTTAATGTATTATCATCAAGATAATTTAATTCACTACCAATTGGAACCCCAAGTGCTGGTTGAGTAATTTTTATATTCAATTCTTCAAGACTACTAACTATATAAAAAGCAGTAGTTTGACCATCTAATGTAGGATTTGTAGCAATAATAACTTCTTCTATATTATTTTTATTAATTCTATCTTTTAGTTCTTCTATTTTTAAAACTTCTTCTCCTCTACCTTCTATTGCAGATAAAGTTCCATCCAATATATGATAAAGCCCATTATAGACACCAGTATTTTCTATTGCCCATAAATCGGCTATACTTTCTACTATACATATTGTTTTTTTATCTCTCTTTTCATTTGAACATATATCACATAAATCACCGACAGTATAATTACCACATTCTTTACATCTATTAATTTTTGTATATACATCATTTAGAGAATCTATCAATGGTTTTATAATTGTATCTTTGTTTTGTAAAATTGATAAAGCTATTTTCTTAGCACTTCTATTACCAATAGTAGGTAATTTTTGTAAAGAATTAACTAGATTGTTTATAATATAATTTTTATTCATTTTTCTTTATATTAATTTGTGGTTCTCTAATATATAAAGCTTCTATATTATCATTAAATAAATTATTTTTATATTTAAAATAATTTAGTTTAGATATATTGTTGATACTAATATCTTTATTTTTTAATACAATATTTTTTTTTATATCTATATCATTAATATTTGTTAGTAAAATGCTATTGTTTTCTATATTTTCAAAAGAGTTTATTATATTAATATTATTATTTCTATCTTTTATATAATAATTTTTTAAATCAGCTTTTAATAAAATATAATCATATTGTTCATCAAATGATAATATATCAAATACATTGTTAACTATAAACTTTTTGTTTTTATATACAGATTTAATTGCTTTAATAAAAGATATAGCTACTTTTATTCCTATAAAACTACCTGGACCATTTATCACAGAAAAACAATCAATATCTTTATAAGATAAATTATTTTTTTTAAATAATTCTTCAACTAGATATACAAGTAATTCAGCTTGACTGTTTGTTTTATTTGATTCTATAAAATCAATAATATTATTATCTTCTTGTATAAAAACATTAATATTTTTATCTATTGTAGAAATATTTAGTATTTTTGTCATAACTTTTCTATTGATATTTTAAAAAAAATAATTAAATATATATGTATACTACGATTATTTTGTTTCTTTTAAAGAAATATTCAAGTATTTTTTATTAATTTATAAACATTAATTTAAGAAAATGGAAGAGACTTTACACCCGTCACAAAGAAGAACTATAGTTTTAATAGGAATGATGGGGGCAGGAAAAACAACCACAGGTTTTGGTTTAGCACAAAGATTAGGTATTAAGTTTGTAGATTCTGATAGAGAAATAGAAAAATCAGAAAATATGACTACTACTGAAATTTTTGAGAAAAAAGGCGAACAATATTATAAAGAAGTTGAGAAAAAAGTTATAAAAAAAATATTAAATATTACGAAGCCGCAAGTTTTATCAATAGGAGGCAATTCGTATGACAATGAGGAAGTTAGAAAAATAATAAAAGAAAAAGCTATATCTATTTTTCTAGATGTTGATTTGGATGTTTTAATAAAAAGAGTCGAAAGAAGAAACAATAGACCTGTTTTAGAAGGTAAAGATAAAGCAGAAACTATGACTCAATTATATAATGAAAAATATCCTATATATAATACAACAGATATAGTTGTTAATACTACATACTTGAATAAAGATACAACTATTAATGTTATAACTCAATTAATAGGTGATTATATAAACAATTATGGTAAAAAAAGTAAATAATGTTTAAACATGGTGGCAATTCGGAAAGCAAAATAGATATAATAGTTAGATATTTTATATTTTACTCTATATTTATTTTTTTTGTTATTTTTAGCAATAGTTCAAATGTATTGCTAAAAACACTTCCGAATTTATGTATAACTTTAATATTTTTTAAGTTTTTGTGGAATACAAATATTAATTTGTATTCCTCAATTAATTTATTTTTACTTGGTTTGATAATGGACTCTTATACTTTTATTCCTATGTTTTTATCTAGTTTTTGTTTATTAATTTCTTATAGGTTATTTTTTTTAATTAAAAAATTTTTGGTAAACGATACATATTTTATATATTTTATAAGAGATGTTTCTATTTTTATGATTATATTTTTTGTTTTAGAGTGGTTTGTTTTATCGTATTATAGTTTAAATTTTTTGCCGTTTGTTACTTTTTTATTGAATATACTCTTTAATATTGTATATTGTGTAATTTTTTATATTTTTGGAAACAAATTTCTAAACAATGTCCAGTCTATTAGAAGAACATAACAAAGGTAGTATTTTTATTAAAAGAGTTATTATAGCTGTAATAATACAATTCTTGCTTATATTGTTACTTGTAGGTAGATTGTTTTTTTTACAAATATTGAATTTCTATGATTTTAAAAATAGATCGGAAAACAATAGAATTAAAATAGAAATAATACCTCCTTTAAGAGGTAATATTTTAGATAGAAACGAGAACAAACTAACAAACAATAGAAATAGTTATGAACTAATATTATATAAAAACAAAGACTTCGATGAGAATCAGTTTATAAAAGATCTTTCAATTGTTTTGGATTTAAATGATGACAAAATTAATAAAATAAAAAAACAATTAAAAAATAATAAAAATAAAAAAATGCTATCTGTTTTAAGTAATTTAACGTGGACAGAATTAGTTAAAATAGAAAGTAATGCGCACATGTTTAATAATATTAAAATAGAACAGGGTTATACCAGAGAATATTTATATAGTAAACAGTTTGCACATGTTTTGGGTTATGTTGCTACTCCTAATGACACAGATATAGAAAAATTATCGAAAAAAATAAAAAAAGAAATACTGATGCATCCAAATTTTAAGATAGGAAAAAATGGGATAGAATCTTCTTTTAATTCAGTTTTAACTGGCAATTCCGGTTATAAAAAAATAGAAACAAATGCTTTTAATATACCAATAAAAGAATTAGAAAGAGAAGAGGCTACTGAAGGAGAGGATATTAGATTAACAATAGATATGAAATTACAGAATTTTATTTACGAAAGAGTAAAAGATTTAAGGGCAGCTATTATTGTATTAAATCCAATAACAGGAGAGATATTGGCTATGGTATCTACCCCATCTTTTGAAACAAACGAATTTATAGATGGTATTTCTAATGATTATTGGGGTGAGTTGGTTAATAATGATGATAAACCTATGTTTAACAAAACAATAAGTGCATTGTATGCTATGGGTTCTACCTTTAAACCTATTGTTGCTATGTCTGCTTTAGAAAATGGTTGGGATAAAGATAAAGAAGTTGATTGTAAAGGAATAATGAATATTACAAAAAAACAAACATTCAAATGTTGGACATATAGTAAGAAGGGTCACGGAAAAACTAATATGATAGATGCGATAGCTTCTTCCTGTAATATATTTTTTGCCAATATAGGTATTTTTTCTGGTGTAAATAATATTTATACAGTGGCTAAAAAATTGGGAATTGGTGAGGACTTTGATATTAATTTATCAGAATATAATAAAGGAGTTTTACCAAACCCAAAATGGAAAAAACGTGTTTATAAAGAGCCATGGACTATGGGGGATACAATAAATATGTCAATAGGACAGGGCTTTATTTTAGCTAATCCTCTACAAATGGCTGTTATGTTATCAAGAATAGTTAATGGTGGATATCCTATAAAACCATTTTTGATTTATAATAGTTCTATAAGAGATTACAACGATTATTTATATTTAAATGAACCTATGTTTAATAAAGAGAACATAAATATAATTAAACAAGGTATGTTTAATGTTATAAATGATAAAAAAGGAACATCAAAATGGTTAAAACAAAAAAATAAAAAGTATGAATTATCTGGTAAAACAGGAACCGCACAAGTTATATCTTTGGCGACCAAAGAAAGGCTTTTAGAAGAAAATGAAGAATTGGAAGAAAGGTTTAGAGATCATGGTCTTTTTATTGGTTTTGCCCCTTTTGAAAAACCAAAATATGTTATTAGTGTTGTTGTGGAACATGGTGGTGGTGGATCTATTTCTGCTGCGCCAATAGCTGTTGATATATTAAAATACGCTATAGATAACGATATATAGTGGTGCACCCATAGGGACTCGAACCCTAAACCGTCTGGTTCGAAGCCAGATACTCTATCCAGTTGAGCTATAGGTGCTCAATAAGATTATAACATTGTTATTAATAATAGTCAATATTTTTTGATATTATATCTTTTAATTCATTTTTACTTTCTTCTGATAAACTATTAAACAAATCAATATTTATATATTTTGATATTATATTTTCATCTAATACTTTAAAATTTTTAATATATTTTAAATCTTCTTTATTAATATTTTTAATATCTATTAAACATCTTTCTTTTTTCAATAAATAACTTATATCAAAATTAGATTTGCTATTATTTTTATTTATAAATAATTCAGTTCCATCTTCACAATCTATATCAAAATAAAATATTTCATTTTTTTTATATATATCATAGTGTTTAATATCAAAATCTTCGTTTATTAATATTAACTCTCCTTTAAAATAATTACAGTTATATATTGTAGCATTATTTATATAGAATACAGGACAGTTGGCAAATTTTGATATTTTTATTAATTGTTTTTTTATTTCTTCTATATTTTTTATTGATGTGTCAAAACAAAAAATATAGTCAGGTTTATTATCATTAACAAGAAAAACATTAAAATTAGAATAAATATCATCACTTATTAATATTGTGAACTTTTTCTTTTGATATATAAATTGATTTAGTGTTAAGTTTTTATCAAAATATTTATAATCATTAAATATATTATTTTTATTTATTTCTTTTCTTGATGATATACTATCTATATAACCATCATCAATAAAAAAAACAGAATCTAAAAACGTATCCTCTATACATGGATTTCCTATTAATATTTTTGTTTTTTCACCTATTGTTAAGTTTATTAATTTTTTCATATATTCTATATAACTATTAATAAACTTTTTATTATTAAAGTTGTTATTAATATTTAAACCAGTAAAAGATAATCTTGGAAAAACAATTATATCTATATCGTTTTTTGTTGCTTCTTTATATAGTTTTATAACATTTTTATAATTAAAATTTAAACTACAATTTTTAGTGTATAATCTAGCTATTCCAATTTTCATTCATCAAAAATATTGTTTTCTAAAGAAAAATGTGAATTTGTTTCTTTATTGTTTTTAATAACAATTTCACTAACTGGATAACTTAATTCTCCACCATTACTTTTTATTATATCTATAATTTTTATTAGTATGTCCTGTTTAATTTCTGTATATCTAACCCATTCTATTGTGTTAGCAAAAGTATAAATCATTAATTTTAACACCGAGTTTGGCATTACTACAGAATCAAAACATACTATTGTTGTCATTCTTTGGTTTATATTAGAATGATTTTTTAGCATATCTTTTATTTCTTTTACTATCTTATCCATTTTAGAAACATCCAGATATCTAATTGATAAGTTTTCATTTATTCTTCTTGATTTCATTCGACTTTTATTTTCTATTATAATACTAGAAAAAACAGAATTTGGAACATAAATTGGGTATTTAGCAAATGTTAATATTCTTGTTTGTCGCCAACCTATTTCTTCAACATCTCCCTCTATGTCTTTATCTGGTGAAGCTATCCAATCTCCAACATTAAAAGGTTTATCAAGAAAGATCATTAATCCACCAAAAACATTTGACAATAAGTCTTTTGCTGCGAAACCTATTGCCAAACCACCCGCACCCGATACAGCTAATAAACTTTGCATCCCAAATCCAAGTTTGCTTAAGCATATTATGGAAACAATTAAAAAAACAAAAATCTGTGTTATTTTTTTTAAAAAACTTATACCACCATAATCTATATTTTCTTTATTTTTTTCTTTTCTTTGTATTACACTTTGAGCATACTGAGATATAAATCTCATTAATAACCATAATACAACAAATGATATTATTATAATTCTAGCTTCAAATAAAAAAGTTAAACTTATGTTATTATATACAAGTATACTAAAAATACAAGTTATCCATATGAATATAATTATCGGTTGTTTTATTGTTAATATAATAGCAAGATTATATATATATTCTGTATTTTTTAATTTTCCTTCTATTTTTTTTAAAATTAAAGCCAATAATTTTGTAGATATATAAGCTATGACAATATAAGACATAGAAACAATAACTCTATGTAATATTTCGTTATTAATTATATTAGCCAAATTGTTTTCTAACATATTAAATAAACGGTTAACCATTTTGATAATAAAATAATTATTTTATTAGTCAATATAATAAAAAATATTTGAAAAAATAAAATATAATTTTAGAATTAAAATTAAGTATTTTTTATTATTGTAATGACATTACCTGAAAATATTCTAAAAAAAGCTGTAGTTGGACTGACATATATAGCCCATCCATTAAGATTAAGAATACTTGAATATCTTGATGTTTGTGGTTCTTCTTCTGTATCCAAAATAACAACAGATTTAAATGAAGAACAGATTATAATATCTCAAAATCTAAAAAAGCTAAAAGATGCTAAACTAGTAAAATCAAAAAAAGACGGTGTATTTGTTTATTATAGTATATTTGAAGAATATCCAGCGAGCATTTTTGTTTGTATTAGAAAACTTTTTGCTGTTATATCTAATCAAGATAGATTTTTAGATGACGATTATAAAGAAATACTACCAATTGATTATACTTCTATGGTTGCTAGTAGAATAAAATTATTTGCTAATATAGATAAAGTTAAAATATTAGATTTTTTGCTTGTTAATGGTGAGAATTGTGTTTCGGAAATTGTTAAAAATACAGATATTAAACAGGCAAAAGTATCGCAGTATTTAAAAAAGCTTCATGATGATGGATTTGTAAAATGTAAAAGAGATGGAAGATTTGTATACTACGATATAACAAAAGGAGTTCATAAAACCACTTTACAATGTATTCATAAAAGATATGATAAACTAAACAGAAATTTTTAGTTATTTGAGGTAAGAATAAATTATTGATTATTTAAAAATATTTAATAAAGTTATATTAAATATTTATATTTTTATGATGGATACAATACTTAATAACTTAAATAAAGAACAATTAGATGCTGTTATAAATACAGAAGGGCCTACACTAGTATTAGCAGGTGCTGGAACTGGTAAAACAAGAGTTTTAACTTCAAAAATAGCTTACATTATAAAATCAAATCTTGCTTTTCCATCTCAAATATTAGCTTTAACATTTACAAACAAGGCAGGCAATGAAATTAAAGAAAGAACTGCTTTAATGACTGGACTTGATGTTAATTCTATGTGGTTAGGAACGTTTCATTCTATATGTGCTAGAATATTAAGACAAAACGGTAATTTAATAGGATTAGATACTAATTTTTTGATAATAGATACAAGTGAACAGAATAGTATAGTAAAACAAATATTTAAAGAATTGGATATAGACTCAAAAGAGTTTTCTACAAAATATTATGTTGAAGTTATATCAAAAATTAAAGAAAAAATAAAGTATAATACAGATGAATTGTATAAGTTTAATGAAGTTTTTGATTTATATAATGAAAGACTTAAAAAAGAAAACATGTGTGATTTTTCAGATTTATTATTGTATACAATAAAATTATTAACAGAACATAAAGACATTAGAGAGTATTATTCTAATAAGTTTAAATATATATTAATAGATGAATATCAAGATATAAATAAAATACAAAATACTTTATTAAAGTTAATATCTGGCCTTGAAGATAATAAAAACAATATAAATATTACTTGTGTTGGAGATGATGATCAATCTATTTATGGTTGGAGAGGGGCAGAAATAAAAAACATTTTAGATTTTAAAAAAGATTTTAAAAATGCTAAAATATTTAAACTTGAAAGAAATTATAGATCTACACAAAATATTTTAAATGTGGCTCATAATGTTATATCAAATAATAAAAACAGACACGAAAAAAAATTATATACAAATATTAAAGATTATAACGATAAAGTAATAATTATAAACTCAAACGATGTAAAAAAAGAATCTATAAATATAGCAAACGAAATAGAACAATTAAAAAAGAAAGATAATATTAATTATAAAGATTTTGCCATACTTGTTAGAGCAAGTTATCAAACTAGAATTATAGAAGATATTTTTTTAAAATATGAAATACCTTATATTATAATTGGTGGGTTAAAGTTTTATGAAAGAAAAGAAATAAAAGATTGTATAGCTTATTTAAGATTAATTAATAATAAAGAAGATAATCTTGCCTTTGAAAGAATTATAAACACTCCAAAGAGAGGAATAGGGCTATCAACTATTGATAAAATTAAAAACTTTTCAATAAAAAATAACTTATCTTATTTAAAATCTGCTGAATATTGTGTTTCTAATGGAACTATAAAAGGCAAAAATTCAATTGAAATAATCAATTTTATAAAAAATATTAATTATTGGTCTAATATTAGTAAAACAACAAAACTAAAAGATTTAATGGATATGGTTTTAAAAACAATAAAGTATAAAGAGTTTTTAGAAAAAGATGATGAGATAAAAAATAAAAATGAAAACATTGATGAGTTTTTAAATACTTTGAATGATTTTGATAATATAAGCGATTTTTTAGAATATACTAGTCTAGTTAATGATAATAACGAAAGAAAAATCATAGATGCTGTAAATATTATGACTATACATTCTGCAAAAGGACTTGAATTTGACAATGTATTTTTACCTAATTGGCAAGAAGGAGTTTTTCCAAGTCCCAAATCTGTTGAAGAAGGACATATAGAAGAAGAAAGAAGATTGGCTTATGTTGCTATAACAAGAGCAAAAAGGAGATTATATATTAGTAATTCAAGATATAAATATGATGGTGATACCTTAATAAATATAGAAGAATCAGAGTTTTTAAAGGAAATAAAAAATAGTGATAGTGTAGAAATTATTGATAATGTTATAGAAAATAATTATAGTAATTATTATCAATACAATAAATATGATCAATATAATAATGATTATAGTAATTATGATAATTATAGTAACTATTCTAACAGCTTGAATATTACAACCATTAATACTCAATTAAAAAAATGTTTTCACAATAAGTTTGGTTATGGTTATATTAAAAAAGAAGATGGAGACAAGTTAACTATAGTTTTTGAAAAATGTGGTGAGAAAGTAATTTTAAAGAGTTTTGTTGATATATGTTAATGTTTGTTGACATTATAAAAAATGTAATTAATATTCTTTTAGAGAATTTTTTTATTGATTATGGGAATATTTGGTTTTTTTAAAAATAAAAATTCAGATAAAAAAAATACTTCTTTAAAGGAAGAGGAAGAAAAGATTGAAGACGAATCAAACAGAAAGGAAATAATGATGATAGCCAAATACTATCTTACCGATCCTGATGAAAAATCTAATACCAAATCTTTTCTTTTTCCAGAGGACAAAAATCTTAATTAAAGTTGTTTTATATAATTATCGAATATTTGATAGTATGATTCTGACCAACCCATTATATAGTTTTTACCAACAAAAATTAATGGCATTCCAACTCTATCTCCATCAATATTATATTCTTTAATTTTTTGTAGTAAAAGATTATAATTTTTTCTTTCTTGTATATCTAAAATTGTAAACTTTACATCTGGATATTTTTCTTCTACTTTACTTTCTTTTAACCAAGTTTTTAACTTTTCACAATAAAAACAAGGTTGGGAAAATATCACTACCTCTTTTATACGAGACATATTTTCTGCGAAAACAGAAGTACTAAAAAATAAAAACAATAATAATAAATATTTTTTCATAAAAACTCCTATTCTATACAACAATTAACAGCTTTTTTTACAAAGTTTTTCATTTTTGAAATAGCTCCATCTTCTTCTTTTTTTTCAACTTTAATATCTTTATCATCTATGATTTCTATTTTATCTCTAATGTTTTTTATATCTTCTTTACTATCTTCAATCCATTTCACGTCATCAACATTTATCATATTCATATTTAAACCCCAAAACATACAATATAAGTTATATGATTCATCAAATAATTCATAGGCTTCTTTTTTATTTCCTAACGATAATTGTTTAGTTCCAACTTCCATTAATCTCATAGATGAAGATAACAGATGTTTAGATATACACCAAACCTCACCTTCATAAGCAGGAATAACTTTTTGCATTAATTTCTTTCTTAATTCTCTAATACCTTCAATTAAATCATAAAAAGAGTTTTTACCAGTTTTAGCACCAGAAAACATTAAATGTTCTTCTATTGATATTAAGTTCATTATACCTATTGTTAAATCTTGATCTGAAGATAGATCTTTTGGATTTACTTTTTTTGCTTGATCCATTTTTTCAACAAATTCTTTTACATTTTCTATTTTGTTCATAATAACCCCCATATATAGTAAAATTAATATATATCAATTACAATATATATTAATAAAACTATATTTTTAAAAGTCAATATTTAATATAAATATTTCTCTTGTATTTTTAAACTAATAAAATATTATTTAAGAAAAAACTATTATAATTATGATAAAAAATTTTTTTATAACTTTATATAACATATATATAAAAACTTTTAAAAATTGTTTTGATTTTAAAGGAAGATGTAGTAGAAAGAACTTTTGGTTATTTACATTATCTTCTATTATAGTGGCAATATTTGTATTACTCATATCAAAAATTACAACCCTAAACATATTATATACAATTTATTCTTTAATATTGTTTATACCTGGACTATCTGTTGCTGTAAGAAGATTTCACGATTCCAATAAAAGCACAAAATTATTCTTTTTTGTGTATTTGTTTCCATTTATATTGAGTTTTATGCTATATATTCTTGCTATAAGCGATAAAATAAAAAGTCTTTCGGTTTTATTGTCAATTTTAATTATACAAATAATGTTTTTTGTATACATGCTCTATGTTTTTTTGAAAAAGGGAGATCCTGAGGCAAATAGATATGGAGAAACAGATAAATAAATTATCTGTTTCTAATTCTTATTTAATATTTAAAGTCCATAAACCATGAAGATTACAATATGAAGAAACACTAACTATTTTGTTTTCTGTTTTAAATATTGCTTCTGGTTTATCTTTTATAAAAGATGTAAGCCTTTCATTTTTGTCTGTAAGAACTTCAATGTATTCTATATAATGTTCTTCTGTCATTGGATGTTCAACTTCTCCAACAACAACTTTATAGGTATTATCATCTATTTTTGTTAATACTGGGAGATGTTTTTCGTTAGCCCCATCTTTTGTTTTTTCGTCCAAAAGAAACATTTCTTTATTACAACATACTAATTTGCCTCCTCCAAAGTGATTAATGGCAATTACATTACCACAAACACTACATTTATATATCATATTGTTTTTTTTCATAAAAAAAATATTTGTTGTATATTTTTATAATATTTGTTTATTTAAAAAAGTAAATAAATTTTTTTCTTGTTTTTTTATATTATTTTTTTATTATTCAATATAATTAATATTTTTGTGAAAAAATGAAAAAAGGAAAAAACAATTTTTTATTGTGGGTTTTAATATTTATAGTTATTTATTTTTTTTCGACTTTTTTTGAAACCCAAAATACTGGTTATAAAAAAATATCTTTTTCTGAATTTGTTACTAATGTAGATAACAAAGAGATAAAACTTGTAGAATTAAAAGGAAACGATGTTTTAGCTGAGAAAAAAAACGGCGAAAAAATTTCAACATACGGTGCTTATATTTTAAGCCAAGAAGGCTTTATGGATAAAATACTAAAATCTGGTGGAGAAGTAAAGGTTTCACAACCATCTAATAAAGGCTCTTTTTTAAGTGATTTCTTATTGGGTTGGTTTCCTTTGTTATTGTTATTTGGATTTTATTTTTTTAGATTTTCTTCAAAAGATGGAGCTACAAGTCCATTTAGTTTTGCTAAATCAAAGGCAAAATTACTACAAGTAAAAGGTAAAGTTACTTTCGCTGATGTTGCTGGTATTGATGAAGCAAAAGAAGAATTAACTGAAATAGTAGATTTTTTAAAAGATCCTGAAAAATATACTGAAATTGGTGCTAAAATACCTAGGGGTTGTTTATTAATTGGTTCTCCTGGAACTGGTAAAACATTATTGGCAAAAGCAATAGCAGGTGAAGCAAATGTGCCTTTTTACTTTATATCTGGTTCTGATTTTGTTGAAATGTTTGTTGGTGTAGGTGCTAGTAGGGTTAGAGATATGTTTAGTGAGGCAAAAAAGAATGCTCCTTGTCTAGTATTTATTGATGAAATAGATGCTGTGGGTAGACATAGAGGTGTTGGTATTGGTGGTGGAAACGACGAAAGAGAACAAACTTTAAATCAATTGTTAGTTGAAATGGATGGTTTTGAGGGTAATGAAGGGGTTATTGTAATTGCTGCGACTAATAGAGAAGATGTTTTAGATAAAGCTTTACTAAGACCAGGGAGATTTGATAGACAAATTAGAGTACAACTTCCTGACGTTAAAGGTAGAGAAGAGATTTTAAAAGTTCATGCTAAAAAGGTTAAAATGGCTCCTAATGTAGATTTAAAATCTATTGCTAAATCTACTCCTAATTTTAGTGGTGCTGAATTAGCAAATATAATTAACGAAGCAGGACTTCTTGCTGCTAGGTTAAATAAAAAAGTAATTACAAATGATGAAATTGAAGAGGCTAAAGAAAGAGTTGTAATGGGTGTAAAGAATCAAAGCAAAGTTAAAAAAGAAGAAGAAACTAAATTAATAGCTTATCATGAAGCAGGACATGCTCTTGTTACTTTAAATTGTGAAAATACTGATCCTATTTATAAAGCAACAATTATATCAAGAGGTGGTGCTGGTGGTTATGTTGCTAGACTTCCTGAAAATGATAAACACTACACAACAATGACTAAGGCTAGTATTATTGATGATATTACTATATCAATGGGTGGTAGGGCAGCAGAAGAAGTTGTATTTGGTGAAGACAAAATTACTGCTGGTGCTTTGAGTGATATTAAAGGTGCTACTTACTATGCTAAAAATATGGTAGTTAGTTGGGGTATGAATGATAAAGTTGGGCCTGTTTATTTTGCTGATAAATTACAAAATGAAAACGGTTATGGTTTTGAAGCTGCATCTAATGAAACTTTAAAATTAATTGATGAAGAAGTTAAAAATACTATACAAAGAGCAAAAGATAGGGCAAAACAGATTTTACTTGATAATAGAGATAAATTAGATATTATAGCTAATGCTTTATTAAAATATGAAACATTAACAGGTGATGAAATTAAAAAACTTATTAATGGTGAAGAAATTAGAGTGGACGAGAATAAAGCAGAAGTTGATAACTCTTTACATTCCTCTTTGTTTGCTACAACTTTTAAAGGAGACAATAATGAAAATAACTAGATATTTATTGATTTTATTTTTTATAAACATATTTTTATTAGCCAATTCTAAAGCAGCTACATATAATATTTCAAAAGATATTGAATTAAATGATTTAATATTAATGGAGTTAGAAGATGGAGTTGTTGTTATAAATACTTTTCCTGATAAGGCCCCTGGACATGTTTACAGAGTAAAATTATTAATTAGGGAAGGGTTTTATGATGGTCTTGGTTTTTTTAGAGTAATAGATGATTTTATAGCTCAAACTGGAGATCCAACTAATACAGGAACAGGTGGTAGTAAGTTTGGTAAAATGTACGCTGAAATAAATGATTTAAAACATACAAGAGGTATGGTTTCTATGGCTAGAGCTTCTGATATAAATAGTGCTGACAGTCAATTTTTTATAGTAACAAGTGATTATGCCCCTCATCTTGATGGTGAATATACTATATGGGGTCAAGTAATTGGAGGTATGGAATTAATAGATAATTTAAAGTCATCAACGGATGATCAAAATGGTATAGTTAAAGATCCAGATAAAATTGTTAAAATGATATTAATGCAAGATTTAAATTATAATTATGAAGGAGACACAGAAGAGCAAATTGAAAGCAGAAGATTAGAAAGAATATCTATGTTAAATAATCTTGGTGAGTTAAAAAAAATAAACGATCAGATTAATAAAGAACAGGGTGTTGAAACTAGTTTATTAGATAGAATATTAGAATTAAATGAAAATCTTGAATAAGGAGGTTATATGAAAATATTAAAAATTATATTTGATTTATTATCTAGAAAAAGTATTAGATTTTTAATTGGTTTTATTGTATTTATGACTTTAATTATAATAGGAGCTAAAGAACAATATATAGATAAAGAGAAAGCTAAAGATGTTATTAAAACACTAAAAACAAAAGACAAAAAAGATCTTGAATTTATATTTAACGAAGATAAAAAGAAAGAAACTTTAAATAATAAAAAAGATTCATTGACAGATAAAGAGATTGTGAAAAAAGAGATTCAAGTAGAACAAAACAAAGAAGAAGAAAATATAGAAAATACTACTAATTTATTTCTTGTTTTATATAGGCTTGATGAGATATATAAAGATAGATTAAAAAATAATAAAATAGATCTTAACAGAAGAGTAAAGGATGGAGATTATATTTATATTAGTTTAGAAACAGATTTTCTTAAAGAAAACGAAAAACCAACTATTGGTGATGGAGCTATAAATTTTTTTATAAAAATGACCAAAAAAGATAATATTTACTACGACCTGTTGATAAACAAAAAGGTTGGTTATAAGACTAGTATAACAGTGGATAAATTGTTTAATACGATCGATAAAGAAGACATAGCAGAAATAAATAAAACATTAAATGATAGAGTTGACCAAATAAATAATACAAATACAAATATAAATGTGGAAGATGAAATTAAGAAAACACAGCAAACAATTATTATATTGGATTTTATTCCAAAAGAAGCAGTAAATGAATTAAACTTAAAATATTTCAATTAATTTATAAAGGAGATAGTATGATTGGATTAACTAGTGAAGAAGCAAAAATAAAACTTGAAAAGAATGGTTTAAATGAATTACCACAAATTAAAAAAGAACATATATTAATTACTTTTTTAAAACAATTTTGTGATCCATTAATTTATATTTTACTTTTTGGTGGTTGTATATCAATATTTTTAAAAGAATATTCTGATGGTATTTTTATATTTATAATATTATCAATTAATTCTTTAATAGGTTGTATTCAAGAATATTCTGCCCAAAAGTCCGCTGATTCATTAAAAAATATGGTTGTGTCAAAAGCAGTTGTTGTTCGTGATGGTTATGAAATGGAAATAGAGGCTAAATATCTTGTTAATGGTGATTTAGTTATTTTAAAAGATGGTGCCAAAGTTCCTGCTGATATTACTTTAATTGAAAGTGAAAATCTTGAAGTTAACGAATCAATGTTAACAGGTGAAAGTGAAGTAGTTAAAAAAGATGCTAATTATAAACAAAAAGATGGTTGTCAAATACAAGAAAAGTTTAATGAACTTTTTGCTGGAACAATTATTACAAAAGGTGTAGCAAAAGGTATAGTAAAGGCTACTGGTATAAATACTGAAATGGGAAAGATTGCCGATAAAATTACTCAAAAATCTGAAGCAGAAACTCCATTAGTTGTTAGAATGGAAAGTTTTTCTAAAATGTTCACTTTAATTATAGGTGTAGCCGTTGTTATAATTATAATTGCTGCGATATTAAGAGGAGACAATGCTACTGAAACATTTTTAATGGCAGTTAGTCTTGCTGTTGCTGCTATTCCGGAGGGGTTGCCAATTACAATTACAATTACATTGTCTATTGGTATGATAAATATGGCAAAAAGAAATGTAGTTGTTAGAAATCTTTCTGCTGTTGAGGCTCTTGGTTCTTGTACAGTTATTGCTTCTGATAAAACAGGAACTTTAACTCAAAATAAAATGCAGGTTGTAGAGGTTTATAATTTAGATGGTTCTAGTGTTGATTTATCAATTATAAATAAAGAAGAAATTAAAGAAAGTAATTTTAATAATTTAAATCTTGAAGAATTAGGTGTTTTATGTGCTGTTTTACCTAACGAATCAAATTGTGAAGGAGATGATTTCTTTGGAGATGCTGTTGATATCGCTTTTTTACAATATGTAGAAAGAAAAGGTTATAATTTTAAAAAAATACTTGATACATTTGAAAGAATAAAATTATTTTATTATACTTCTGATGCTAGATGTTCTGCTAGTATTAATAAAATTAATGGTAAAAATTATGCTTTTGTTAAGGGAGCGCCTGAAACAATTTTATCAATGTGTAAGGAAGATGTTAATTATTCTAATGTTTTAAATAAATTAGAAGAATTATCTAATAATGGTATGAGAGTATTGGCTTTGGGTTGTGGTGAGATTATTGAAAAGAAAGAATATAGTCTTGAAGATATAAAAAATATTAATTTTGTATCTCTTGTTTCTATGTTAGATCCATTAAGACCAGAAGCAAAAAGCGCTGTTGAAGAATGTCAAAAAGCAGGTATAAAAATAGCTATGATTACAGGAGATAGTCCTAAAACTGCTTTTGCTATATCAAATCAACTTGGTTTTGTTAAAACTCAAAAAGAAGTAAAAACTGGACTTGATGTTAAAGAAGCTAAAAATAAAGGCGAAGAAGAATTGGATAATTTGACAAAATCTACTAGAGTTTATTCAAGAATGGAACCAACACAAAAACTAGATATAGTTCAATCTTTGATTAGAAATGGTAATTTTGTAGCCGTAACAGGTGATGGTGTAAATGATGCGCCTGCTTTGAAAAATGCTAATGTTGGTATTGCTATGGGTAAAGGTGGAACAGATATAGCAAGAGAAAGTGCTGACATTATATTAATGGATGATAATTTTGCTTCAATTACTAATGCTGTAGAAGAAGGAAGAATTGTTTATAATAATATTAGAAAAGTAATATTTTTTGCTGTTTCTTGTGGTATTCCAAAAGTAATTATTTATATTTTAGCAATAATGTTTGGTTTACCAGTTCCATTTAATGCTTCTCAATTATTATGGTTAAATGTAATGACAGAGGGAGTTCAAAATATATTCCTTGCTTTTGAAAGAGGTGAGGGTAATGAAATGACTCAAAAACCTAGAAGACCAGAAGAACCAATATTTAATGATATAATGATAAAAAGATGTACTTGGATGATAGCAATTATTACAGTTTTATGTATATCTGTTTACTATTCTTGTACTAATATTTTAAATTATAGTCATGTAAAATCTGCTAGTTTATTGTTAATGTTATTTGTATTTATACAAAACTTACAAGTTTTAAATAGTAGATCAGAAACAAAATCAATATTTAAACATAGTATAAAACAAAATAAAAAATTGTTAATTGGTATTTTGTCGGCTGTTTCTATTCATTTAATAGCAAGTAATAGTTTAATAATGAACAAAATATTAAGAATACAAGCTTTAAATATAAAAGAAATATTTGTAATGTTTTGTTTAGCATTAATAGTAATATTATTTTCTGAAGCTGAAAAGTTTGTTAGGGCTAGAAGAAAATAAAATATATCATAAATCAATAGTTGCTTATTGTAAAGATTAATATAAATTGTATATAAATATAGTTTTTGATAAATAGAATAATGTTGAATATAAAAAAATATATTATATTATTAAATTGTTATTAATTCTTATATATTTATGAAAAAAGTTTTTTTATTATTGCCAATTTTATTAACAAGTTGTGCTACATTATTTAGTGGAACATCTAAAATTGTTAATGTTATTCCTAGTGATTCTAGTGTTGATAAGGTTAATATAGAAATTAGAAATGGAGAATTAGTACAAAATACTGCCATCCCTTCTATTACTACATTAAAAACAAAAAATCAACCTGTTATTATAACAGTAAAAGATAAATGTTATAGACAAACTACTACAATATCAAATGCTAGAATTAATCCTATATTTCTTGGTAATATAATTACTGGTGGAGTTATTGGAACTACAACAGATGCTGTTAGTGGTGCTTTATGGACTTATGATGATACAATAGTTGTGCCAGTAAATAGCAATGGCACTTGTAAATAAAATTTTATTTATTTTTATATTATCTACTAATGTATATTCTAAAACATTAGTAGATAATAGTTTTATAGTAGAAGATAATTTTATAAAATATAATAATATAATAATTAAATATCATGATAAAGATTATAATAATATAAAATGGAAATCTCTATTACATTATAATGGGAAAAAAAGTATTATTAAAGACAAAAACTTTTTTATAACAAAAAATCACGATTTAAAAGAAGAGTTTATTGCTACAATAATAAGTTTTTTAAAAGATGATGATTTGAGTGAAAATCATTCTATTTGTAAATATCCTGCTAGATTTAATTATATATTAAAACAATTAAATTTAAATAGAGATATTTTTCCTAAACCTGATTGTAAAGAGTTTAAAAAATATATAAAAAGTTTATCTGCTAAAAAAATATATATATCTTATGCTTCAGAACAAATTACTTCAATAGCTAGTATGATGGGTCATATGTTTATAAGAATAGTTGGAGATAATGATAGAGAAAACGCTTTAAGTTATTATGCTATAATGGAAGATAATTTTTTGTTTTATTTAAAATCGTTATTTACTAGTTCTATTGGTTATTATGTTTTAACACCATATAAAAATAAATTAGAAGAATATAATGATATTGATAAAAGGAATATTTGGAATTATGAATTAGATTTAAGTGAAGAAGAAATTGAAAATTTTATATATCATATTTGGGAGTTAAAAAGTATTAAAGTGCCTTATAATTTTATAAATCATAATTGTGGCACTGCTACTATTTTTTTATTATCCAGTATTAATGAAAAGTTTTATAAATTAAATAAGAAGCCTTGGCAAACACCTTTGGATATTTTAAAAAATATATATAAAAATAATTTAATTAAAAATATAGAATTAAGTCCTAGTGATTCTTATAAAATTAAAATGATTAAAGATAATTTTACAATTAAAGAAGAAATAAATATTAAAAAATTTATAAAAACTGAAAATGTAAATTATATAAAAAATCAAGAATCTTTTGTGGTTGCTGATTATGTATCTGGTGATCTTGTTTTAAGAAATAAAATCAATATTAATAAATATAATAATATACAAAAAATTATTTATGATAATTTTAAAGGTTGGGAATATGTTAATTTAAGACAAAAAGTTAAAAATCCACTAGAAAGTCAATATTCTAGTGCTATTAAATTATCTTATGAAAATTACAAAAAAGATAATGTAATTAGTTTGACTTTTTATCCTGTTTATAAAGAAATATATGATAATAATTCTCAATATTTTAATGATTTTGAATTAAATTTTTTAAAAACTAAAATTAATTATAATTTGTCTACAAATAAAATTAATATAAACTATATAGATTTAATAAATATTAAGTCATTAAATCCTAGCAGTATTTTATTGCCTACATTGTCTTTTAAATTAAATATAGGTTATAGAGAATTATATGAATTAAGTGAAAATAATGGCAATGTTGATTTTAATTTTGGAATTGGTAAAACATATAATTTAATTGAAGATGTTTTAAATATTTATTTTTTGCCTTCTATTAGATATTTTGATAAATTGTATTTTGAACAAGAATTGGGTTTTAGTTTAAAATTGTTTAATTTTAGTAATACTATTGTTAGTTTTTATTTGCCTATTAAAAATAATCTAGATTACAAAAATTATTTAAAATTAAATCAAAGTTTTTATTTTAATGATAAATTTTCTTTTAGTTTTGAGTATGAATATTTTAACATGAAAGAAAATTATAGTAATTTTTCTATAAACTTTAAATATTTTTTTTAGTTGAATTTATTTAAGTATATTTTTAAAAAATGTTTTGTTTGTATCAATATATGATTAAAATTATTGACTTTTCAAAAAAACTATATTAAAAATAGTAAAAAAAAACAAAGTTTAAAAAATTATGTCAACAATAAAAGATACATTAAAAAGAGTTATTATACCAATAAACAATGAAGGGTATAGTATAATATTAACAATTGCTTTCTTAAGCGTTATTGCTTCTTTAATATCGAATATTTTCGGTATGATTTTTGTAATACTTCTATTATTATCAATTTATTTTTTTAGAGATCCAGTTAGAGTTATAAATAATGAAGATGACGTTGTTGTGGCTCCTGCTGATGGTGTTGTTGATGCTATAGAAGAAGTTTTTCCACCTGAAGAATTGGAAATGGACGAAAATAAAAAATGGACAAGAGTTAGTATATTTTTAAGTGTTTTTAATGTTCATTTACAAAGAATACCAGTTGCTGGTAAAATTACAAAACTTCATTATAGAGAAGGTAAGTTTTTAAATGTTTCTGTTGATAAATATAGTAAAGATAATGAAAGACAATCTTGTGTTATTGAAACAGAGAATGGGTTACAATTTCCAGTAGTTCAAATAGCTGGTCTAGTTGCTAGAAGAATAGTTTGTAATTTAGCTTTAAATCAAGAAGTTAAAAAAGGTGATAAATATGGTATAATAAAGTTTGGTAGTAGAGTAGATATTTATTTACCAGAAGGAGTTGTACCTGCTGTTCAAATAGGACAAACTATGATAGCTGGTGAAAGTATTTTAGCTAGAATTAAATAATTTTAAATAATTTTATAAATAAAAAATAGGTAATATTATGGAAAAAGAAGAACAAAGCAGTTTTGAAATAACAAAACTAATTCCAAATATGATAACAATGACTGCTTTATGTTTAGGGTTGTTATCTGTAAAACTAGCTATAAGTGGAGATTTTAGTTCTTCTGGAATATGTATAATTATTGCCTGTCTTTTTGATGGTATAGATGGAAGAGTTGCTAGAAAATTGAATGCTGCTAGTGAATTTGGTGCACAAATGGATTCTTTGGCTGATTTTTTTAATTTTGGTATTGCCCCTGGGTTTTTAATGTATTTTTGGAAAATGGAAGAATATACAGCAATAAAAAATGTTGCTTGGTTTCCAGTTTTATTATTAGCTATATGTATGGCTATCAGGTTAGCAAGATTTAATGTAGCATTAAATAATGAAGATCATGAAAATCCATTAAATAAATACTTTTTTAAAGGCGTTCCTGCTCCTATGGCGGCAGCATTAGTTTTATTGCCATTAGCTTTAAGTTTAGAATTTTCAACCTTAAATATATGTCCATTATATGTTATAATAAACACTTCTATAGTTGCTCTATTAGCAGGTAGTACAATACCTACACCTTGTTTAAAAAAATTAAAATTAAAAACAACATATAAACAAATGATTTTATTGTTATTATGTGTTTTGTTAATTGGTTTGTTAATTAGAACTTGGTTATTTAGTATAATAATATGTATAGCTTATATTATTATGATAATTATTAGTTGGGGTTTTTACTTATATTTTTTAAAAAATAGCAAATAACATGTTTGTTTTAAATATTAAAAACTTATATACAAAATATTTTGATAAAACTATATTGAATGATATTAATCTTGAAATTAAAGAAGGTGAAATATTTGGTTTAATAGGGTTAAATGGAGCTGGTAAAACTACTTTGATTAAAACTATATTAAATCTTTTAAATCCTTCATCTGGAAGTATTGATATATGCGGAATTGATGTTAATAACAAAAATAGTAGAGACAATATATCATATTTACCTGAAAAATTTCAACCAAATCAACAGTTGAAATGTATAGAGTTTATAAAAATATTTGCTAATAATTTTGATATAGATAAAGTTAATATCTTATGTGAGAGTTTAGATTTAGATAAAAGTGTATTAAATAAAAAAATATCTAGTTTATCAAAAGGTATGAGCCAAAAAATAGGTTTGATTACAAGTGTTTTAAATAATAAAAAATTAATGATACTTGATGAACCTATGAGTGGACTTGATCCTAAAGCTAGAATTAATTTAAAAAATATTTTGTTAGATTATAAAAAAGATAATAAATCTATATTTTTTAGCTCTCATATACTTTCGGATATTGATGAAATATGTGATAGAATTGGAGTTTTAAATAATAATAAAATACAATTTATTGGAACTCCCGAAGAATTAAAAAATAAATATAATATACAATCATTAGAGAAGGCTTTTTTAGAAGAAATACAATGATTTTTTTAAATATCCCATCAAATTATGATTTTTTAAGAAGTTTATATAAGTACATAGTTGATAATTTTGATAATGACATAGATATGTCTTTTGTTGATGTATTTTTGCCAAGTAGAAGATCAGTAAATGAATTAAAAAAAATTTTTTTAGAAAATTCAAACAAGAAGTCAATAATTTTACCAAATATTAAAGCGATAGGTGATATAGATTATGATGAAATATTAAGTCTTGATTATGATAATATAGAAAAGTATCTTGATATTACAAAATCCACTTCTGCTATTAAATATAAACTTTTATTAATAGAAAAATTAATAGAAGAAAATATAAATATAGACCAAGCAATAAATCTTGCTAATGAATTAAGTAATTTTTTTCAAGAAGTAGAACAACAAGAATTAAATCTGGACGATTTAGAGAATATAGTTGATGATGAATATTCTTTACATTGGCAAAAAATATTAAAGTTTTTAAAAGTTTTTGGTAAGAAATGGAATAAGTTTTTAAATGAAAATAATATTATATCTAAAAATAAAAACTCTTTAATTAATTTAAAGTTTTATAAAGATTCTTTTAAAAATAAAAAACCAAAAAATCCTATAATTTTTGCTGGTATTTTTACAGATATTAAAATAACAAATGAATTAATAAAAACTTTATCTGTTTATGATAATACATATTATTTTATGAAGGGTTATATAAAAGATTGTATAGCTGATGAAATAGACAGTAATTATTATTATAATAACATAATTAAATATTTAGATATTAAAGATATAAAAAATATAGAATATGAAGAATACAAAACAATAAATAGTGTTGATCTAATAAATAAAGCCATGTCAAATTATTCTTTAACTAATAATTGGCATAACAACAAAGACTTAAATAATCTTGATAATATAAAATATTTTGAATGTGATAATATTTATGAAGAAATTGATGTAATAACTTTATATTTATTAGATTATATAGCTAAAAATACTTTAAATAATATAGCTATAATATCAACCGATGAATATTCTCATTTAATAGAATTAAACCTAAAAAAATATAATTTACCAATTAATAATGCTTTTGGTAATAAATATATAAATAATAATTTTGTGAAATATTTTTTATTAATAATTCAATGTTATATTGATGAGTTTAAGAAAGAAGTTTTTATTGATTTGCTTAATAATGAAAGAATAAGTTTTGGTTATAATAAAGAAGAATTAAATAATTACAAAATTGAATTAAAAGAAAATATTTTTGTATATTCTCTAAATGATGACAATATAGATTTTTATAAATTAAAAGGGGACAATGAATTAAATATATTTCTTGATAAAATATTAGAATATTATTCTATTTTTAAAGAAAAAGATAGTTTTAGTAATTTTTTAAATAATCATATTGCTTTGTTAAAAAATATAAGTTTTGATTTAAAAGATGAAGATTTGGAAATTATTGATTTTATAAATAAAAATATATTATCAATAGATTTATGTAAAAATATTAATGTAGAAACATATTTTAAGTTAATTAGTTATATTTTTTCTCAACAATCATATAGTGAAAATTATTCAAAAAATAAAGCAATAAATATAATATCACAACAAGAGGCAAGATTAATAAATTATGATTTAGTTGTATTATTTAATATGAATGATGGCGTTTTTCCTAGAAATATAGCTACAGATCCTTGGATGAGTAAAAGTATGAGAAAAAGTTTTGGGTTATTATCAAGAGATATAGAAATAGGGAAAAGTGCACATGATTTTATACAATTAATATCTCAAAAAAATGTTGTTATTACTAGATCAAAGAAAGTCGCTGGAAATATATCGTTTGAGTCAAGATTTTTACAAAGAATAAAAACTTTATTATATTGTAATAAATTACAATTAAATACAGACAATAAAATTAAGGATATTTATAAACTTATTAATGAAATAGAAGAATATAATTATAAAGCAAAAAGACCTGAGCCTTGTCCAGATAAAAAATATAGATTAATGAATCTATCTCCAACTTTAATAAATACTTTTATAAAAAATCCATATGATATATATGCTCAATACATATTAAAATTATATGAAACAGATGTGTTTGAAAATTATAATTTAAACTTAGCAATTGGTAATTTAATACATAAAATACTTGAAAGATATGAAAATGAAAAACCAAAAAATTGTGATAATATAATAAACGAAGAGTTAAATAATTTATTTTTAAACAATAAAACAATGATAAGGCTCTATTATGATAAAGTAAAAGTTGCTTTTGATAATTTTATTAGAATAAGAAAAGAAAGACATTTTGAAAGCGTTTTAACTGAAAATAGATTTTTTGTAAGATTAAATGATTTTAATATAAGTGCTAAAATTGATAGAATAGAAAAAAAAATTGATAATATTATTGATATAGTAGATTATAAAACTGGTGGAGAAAAAAAAGATAAAGATGTTGAAAATTTAAGAGAGATACAATTACCTCTTGAATATTATATACTAAACAAAAATAATTATAAAGTTAGTCAATTTGAATATTGGTATATTAATTTTAATAAACAAGAAGTGAAATCTTTTAATTCTGGTAATTTTGATCTTAAAATTATAGAAAATAGATTAATTACAATAATAGATGCTATAAAAAATAGCCCATTTATAGCAACAAACAAGAATGGTTATAGTAATTTTACTCATTTAAGTAGAGTTGATGAATGGCTTGGAAATGATTAATTATTACTTATAATAATAAAAGTTTAAAAATTTATTTGTAGATTTTATTTCAATTGGTAATTCTCCCATACAATCGCCATCGATTTGAAATGGTATAGAACCATCAATTGATAGTTTATCTACATCTTTTATATATTCTATTGAATTATTAGATTTTCTAGTAAACAAATATTTAATAGCATGAAACATATTAAATTTTTTTATTATAACAACATCAAAACTATTATTTATAATTTTTGAATTTGTTGCTTTTACTTTTATTCCATAATACATACCATTGCTAGCACATGTTAAAATATTTTCATATTTTTTTCCATTGACTTTTGTAATTAATTTATCTTTTTTCTTAAATAAAATTTTTAAAAAAGAATAAATATAAGCTAATTTACCAATTTTTCTTTTTAGATTTTCGTTAACATTTTGAACAGAAACAGAATCAAAACCTGCACTAGCCATAGCTACAAAATATCTATCATTAGCAATACCTATATGAACTCTTTTTACATTACCTTTTAAAAAAGCTTTTACTGCATTCTTAGTTTTGTTACAATTTAATTCCATTGATATAACATTGGCAGTTCCTATTGGAATAATTAAAATATTAAATTTATCATAATCATCTCTTTCTAATAAGGCATTACAGGCACTATTTATCGTACCATCACCAAAAGCTAATATTAATTCACTATATTCATCTGGGTTGATCTTCTGTATAATATTATCTATTTTTTCTTCTTTTTGTAAATTATATCTTTCAATAATTATATTTTTTTTATTTAATGAAGATATTAAAAGATTTATTTTTTTATCATTATAATTACCAGATAATGGATTACTAATTAATAAAGCTTTCATTTTTTACTACTTCTTTTTTTTTGATTTTTCCATTAAATCATTGTATATCTTATTTTCATTAGCTATGTTTGTTTTTAATGAAAAGGTTGAATCTGTACATATTGTATAATTAATTTGATATTCTTCAAATATTTTAAATATTTTTATAAAATCATCTAATGAATTAACAGCTTTAGTAACAAGATTGCTTGATATACATATTTCAAACATAACACCCATACTAGAAGCAAGTTTCATTAAATTAGGAAATCTATGTATTTGAACTCCATGTCCTATTCTTTTTACTTTATATTTTTCTAAAACCGTTGCTAATGTATCTTCAACTGTTTCATAATCTGGTTCCCCACAATGAATTGTAGTCATCATACCAAGAGCATTAGCGGTTTTATAATATTGTTCGAATTCTGGTTTTATAGGAACCTTTGATTCAGGTCCAGCAGTGTCTATTCCTATAACACCCTTTTTATAATATTGTATTGCTTTTTTAAAAATACCTTCGTTTTGTTCTTCTGTACAATCTCTACCTAGACAAAATATCATGGCTCCTTCAATACCGAATATGGAATTTGCTTTTTCATAACCACTTCTAGCAGAAACTATCAATTTATCTAAATCTATCTTAAAGTTTTGACTTCTTTTATAAGGGTTCCATCTTAACTCTAAATATTTACAACCAGATAAAAAAGAGTTTTTATAACTATCATAAAAAGATAGTTCAACAGCTCTTGGAGAACTTTGTGTTTCATCTATTGTATGTATAATATCGAGATAATCGTCAAGATTTTTAACTTTATTATCTTCCATTAATAATGTATTAACAAATTGTTCATATTGTTTTGCCTTTATCTTGATACCTGTTTCACTAATCATTTCGAATAAAAGAATTGGAGATGTTGCTCCAGATAAATGTAAGTGTAAATCTTTCATATCTCTTTATTTTGTTATTATTTTATTTATTTTACTAAATATTATTTTAAAGTCAACATATATTGAAAAAATTTTATAGTAATAAAAAATTTTCTGAAATTTTATTTTGTAATTTTTATAAATACAATATAAGCTTAATTGTATAAAATATTATTAATATATACCATTAGTTTATAAAAATAAAAATTACAATTAATACTTGTATTTTAAAAACTAGTTTTTATAATTAAAAGTGCCTCCTTTGTACGAAAGATAGTTGATTATTAAATCAACTATCTTTTTTTATTTTTTTAATATTTTTTTCTTGACATTTTAAAAATGTAAATTATAATGATTGCAGTTGTTCCACAATAGCTCAGTGGTAGAGCAATCGGCTGTTAACCGATCGGTCGTAGGTTCGAGCCCTACTTGTGGAGCCACTAAAATAAAATTACTAGCTGATGACGCTAGTTTTTTTGTATCTATTTATAATCTTGCTTTTTTTAAAATAAAAAATATTATTTTTTTGATAAAAAATAGTATAATTTTATGAAAATACAATTTAAAAAATTAGATAGTAGAGCAATTATTCCTGAATATAAAACAACAGGCTCTGCTGGTTTTGACTTAAATGTTCTATTGGATACAGAAGAATATATTTTAAAAAAAGGAGAAATAAAATTATTTAAGACTGGACTAGCTATGTCTTTACCTGATGGTTATGAAGCGCAAATTAGATCTAGATCCGGACTATCTTTAAAAAATGGTATTATAGTTTTAAACTCCCCTGGTACTGTGGATTCTGATTATAGAGGTGAAATAGGTATTATTTTAATGAATTGTGGTAATGAAGATTATAAAGTAGAACATCTATCAAGAATAGCTCAAATGGTTATAGCAAAATATGAAAAAGCAGACATTGAAGTTGTAGAAGAATTAGATAATACAGAAAGAGGTGATGGTGGCTTTGGTTCTACTGGAACTAGAAAATAAATAAAAAAGATTGCTTTTAGCAATCTTTTTTAAATAATTTACATTGTTTTAAACATTCACTAACTACTATTGATAAACTAACTGCCACATTTAAACATCTAGCACCATTCTTCATAGGAATTAATAATCTATTATCTACATTATTATGTATTTCTTCTGGAACACCAGCACTTTCTCTTCCTACCATAATTACATCATTTTCTTCAAACTTAAAATCATAATAAGGCATAGAAGATTTTGTGGTTAATAAAATTATTCTACAATCTTTATTATTTTCTTTAAAACTTTCAAAAGAGTCATATCTTTTTAATTTTACAAATTTAAAATAGTCCATAGCGGATCTTTTTACTATTTTATCTTCATCGAAAGGAAAGCCACATGGCTCAATTATATTTAATTCAATGTCAAAACAAACAGCCATTCTAATTATAGTTCCAACATTACCTGCTATATCTGGTTGATATAATAATATTTTCATATAAAACCTATAAATTAATTAAACAAGTCATTGGTACATGATCTGATGGTTTTTCTAATTCTCTAATATTCTTTTCAACAAAACAATCAGTAATATTATTTATTAGATCATCACTAGTTAATAAAGCATCTATTCTTAAACCAAGATTTTTTTCCCAGCTTTTAGCTCTATAACCCCACCAACTATATTCT
Source organism: uncultured Alphaproteobacteria bacterium (assembly GCA_949288805.1). Taxonomy (GTDB): domain Bacteria; phylum Pseudomonadota; class Alphaproteobacteria; order Rickettsiales; family UBA1997; genus RGIG8782. Next base: position 18,089 of record CASELL010000003.1, on the reverse strand, counting down.
TTATTTTCTTTATAAAACTTTCTAAATAAATCGTATAGTCCAATATTTAATATTTTTTCAAACTCAACTCTTTCTTTTATATTACAACAAATATCTCCATCTTTTTTAATACTGTACATATCTATTAATTGTGGGCAGGTATTAAAATCTCCACCATATATAACCATTTCTTTATTTTTAATATCTAATTTAAAACGTTCCTTTAATCTTCTATAAAACTTTATTTTATTATAAAATTTTTCTGTTTCAGTAATATCTTTTACATCTTCTGTTGTTCCACCATTAGGAACATAAATTGAAGCAATTTTTAATGTTTTGCCATTAATATCAACTCTTGCCTCAATATATCTAGAATCTTCATCTTTATCTACTAGATTGTATAATGGTAAATCATATTTTACATCATATAGTGGATATTTTGATAAGATAGCAACTCCATTATATGCTTTTTGACCTTTTAAAATTATATTATAATTATATTGAGACAATTCCAATTGTGGAAATTGTTCGTCAGTACATTTTAATTCTTGTAATAAAATTATATCTGGATTGCTATTTTTAATAAAATAATCAAGACTATTTAGTCTAGATCTAATTGAATTAACATTCCATGTTGATATTTTAATCATTCTATTTCTAAATTTAATTGTTCTAAAACTCCATATATATTTGGAAATACATCAAAAACTTCTCTATCATTTAATTCAAAAACATTTTTAGAAAGAGCTATATTACTTAAAAACAAAACTAATTTTGTTTTGTTGGTAATTCCATCTATTTCGTCTAATAAAATTGGATTGTCTGGTATAGATAACGCTTCTGGATTGATTTCTAATATATTTTTATTTTCTATTGCGGAAACATTAATAGATTTTATTATATTTAAGAATTCTACATAATTTCTATTATTTTTTAATTTTAATTCTTTTATTCCAACTATGTTTATTTTATTCTTTTTTAAAACATTTAACATTATAATAAGAGGAAGATCATCAATTATGTTTGACAATCTTTTTTCAGATACAGAAACCTCATTTAATATACTTTCTTTAAAGTGTATATCTAAAACCTTTAAGTTATTTACTATCTTTTGATTTTTATAAGTTATATTAAGACCATTGTCTGACAGTGTTTTTACAATGTCCGTATTTAGTTCATTTAATGCTATATTTGGTATTAATAATTCTTTAACCCCCAAAATCGAAGATAAGAACAAAACATAAGAAGCTTCTAGCTGTGACGCAGGAACAACAAATTCTTTTCCGGTTATTTTCTCTTTATTTGATAAAATCAATATTTCTTTGCTTTTTTTACAGTCTTTATTTAATATATTTCTAGCTTCCGAAAGCTTTTCTTTTATGTTAAAACCAAAATATCTTATTATTGATTCAAGGTATTCTTCTTTTAATTCTTTTTCATTAATTAAACAATCATAATTATTAGCAATTGCATTAAATATTATGGAATATTTATCAATTGTATTATCAACATCTATTTTATTTTTTTTAAAATCCGAAGTTCCATTAACTAACACCGGGAGAGTATGTTTATCCCTAAAAACCAAATTATTGTTTGATTGTAAATAACTTAAATTATCAAAATTAATATTTAACAAATTTTCATTCATAGTAATAAAAGTTTTAAAATTAGTTTTTGATAATATATTTAACATATAAAAAAGTATATCAACCAATTTCTCAAAATCAATAAAATTACTCGGCTGTTTCCATTTTTTAATATTTAGACCATTCACCAACGTGTTATCATTATTAATTATGTTTATACCAAAGTTTTTTAATATATTTTCTAATAATATAATATCTTTCGATACAGATATATTTTTTATTGTAGATATACCATCACACAAACTGGCTACTAATAATATTAATTTCGATATTAATATATCTCCAGATAGATTTATTTCTTTTAAATTATTATTATTTAAATTTAGATTTTTTCTTATTTTTAGCATAAATTTAATGACAATATTTCTTAGTTGATTTTAATATATAAAAAATAAAAAACAATAAAATATATTTATTAATTATTTAAATATTGACTATTAAAAAAAGAGCAATATTATTTCGATAGTTTTAACAATTAACAAATAAAAATGAAATTAGAAGGAACCAAAACAAAAGAAAATTTAATGAAAGCTTTTGCTGGTGAATCTCAAGCTAGAAATAGATATACTTATTTTGCTAGTGTAGCAAAAAAAGAAGGATATCCTACAATAGCTGCTATTTTTGAAGAAACAGCTAATCATGAGAAAGAACATGCTAAAAGATTTTTTAAGTTTTTAGAAGAAGGTGACATGTTAGAAATTACAGCTACCTTCCCAGCAGGAAAAATTGGAACAACAATGGAAAATCTTGTTGCAGCAGCTAATGGTGAACATGAAGAATGGGCCGACATGTATCCAGAATTTGCTAAAATAGCTAGAGATGAAGGTTTTGAAGTTATAGCTAAGGCTTTTGAAAATATAGCTACTGCTGAAACTTATCACGAAGAAAGATTCAATAAACTTATTGAAGATTTAAACAAACAAGGATTATTCAAAAAAGCTGGTCTAGTTGTTTGGAAATGTACAAATTGTGGTTATCATGTTGCTTCTGCTGAAGCTCCATTAGTGTGCCCTGCTTGTAACCACAAACAAGAATACTTTATTGAATTAAATGAAAAATTATATTAATTTTATTATAAAGTAATAAAAAACTACACTTATAAAAGTGTAGTTTTTTTATGTAATTAAATTTTTAAAAATAATAGTTTAAACCAAAATCAAGCAATGATATTATGTTGTCCATACTCAGTGTTTCGTAATTCATGCTATTGATATAATAAGAAAAGTTTTTTTAATATATATGAAGCATCGAGAGATATCTTATTGTTAAGATAATATTTAATACTAAAACAAATATCTGTAGTTATTTCTTTTTGTTTTTTAAAAGATATTTTAATAATTTTTTAATACATTTTGTTATTAAAAGTTGTATTTAATAAATTAATATTAAATTCTTGTAATACCAATAAGCTTGGTTTATAATAATATTTATATTCAACATTAATTCCAAACAAAAAATTAATTTTTTTGTTTGTTTCTATATAATATAGGTTATCAATTATCTCTATTTATATGTAGCTATTATATTGTGATTGGTGTGTTTAAAATTATTACTAATATAAAAGTTTTAGTAAAGAATTATTTATTGTTAATAAAAATAAGATATTTTTTAATAATTTTAGTTTAGTATAGAATATTGATAATATTTAAATTATCAATCAAAAAAACTTGTTTAAATTTATAAACTTAAACAAGTTTGTATATTTTTTATATAATTAAAAATATGAATTTATAGAAAAAATTATAGAATCCATAGAAGATTCAAATTCTTCATAATATGGTCCAACATATTCTTCTTTAAGTGAATTTTTCATAACCCAAGATAAACCAAACGCTATATTGTTTTTTATAAAATATTCAAATCCGAAACCAATATTAATTGTTTGGAATTCATCTTCTATAAAATTGGAACCAGAATAATTGTTTTTAAATACTGTATTTTTCATTAATGAACCTCCAACTAAAACAAAAACAGATAGTTTTTCTTTAAGGTCATATCCAAATTTTAAATTATTTGAAACTAATTCTTTTATGCTTGTTTTGTTTAAAGTTGATGCATCAACTTCTTCAGCAATATTATTTGAAATATTAATAATTAATTCTGGAGATATAAATATTTTAGTATCCATGAAATAAAATCTAGCACCGACACTTATTCCTGATAATACTTTATCATCAGAAAAAACACCTTTATTTTTTGTTATACCATTATCGTCATTATAATTATATTTAAATCATAATTTGTATGTTGGATATTAGTACCAATATAGAAATTATGTTTTGCAAAAGAGTTATTTACTAAAAGTAAAAAACTTAATAATGTTATTGAAAATATTTTTTCATATTTTTTTTAATTGTTATTTTTTCCAAAAAAATTATAATACAACTTTTAATAAATACTAATAAAATTATAAAACAAATAATAATGATTATATATATATATTAATTTTTGTTTCAAAATATAACATAATTTAATATATAATTAATTATTTATTTTTATTAATACTGTATATTCGTTTCTATTATGATATAGCTGTCTTTTTTGTAGTATTGTAAAATTATTTTTAAGATATTTTAAACTTTCTATAATATCGTCTTTTTTATATAATTTTATTGTCATTATAATAACTGAATTACTATTCAAGTTTTTTAGTAATTTTTTTGTAATATCAATAGATTTTTTAAAATCCATTTTCATATCATTAACTATTAAGTCAAAAACTTCTTTATTTTTAAAGTTTTCTACTTTACCTTTGAAATGTGTAAAGTTTTTATTATTCAAAACTCTACTATCAATATTTGCTGGATCAATGCCAATAACTTTTATATTATTATCAAGCAAAACTTTACTCCAACCACCAGGGGCACAACCAAGATCAATAGCTGTTTTATATTTTTTAATATCTATATTAAAAACTTCAATGGCTTCAATTAATTTTAATTCTGCTCTTGATATTAAATCTTTTACATTATATCTACATTCTCCACTCATCCATTTTGATAAATTATACCTTGTTTCACTAATTCCACCATATAAGATACCATTATGTTCAGTAATTGATATAACTTGCTCTGGATTCTTTACATCTTCTTTAAAATTATTAAGATAACTTTTTATTTTATTATATAATTCTATATTTCTATCCCTTATTTGTATAGAATATGTTTTATTTTTATCTAGTAGATTACTAAAATCAAAACTATTATTAATAATGTCTGCTGGTTGTATATGTCTAACAAAAAGATTGTTGTTTCTAATATAATTACTTAATTCTTTATAAGATAATTGTTTATTTTCACACAATAAAACACCATCTTTAATTCTTTCTAATATGTTTATATTATTAAGAAAAAGTTCCACATTAGAGTTTTCATTAAAAGTAATTATAATCTTTGTCATATTTTTAATTATTAATTAAAAAGGTGGAGTTAACTCCACCTTTAATTATAAACTATAATGCATTATCTGCATATAATTTATATTCTTTCCATTTTTTAGTAATATGTTCTTTCAAGTGTTCAACAGCTTGACTAGCATATTCTGGGTTAGTTTTCTTTATATAACTATATCTAGTTTCAGCATATAAGAAAGTTTCCAATAAATCTAATTTAGGTTCTTTACAATCTAATTGCATTGGAGATTTTCCTTGTGCTAATAAATCTGGATTATATCTATATAATAACCACATACCACTTTCAACAGCGTTTTTTTGTTGAGTGAAGCTTGTTTCTAATGGAGCGCCATGAGCTATACAAGAAGAGTAAGCAATTATAATTGATGGACCATTATAAGCTTCAGCTTCTTTAATTGCTTTCATTGCTTGCATTGGATTTGCTCTAATAGCAACTTGTGCTATATAAACATTACCATATGTTCTAGCAATAGCACCAAGATCTTTTTTGAATGTTGGTTTTCCATTTACAGCAAATTTAGCAGAAGCACCCATATTAGTAGCTTTTGAAGCTTGTCCACCTGTATTTGAATAAACTTCTGTATCCATTACTAATATATTTACATTTTTACCACTTGCTATAACATGATCTAAACCACCGAATCCGATGTCATAAGCCCAGCCATCACCACCTATAATCCAAACACTTCTTTCAACCATTACATCAATAATTGCTATTAAATGCTTAGCTTCAAAAGTATTGATTTTAGCTAATTTATCTTTAACAGCTTGAACTCTTTCTCTTTGATCTTTAATTTCTTGATCTTTATTTTTACCATAATTTTCAATTATAGCATTAACTAAATCTTCACCAATTTCAGCTTTTAAATTATTTAAAAGATCAATTGCTTCATCTCTTTGTGTTTCTTGGCTTAATTTAAAACCAAGACCAAATTCTGCATTATCTTCAAATAAAGAGTTAGACCAAGCTGGACCTCTACCTTCTTTGTTTTTAGACCATGGCGTTGTAGGCAAATTACCACCATAAATTGAAGAACAACCGGTAGCATTAGCAACAACCATTCTATCACCAAATAATTTTGTAATTAATGATAGGTAAGGTGTTTCACCACAACCAGCACAAGCACCAGAATATTTAAACAAAGAGTCTTTATATTGAATATCTTTGATATTATTAGGATCTGCTACTTCATTACCTTTAATTGTATCAAAGAATTTTTTACTTGTTTTTTCGTTATCAATAACTTCGTGTTTATGTTGCATTGATAAAGCGTCAACAGGACAAGCTAAGACACATATACTACAACCCGTACAATCTTCAGGAGAGATTTGAATTGTATATCTTTTTGTACCTGTTTTATCACCTAATACTTCTTTGAATTTAAAGCAAGAAGGAGCGTTTTTAATTTGATCGTCTGTATACTCTTTAGCTTCAAGACAAGAGTGAGGACAAGCCAAAACACATTGACCACAACTAATACATTTTGATTGATCCCATACTGCTATTTTATCTGCTATATTTCTTTTTTCATATTTTGTAGTATCAGTAGGGAAAGTTCCATCTAATGACATTTCAGAAACTTTAATTTCTTCACCTTTACCAGCTATGATTTTAGCAGTAAAATCTTTTACAAATTCAGGAGCATCGTCAGTAACACTCTTATCTAATTCTATATTACTTGTAATATTTTTAGGATAATTTACTTCATATAAATTAGCAAGACTGCCATCTACTGCTTTTATATTGTTATCAACAATTTCTTGACCTTTTTTACTATATGTTTTAACAATAGCTTTTTTAATTTCTTCAATAGCCTCTTCTGCTGGAATTACATTAGCAAGCTTAAAGAAACAAGTTTGCATGATTGTATTAATTCTAGCACCCATTTTTGCTTTTTCAGCTACTTCATAAGCATCTATAACATATAATTTAACATTTTTGTCAATTATTGTTTGTTGAACTACTTTTGGCAAGCGATCCCAAACTTCATCCTTAGAATAATGAGTATTTAACAATAAAGTTCCACCATTTTTAATTCTTCCTAAAATATCAATTTTAAATAAGAATGTAAATTGATGGCAACCAATAAAGTCTGCTTTTTGTACTAGATAAGTAGAATCGATTTTATTTTTACCAAATCTTAAATGAGATTCTGTAATAGAGCCAGATTTTTTAGAATCGTATACAAAGTAAGCTTGACCATAATACTCTTCTCTATCACAAATGATTTTTATACTATTTTTATTGGCACCAACTGTTCCATCACTTCCTAGACCAAAAAATATAGCTTCTTTTACATCATTATTTTTAATTGCAAAATCACTAGAATAATCAAGACTTAAATTTGTTACATCGTCTTTAATACCAACTGTAAAGTGTTTTTTAGGATTAGACTTATTTAATTCATCAAAAATAGCTTTTACCATAGGTGGCGTGAACTCTTTTGAAGATAAGCCATATCTACCACCTATAACCTCTATATTATTTCTTCCTTCCTCATGTAAAGCAGAAACAACATCTAAATATAAAGGTTCTCCTAAGCTTCCTGGTTCTTTTGTTCTATCTAATACGGCTATTTTTTTACAAGTAGAAGGAATAGCTTTTACAAAATCTTTCGCAGAGAATGGTCTGTATAATCTAACTTGTAAAACACCGATTTTTTCATTATTTAAAGTTTCAATTGTTTCTTTAACTGCTTGAACTCCTGAACCTAAAATAACTATAACTCTTTCTGCATCTTTTGAACCATAATAATCAAATAAATGATATTGTCTTCCTGTTAATTTAGCAAATTTATCAAAATATTCTTGAACTATACTTGGTATTTCATTATATAGTTTGTTAGAAACTTCTCTTCCTTGAAAATAAACATCAGGATTTTGAGCGGTTCCTCTCATAACTGGTTCATCAGGTCTTAAAGATCTATTTCTATGTTCAATTATGTATTTATCTTCAATTAATGATTTAATAGTTTCATCATCAATTAATTCTATTTTGTTAATTTCATGTGAAGTTCTAAAACCATCAAAGAAATTAATAAAAGGAACTTTTGATTTTAAAGTAGCTAAATGTGCTATTAAAGCTGTATCGTGTGCTTCTTGAACTGATCCACTAGATATCATAGCAAAACCAGTTTGTCTAACTGACATAACATCTTGATGATCTCCAAATATAGATAAACCTTGTGCTGCTAGACTTCTTGCTGCTATATGCATAACACAAGGAGTTAATTCACCAGCTATTTTATACATATTAGGAATCATTAATAAAAGACCTTGAGAACAAGTAAAAGTAGAAGCTAAACTTCCTGTTTGTAAAGCACCATGCATAGCACCAACTGCTCCAGCTTCACTTTGCATTTCTGTAACACTAGGCTTTAAACCAAAAATATTTTTATCTCCCTTAGCTGAAAATTGATCTGCTAATTCACCCATAGGTGAAGAAGGAGTAATTGGATAGATAGTAAAAACATCAGACATTTTATATGCTATTCTAGCAACTGCTTCGTTTCCATCTATCGGTAACTTTTGAAATTTACTCATTTAAATAAAATAGTTTTTGTTTATTTCTATTATTAAACTTTCAAATAATAATTTCAAGAAGTTTTATAAAAAAATAAAATATTGGATTAATAATATACAATTTTTAGTATATAAATTAATTTTATTATTTTTTTGTTCATTTAAAATAATTGATATATAATGAAAATATGGTAAACAATAAAAAACAAAATGTATTTAAGTAAAGATGAAGATTTATTGGAAGAAGAAAAACGTCTTTATGAACAAGAAAGATTAAAAATTTCAAAAAATCTAGAAAAAGAATTTAAAAACCCAATTATTTTTGCTATAATTGTTGGTTCTTATGATTTATTAATTGCTAGTGTTAAATATTCTGATCCTAACAAATTTTTAGAAAATATGAAAAAGACAGATGAGCGTGGAAATAGTGTTTTTGATTATCTAAGAATGTTTAGAGCAGAAAAAGAAGGTGATCCAGCATATCCTTTTAGAATAGCAATAGAGGATAGATTGGTAGAGTTGGGAATAAACCCTTCAGAGTTAGATAAAAATATAAGTAATAAAAAAATTCCAATGGAATTGTGGATAATGGAAATAGATAAGAGAATGAATCCTGATAGAATAAGAATTAATTCAAATATTTTTAGTTTTTGGTAAAAAAATAAAATATAAAATAAATAATTTACTTTTTATTTTTATAATTTAAAATATATTTAGTTATTTATTTTATATTTTTTATGAAAATAAACAAATTAGAGACTTTAATTGGATTTTTGGTTATAATATTTTCTGTATTTTTTGTATTTTTTACAATAAGAATTACCAATAGATCTATAAATAAGGATTATTATAGGCTAAATGCTTCCTTTGATAATATAGAGGGAGTTAATATTGGCACAAAAGTTAAGATTGGTGGCATAGAAATTGGTGACGTTGAAAGTTATTTTATAGACGAAAGTTATAGACCAACATTAACTTTAAGAATTAGAAAAGATGTTCAACTTCCAATTGATAGTAATTTAAAAATATCCACTAGTGGGATCATTGGTGGTAAATATTTAAAGATTTTAGTTGGTGGAGATGAAGAATATTTTGCTGATGGGGATAGTTTTGAATTTACAGAATCTACTATGGATTTGGAAGATTTAATTACAAGATTTATGTTAAATAAGGCATCAAATGATAAAAAGTAGTTTATTTTTTTTTATTTTTTTTATCTTTTCTTTGAGTTCTTATTCGTCTGATGATATAAGTAGTTTTTTAAATGATTTAAATTCAAAGAATGTTCCGGAAGAAGAAAAAAATTTAATAAAAAACCAACCAAGCGACCGGTTTGTTGATTATACAAAAATACAGGTTTTAAATAAAGCTACAGGAGAAACTGTAATTTTAGATATAAAAATTGGAGATATTGCAAAGGTTGGTGATTTAGAAATAGAGGCTTTAAAATGTTGGAAATCTTATCCAGAAGAAAGAGTTGAAAATAAGTTGTTATTAAAAATAAATGAAAAAAAGAAGAAAAGCATATTGAAAGAAAATATTTTTTATGGTTGGTTTTTTTCTTCTAGTCCTAGTGTATCTAGTTTAGAACACCCATTATATGATATTAAATTAATTAATTGTTATAATAATGTTAATTAGGAAATATAATGAAAATAATAAATGGGCAAGAATTAGCTAAAAATATAAAAACAACTATAAAAGAAGAAGTTAATAAATTTGATAGACAACCTTGTCTAGTTGTTGTTTTAGTTGGGGATAATCCAGCTAGTCAAGTTTATGTAAAAAATAAAGAAAAAGCTTGTAATGAATGTGGTTTTAAGTCTGTTTTATATAAACTTAGCGAACAAACAACAGAAAAAGAATTAATTGAGTTAATAGAAAAATTAAATAATGATAATACTGTTGATGGTATTTTAGTTCAAGCTCCTTTACCAGATCATATTAATTTTGAAACAATTATGTCTACTATATCACCGTATAAAGATGTGGATTGTTTTAGTCCTATTAATGTTGGTAAATTTTTTATTGGTAAAAATTATTTTACGGTTCCATGTACTGCTAGTGGTTGTATTAAACTAATAAAAACAGTAGAAACTGATTTAGCTGGTAAAAAAGCAGTTGTTATTGGTAGATCGAATATAGTTGGTAAACCAGTTGCTCAAATGTTATTAAATGAAAATTGTAGTGTTATTATTACTCATAGTAAAACAAAAAATCTTGAAGAACTAACAAAACAAGCTGATATAGTTATTGTAGCAATAGGTAGACCTAAATTTTTAAAATCAAATATGATAAAAGATGGAGCAATAATAATTGATGTTGGAATAAACAGATTAGAAGACGGTTCTATATGTGGGGATGTTGATTTTGAAGAGTTTAAAGATAGAGATTGTTATTTAACCCCTGTTCCAAAAGGAGTTGGCCCCATGACTATAGCTTGTCTTTTAGAAAATACATTGAAATGTTTTAATAATAACAGGTAATTTATGAGTGAGTTAATTTTTGAGACAGATAAATATAAAATAAAAACTTTTACAATGGATAATTTTGATTTATTTTGTGAGATAAATCAAGATCCAGTTGTTGCTAAATATGTTAATCATAATGATGGAAAACCAAAAACATTTAAAGAATGTGTTGAAAAATATGAAGATATCGCAATAGCACAAAATAAGTATGGTTACAGTTATTGGGCCATTTATGATAAAAACGATGAGTTTATAGGACAATGTGGAGTTATTAGGACTTGGTTAAATGAAAATAATTTTTGTTATGCTTATAGAAAAAAATATTGGGGTAAAGGTATAGGAACAGAGGTTGGAAATATTGTTAAAAATTATATATTTGATAATTTTAAAGATATAAAAGAACTAACTTGTAGTGCTTTTGATGAAAATGTGGCTTCTGTTAAATTATTAAAAAAAATTGGTTTTAAGTTAATTAAAACCGAAAAAGAATTTGGTAAAGATTTACATTTTTTTAAATTAACTAGAAAAGATTATGAAGAAAAAAATATTTAAGTTTTTATTTTTTTTTGGACTGATATGTTTTGCTATTGGAACTATTGCTGTTGTTAGTGTGTTTGTTTATTATAGTTTTAAGGTTCCTAAACATACAAATCTTGAAGATTATCAACCGTCCATAACATCTAGGTTATATAGTAGTAATGGTATTTTATTGAAAGAATATGCGGATGAAAAAAGGATTTTTACTCCAATAGAAAATATACCAAATGTAGTTAAAAATGCTTTTATATCTGCGGAAGATAAAAACTTTTATAAACACAGAGGAATAGACCCTCAAGCCATAATATCAGCTTCTATTTATAATGTTTTTGCTTATTTTAATAAGCAACAGTTTAGAGGTGGTAGTACTATAACTCAACAAGTTGTAAAAAATTTACTACTAACAAACGAAAGAACGATTGAAAGAAAAATTAAAGAAGCAATTTTATCTTATAGAATTACAAAAGATTTTAGTAAAGATAAAATTTTAGAATTGTATTTAAATCATATTTATCTTGGAAATAATGCTTATGGTGTTGCTTCTGCTGCCTTAAATTATTTTAATAAATCATTGAATGAAATTACAACAGAAGAGGCTGCTTTGCTTGCTGCTATGCCAAAAGCACCTGGAAAATTAAATCCTGTTAACAATTATGATGCTGCTTTAGCTAGAAGAAATTGGGTTTTAGAAAGAATGTATAAAGATGGTTATATAGGAAAAAGTGAGTATGAAAAAGCCATAACACAACCAATAAATCTACAAAAAAGGGAATTTAATAGAGATTTTAATTATGGTGCCTATGTAGAAGAAGTTAGAAAAACTTTATCAAATATGTATTCTGAGGAATCTTTAATGAAAGATGGTTTTGTTGTTTCTACAACAATAGAGCCAAAAATTCAAAAAGCTCTTGATGATGCTCTAAAAAATGGATTAGAGGCTTATGATAGAAGACATGGTTATAGAAAGTCTTTAGGAAATATAGCTGATAACAATAAGGATTTTAATAATAATTGGGCTGAAAAATTAAAAGAATTTGAAATTAAAGAATATTATAGAGAAGATTGGCAAAGAGCTGTTATTTTAGAAAAATTAGAAGATAGAATAGTTATAGGACTTTTAGAAAATAAAGATACTGAAAATTATGAATATGATGAACTAGTTGAAATTAATGGTATAAAGGCTAAAAAAAGTTATTTATTATTAAGTAATATAAAATGGGTTATAGATCCTAGTTTATTAAATATGACAATAACTGATGAAGAAGGCAATGAAGTTGAAGTTAAATATGAAGTAAAAACAACAAACGATGTTAATTTACAAATAGGTGATGTTATTTTCGTTGGACCGACAATTAGAAGTGGTTATTTAGTAAAACAAACTCCACAGGTTAATGGTGGTGCGGTTGCTCTTGATCCGCATACTGGTAGAGTTTTGGGAATGGTTGGTGGTTACATAGATTCGGAAATTACATTTAATAGAGTTACACAGGCAAAAAGACAACCTGGTTCGGTTATTAAACCTTTTGTTTATTTAACTGCTTTTGAAAATGGATATAAGCCAACAGATACCATAATGGATGAAGAAATAGTTTTACCACAAGGTATGGGAGTTCCTAATTACAGACCTAAAAACTTTTCTAATACATATCATGGACTTGTTACATTAAGAACTGCTTTACAAAACTCTTATAATGTTGCTACTGTTAGATTAGTTAGTGAATTGGGAGTTTCTAAAGTTACTAATACAATTAAAAGATTTGGTATAAACGAGAGACCAAAAAGAGTTTATTCTGTTGTTCTTGGATCTGTAGAATCTCATTTAATAAATATGGCTAGAGCTTATTCTATGATAGTTAATGGTGGTAAATATATTGATATTGAAACAATAGAAAAAATACAAGATAAATATGGAAAAACCATATATAAAAGAGACGAAAGGGAATGTAAAAATTGTATAATAACAGACAAAAAATTAAAAATAGAAGATATTGAGGTTCCATTTTTAGAAGAAGATAGAAAAAGTATTTCCGATGAAGCAAGTACTTATCAAATTATATCAATATTAGAGGGTGTTGTTAATTATGGAACTGCTTGGAGAGCTAAAAGTATAGGAAAAATTATTGGTGGTAAAACTGGAACAAGTAATGATTTTAGAGATGCTTGGTTTATTGGTTTTTCTCCTGATATTGTTATTGGTGTGTATGTTGGTTTTGATGATAATAGAAGTTTAGGGGAAAATGAAACTGGTTCTAGGGCTGCTCTACCTATATTTATAGATGCTGCAAAGGTAATATTAAAAGATGAACCATCTATACCATTTAGGGTTCCATCTGATATAGTTTTAAAGAGAATAGATTCTTCCACTGGTAAATCACCGACATTAATATCAAAAGACAGGAATATAATTTTTGAGGCTTTTAAAACAAAAGATTTAAAAGATATTGAAGAAGATACTCATTATAATAATGAAGAAGAAAATGTTTTTAGAATATATAATGAAGAAGACAATGTAGAAGAAAACAATCAATATTACTTTAATGGTGATGTATCTTCTGATGATGGTAATTCCTTAAATAAAAACACAACTGAAGAATTTAATGATTTAATATTTTAATATGATAGTATTAGGAGTTGACCCTGGATTAATAAAAACGGGTTTTGGAGTTGTTAGTTTTAACAACAATAATTTAAAATATGTTGCTAGTGGAACTATATTTACAGACACAAAAATATCAATAGAATTAAGATTAAAGAATATTTATGATGAATTGACAAAGATAATAAAAGAATATAAACCGGATTTTTTTTCAATAGAAGAAACTTTTGTAAATAATAATCCAATTAGCTCATTAAGAATATAAACCTAATACTATAAAAAAAAGTGTTACAGGAGTTGGTAAAGCTACAAAAGATCAAGTTGGTATGATGGTAAAAACTCTTTTGCCTGCTGTTGATTTAAAAACAGAAGATGAAGCAGATGCTCTTGCTATCGCTATTTGTCATGTTAATAATTATGTTGAATATTAGAAATATTATATTAGATTATTAATATATAAATACTTTTTTATTCATGCAAGAATTGTTAAATGCTGGTAGTGAGCAGAATTTAAAAAATGTTTTTTTAAAATTATTTTTTAATGGAGAAGGTAAAGTTGAACAAAATAAAATTGATTTAGTTTGTAATAACATAACTTTTGAAAGTAAATATAATTCTAAAACAACTTATCCTGAAATGTATGCTCAATTAATAGCTACACATAAAAAGCACAATATACCATTTAAAAAATATATAGGTGTTTTTGATGAAAAAGGATTATCTTTTATGAAAACAAATATTGTAAAAAATAGATTGAATGAAATAAAAGATATAAATTGGAATAAATTAACTCCATCTAATTTAAAAGACAATATTATAAATAAGATAATAGAAGCAATACCGAATGATAAAGATTTAGCAACTTATGATTTTAATACAAACAATATAAATATTTTAAAAATTTTATTTAATAAAATTGAATTAAATCAAGAAATAGAGGTAAGAGAAGAAATAACAGAAGATGAGTTAAAAAAAGTTTTAAATAATTTAAATGAAAAATTACATAAAATAAGAACTCTTAAAGATACAGATAGGAGTTTATTTTTTAGTGCTATAATGATAGCAATAAAAGAATTAAAATTATTACATGAAGTTGATAATCAAATAAATATTTATGAAGAAAAAATTGCTGATGTTCCAATTAAGAATAAGAAAGCAAAAGAAATTGAATATAAAAAAGAGGCTGTTTATAAGATATCAAATACAATGATTGATATTGTTGATAAATTAATAAGTAATAAAATAAATACAACATCGAAAGAAAAATGGAAAGATCAATTTATATTTATTAGAAATTTAGATATTGATTTATATGAATATAAAGAAATTATATATCAAATCAATGAAAAAATATATAAAAGTTTTAGAGCGGGACAAAAACAAGATATTTTAGGTAGAGCATATAAAATATTTTTATCAAAAGCAGGAAAAGTTGATAATAAAAATATAATTTTAACACCAGATCATATAAAGCATTTAATGATTGAATTATCAGATTTAAACAAAGATGATGTTGTTTTAGATACTTGTATGGGGACCGGTGGTTTTCTTATGGAAGCTATGGAAAAAATGGAATCTTTTAATGATATTGACGAAGAAAAAAAGAAAGAAATACATAATAGACAATTGATTGGTAGTGAAATTGATACAAAATTATTTGTTTTGGCATGTAGCAATATGTTTTTACATGGTGATGGCAGAAGTCAATTATATGATAAAGATACTATTAAAGATGATATAACTTTTGGAGATAATGGATTTTTTGATTATATTAAATCTTTAAAACCTACAAAATGTATAATAAACCCACCTTATGAAGGAAATAATTGTTTTCTTTTTACAAAACAAGGTTTAGATTTTTTAGAAGTAGGTGGAAAATTAATTGTAATTATAAAAGAAAATACTTTTCAAAAGATAAACAAGGATATTGAGGAATTATTAAAATATAATACATTAGATTTTTATTTAAAAATGCCATCTGATCTTTTTAGTGAACAAAATAGGTCAGTTTCTACTGCTATTTTTGGTTGGACAAAAGGAATACCACATCCACATAATAAATATGTTAAATTTTATAATTTAAGTGATGATGGTTTTAAAATTATACCACATAATGGAAAAATTGATGTAGAAAATGATTGGAATAATAAAGAAAAAGAAGTAATTGATTATATTTTGTTTGATAAAGATATTAATGATCAAGAAATAGCTTATAAAGAAAAAATATTTGACGATAATAATAATTTACTTTCAATTTATCATAAATTTAAAGAAAAAATAGAACCTGTTTGTATTGAAGATTTTGAAGATGCTATATTTGATTATTTTTTATATGAAGAAAATTTGAAGGGTAATGATATTGATGATAGAATTAAAAGTATTGATTTAAAAGATATTAAAAGTTTTATTATTAAAAATTTAAAAGAAAAATGAATAAAATAAATAATAATATAATTGATATAATTAATAATATAAAATCTAATTTAAAAACTGAATTGGATAAAAATATTAATTGGCAGGAATATAAATTAAGTGATATTTTAGAAATAAAAAATGCTAAAAATATAAATTCTAATAAAATAAAGTATACTAATAATATAGAAGATACTCCACATATATCTAGACAAATAGAAAATAATGCTGTAAAAGGATATGTTAAAAAATATCCAGAAAACAAATTAAATATTGGTAATTGTTTGTGTATAGATATGTTTTTAAATACAACTTGGCAAGAAAGGGATTTTTTGGCTGTTGATCATGTTTTAGTCGGAAGGAATGATAAATTAAACAAAAACATTGCTTTGTTTTTAAAAGTTGTTATTGAAAAATATAAAAATAAATTTTCTTATAGTAATATATTTTGTGAAGAAAGAAGTAATTTTTTAATCTCCCTCCCCACAAAAGACAACAAACCCGACTGGGAGTTTATGGATAATTTTATTGAAGAGTTGAGGAATAAAATGAAATTGTCGGGGGGGGGGGGAATATTAAATGTAATTAATAGTATTAAATTAAATAAAAATAAAGAATTAAATATTAATTGGCAGGAGTATACAATTGGAGATATATTTGATGTATTTTCAACAAAAACAAGAGAATTAAAAAATTATAAAAAAGAAGGCAATATTCCTTTTATATCTGGTATTTCAATAAATAATGGAGTTGAAAAATTTATTTATACTAATGAAGAACTTGAAAAAGGTAATTGTATTACAGTTTCAAGTTTGGATTGTTCTGCTTTTTATCAAGAAAAAGATTTTATAGGTCGAGGACATGGTGTAGTTCAAAGATTGTATAATAAAAACTTAAATAAAAATATTGCTTTGTTTATTTGTCCTATTATAAAAAAATTAGGTATTAAATATAATTATAGTAATCAATGTTTTTTAAATAATTTAAAAAAAGAAATTATCTCCCTCCCCACAAAAGACAACAAGCCCGATTGGGAGTTTATGGATAATTTTATTGAAGAGTTAAGGAATAAAATATTTAAAAGCTTGTAATATTAAAAATTATTTAAAGAATATAAACCTAATACTATAAAAAAAAGTGTTACAGGAGTTGGTAAAGCTACAAAAGATCAAGTTGGTATGATGGTAAAAACTCTTTTGCCTGCTGTTAATTTAAAAACAGAAGATGAAGCAGATGCTCTTGCTATCGCTATTTGTCATGTTAATAACTATTGTATTAATTTTTTTTAATTATTTTGTTAATTTATAAATAATTTATTAATTAAATATTTTAATTTTATTTGTTATGTTTTTTTTATTTATAATGTCAAGTTTTAAATATTATTAAAAAAATATACAAACAATTTTATAAATTTTATAAAAAATAATTTATTTTTTTATTCTTTTTTCTTTACTTTTAATATAACCTTATTATTATAATAATAGTTTAATAACCATAATTAAAATATATGGCTA
>CASELL010000002.1 GCA_949288805.1 uncultured Alphaproteobacteria bacterium | reverse complement strand
AAATTAATATTTAAATTAATTATTTATTAAGTAAATAATAAAACTTTAATATTAGTTTTTCAAGTGAAATAATGAAAATATTTTTTAAGTGTTGTTTTTAAAAAAATATATTTTATAGTATATATATGATTTTTAATAAATAATTAATTATTTTTTAATATGCAATTTATAGATGAAGTTAATATACACGTAAAAGCTGGTGATGGTGGAAATGGATTAGTTAGTTTTTTAAGGTTAAAGTACAGACCTAAAGCTGGACCAGATGGTGGTGATGGTGGTAGAGGTGGTAGTATTATTTTTGAAGCTACAAAAGATCTAAATACATTAATTGATTATAGATATCAAAGAAAGTTTGAAGCACAAAAAGGAGACAATGGTAAAAAATATTCCAAAACGGGTAAAAGTGGAGAGGATTTAGTTCTAAAAATACCTGTTGGAACACAAGTATTTTTTAATGATGGAACTTTGTTTTGTGATTTTAAAAAAGATAAAGAACAAATAGTTATAGCAAGAGGTGGTAATGGTGGTTATGGTAATACAAGATTTAAGTCTTCCACTAATCAAGCACCTAAAATAGCTTATGCTGGACAAGAAGGAGAAGAATTTGATTTAACATTAAAATTAAAATTATTGTCAGATGTTGGACTTGTTGGTCTTCCTAATGCTGGTAAATCTACTTTTTTATCAGTAGCAACTAATGCTAAACCTAAAATAGCAGATTATCCTTTTACTACATTAGAACCAAAATTAGGTGTTGCTAAAATTGATGATTTTGAATTTGTAATAGCAGATTTACCTGGTTTAATTGAAAATGCTAGTGAAGGTAAAGGACTTGGAGATAGATTTTTAAAACATACTGAAAGATGTGCAGTTCTTTTACATTTAATAGATGTTAATTCACAAGATGTTGTAAAAGATTATCAACTAATTAGAAAAGAATTAGAATCTAATAAATACGATATATCAAACAAAAAAGAAGTTATTGCTCTTACAAAAATAGATACTTTAATGGAAGAAGAATTACAATTTAAAATTGAAGAATTACAAAAATATGTAAAAGGTAAAATATTTGTTGTTTCTAGTGTTTCTAAAAAGGGTATTGAAGATGTTTTAAGAGAATTATCAAAAATAGTAAAAGAATATAGACAGAATGAAGTTATTACGGATAATTCTAATGCCGAAAATATAAAAAGGTTATTTATGGAAAGTAATGGTATAGAGTATATAACCTATGCCGATAACGAAGAAGAAGAATATGGAGAATATTAAAAAATATATAGATTTATTGTTATATTGGAATGATAATAAAATCAATTTAATAGGTAAATCAACAATTAACGATATAGAAAATAGACATATATTAGATTCTGCTCAATTATTAGATTTATTAACAGAAGAAGAAAAAAATAACTCTTTATGTGCTGATTTTGGAACTGGTGCTGGTTTCCCAGGTATTATATTATCAATTCTTGGTATAAAAAATATGACATTAATTGAGAAATCAATACAAAAATGTAATTTCTTAAAGGAAGCAATAAAGTTTTCTCCTAATAAAATTAATATTCTAAATGAAAATATAAACAATATTAAAAATGTAAAATTTGATATAATATTTTCAAGAGCCTTGGCAGATTTAAATACTTTATTATATATGGTAGAACCATTCTTAAAAAATAATACAAAATGTATATTTTTAAAAGGTAAAAAAATCTATGAAGAAATTGAGTTAGCAGAAAAAAACCACAATTTTAAATACAAATTAATTGATAGTAAAACTTCAAATGAAGGAAAGATTATTTTAATAAATAAAATATCAAAATAATTCTTTTTTTCTTGTTTTTTTAGAATAATAATTTAAATTAGTTATAACTATTATAATATACAATGGGATTAAAGATGGAAGAAAATTATGGTATTTCTAAAACATTATTAGAAAGAGTTAAAACTGCTATTGAATTAAATCTAAAAACTCAAATTAGAAAAATAATACCATCTTTACATCCCGCTGATCAATCTGAATTAATATGTAGTTTAAATAAGAATGAAAGAGAAGAGTTAGTTAAAAGTCTTGGCAATAAATTTGATCCAGAAGTTTTACTTGAATTACCAGAAGATATTAGAAACGATGTTATATCATATATCAAAAAAGAAGATTTAATAAATATATTATCAAAATTAGATGTAGATGATGTTGTATATGTATTAGAAGATCTTGAAGAAGAAGATTTTGTAAAAGAAATAATTGATGAAATAAAATCTAATTCCAGAAGGGAATCAATTGAAGAATCTTTGTCTTATCCAGAAGACAGTGTTGGTCGTTTAATGGGTTCAAAAGAATATGTAGCAGTTCCAAAAGACTGGACTGTTGAAGAGGTTATGAAGTATATGCAAAAAAATCGTAGTTTATCGGGTGATTTTTCTGAAATAATTATAGTTGACGAATATTATAGACCTGTATCTACAATATCAGCAATACAAATATTAAGATCAGAACCAAGTATAAAAATGTACTCTATAATGAGAGACGTTGAAGATTTAAAGATATTGAGATGTAATATGAATCAAGAAGAAGCAGCACTTCTATTTAGTAAATATAATTTAAAATCCGCTCCTGTTGTAAATGATAATGGTGTTTTAATTGGAGTATTATATTTAGCAGATATAGTTGATATTATAGCGGAAGAAACTAGTGAAGACTTGTTGTTAATGGGTAATGTGTCAGAAGACGATATTTATTCAGGTATTTTTGAATCATCAAAAAATAGATTTCCTTGGCTAATAGTTACAATTTTAACGACTTCAGTAGGCAGTTCAGTAATAGCTCATTTTTCTGGAACAGTAGAAAGAGTTGTAGCTCTATCCGCTTTAATGCCATTAACTGCTGGTATAGGTGGTATAGCAAGTACTCAAACATTAACAGTTATGGTTAGAAATATAGCAGCAAAAAAAATAAACAAAAACAATATGTTTAGAATTATAGGCAAAGAAGCTTTTACAGGACTTTTAAATGGAATAGGAATAGGAATAATCGGTGCTTTTGGAGTTTATTTCTGGAAACAAGACTTTATGCTTTCTTTTGTATTCTTCTTGACACTTGTATTTGTATTATTTATGGGTGGTTTCATGGCAAGTATTGTTCCATTAATACTAAACAAACTAAAACTTGATCCAGCAGTTAGTTCGGGTTCATTCATCACAACAACAGTAGACTCTTTATCTTTTTTACTAATATTAAAATTGGCTACACTTTTATTAATATAATTTATAAATTATTTAATTTATTTACTTTTTCTTCAACAAGGTTTTGTAATTCAACAATATCATAGTTACCATTATTAACCCTATTCTCAATCTCTATTTCAAGATCAATAATTTCATTTTCTAATTTGTCTTTTAATTGCTTATTTTTTTTAGTATTATTTTTTATAATATCTATTTTATTATTTTTATCTTTTTTATCATTTTTTTCTTTTTTATCTTGTTCTTCTTCACACCAACCTACTTCTTTTAAAAAGTTTTCATAATTACCTTCAAAAACAAAAACTTTATTATTATCAAAAACAATTAATTTAGTAGCAAGATTATTTAAAAAATCTTCATTATGAGTAATAGTAATACTTGCCCCATCAAAATTATTTAAAGCATTAATTAAAGCAATACTACTTTCCATATCTAAATGGTTTGTAGGTTCATCCAATAATAATAAATTACAGGGTTGTAAAATAATCTTCCCTAAAAGTACCCTACTCTTTTCTCCACCACTCAATACATTAATTTTTTTCATATAATCATCACCAGTAAACATCATAACTCCTGCTGTATTTAAAATATTACTCCTTGGCATTTTTTCATCAATAGTCCATAATTCTTGTTCTATTGTATTATTCAAGTTTAATCTCTCAATATTCATTTGACCAAAATAACCAATATCTACTTTATTATTAATATCTATACTACCAGATAATGGTTGTAATTCTTTATTTATCAACTTCATTAGAGTAGTTTTACCTTTACCATTTCTACCAATTATACATATTTTATCACCTTTTTCTACTTTAAAAGAAAAATCTTTTATTAAAATATTATCTTTATCATATCCAAAAGTTAAATCTTTAACTTCTACCATAGGTTTATTTGTAATAATATCTTTATATGTAAAATCAAATTCTAGATTTTGTATATCGCTTAATTTTTCTTTTATATCTTGCTTCTCTAACATTTTAATTTTACTTTGTACTTGTTTTGCTTTTGTTGCTTTATATCTAAATCTATCAATAAAAGCTTGTGTTTTTGCTCTTTTTTTCTCTTCATTAATTCTAGTTTTTTCATATGTATCTTCTTCTTCTGCTAATTGTGAATACATATCTTCAATATTGCCTGTAATTTTTTTAGATTTTCCTCTATGTATAATTAAAGTATGTGTAATTATATCATTCAAAAATTGCCTATCATGACTAACAACTAAAATAGCACCTTTCCAATTTTTTAAAAAATCTTTTAACCATCTAACAGATATAATATCAAGATAGTTTGTAGGTTCATCTAACAATAATAAATCAGGCTCTCCTATTAACAATTTAGCAAGATTTAATCTAATCTGCCAACCACCTGAAAAGGCATCAGGCGATTTTTCCATATCTTCCATTGTAAAACCAACATTTTGTAAAATTTGTTCTACTTCCCAAAAATTATCTTTTTTATGTTCAGGAAGACTTAACATTGCTTCATCTAATATTGTTTTTTCTGTAAAATTAATATATTGCTTCAAATAACCTATTGTATAATTTCTAGATAAAACTATACTACCACTATCTGCTTCAATATCTTTATTTATTATTTTTAACAATGTTGATTTACCACAACCATTTCTGCCAATTAAAGCAACTTTTTCATTATCATTTAAAATAAAACTGATATCATTAAATACTTCTTTTCCATCAAAAGATTTTGCTAATTTATCTATTTTTAACATACAATCACCAAAAAAAATTTATAAATATATAAAATATAATTAGTAAATACTAATTAATAATTATAATTTAATTAATTGGCGACTGTTTTTATCATAAAAAATTAAAAACAATATAAGTACATTTTATTAATAAAATTATTAAAATCAACAAAAAAGTTACTAATATTAATATTCCTGTATTAACTAATATTAGTAATAAAAATACTTAAATAAAAATCTAATCTATATTTTATATTCCAAGACCATGTATATCAGTGTCATATACTCCTCTTTGTCGTCTTTCATTTTCATAACAAGTATGTTTTCCTCCATATACTGGTAATAAAGATGTTTGTTGAGTTTGCATCATTATTAACTGTTCTGATAAAGATTGTATTTGTTTCATTATTTGTTCAAGTCTTTTAAGTCTATCAGCATAATATTTCTCAACTTCAATCTTTAATCTATCCTGTGTTACTGGTGGTTGATAATGAAAACTTGAATTTTCTCCATTAGGACTTCCAGAAAATTTTGGTGTTTCACTAGTACTTGGTGCAACACTACCTGATGGTTCTATTGAATCTCTATCTGCTGGTTTAGGTTTTTCAACAGTGGTAGAACTTTCTGTAACCAAAGGTTCTTCTTGTTTATGTTCTTCTTGTTTATGTTCTTCTTGTTTAACCTGTTTCTTTTCCTCTATTTCTTCTTTTAATTTATCCTCAACTTTTTCTTTTATTTCTTCTTTTGTTAAAGAATTACCAAACAACCAGCTAAAAAATCTTTCTAAAAAATTTTTTCTTGATTCAGTTACTTCTTTTTGTTTTTCTTCTTCTAAATCCATATAATCTTCTGGCAATCTAGTCGATGGTATTTTATCCTTCTGTTGTTGAGAGAACAAATCCTCAGCTTCTACAAAAGTATCTTTATCTAAATTATTGTTTTTTTCTAATTTTTTTCTTAATATTTGTTCTTTATTGCTTAATTCTATATCTTTTATAGTACTATTAATCCCTTGAAGCTGTGCCTCAAATTCTGCTCTTGTTGCTTCAGATAACCTTTCGGTTGGTATTTTACTTGCTAGATTCCTACATGTTAGCATTTGATCAAAACTATGTTTTTTTAGTTTATCAATTTTACTAAGTCTTTCATTAAATTTTTTATGTTCTTCTTCGATTTCTGCTTCTGCTTGTTTTTTTTCTTTTTCTAGTTTAGAAAGTCTTTCTTGACTATTTTTAAATCTTTCTTTTGCACTTACTATAGCTTTTTCAAGTATTTCAGATAATTCAGTAAACTTTCCTTCGTCATAAAGTTTTTTAAGATTTGCAAAATCTTGTTTAGTTTGTTCAGGCATCGAAACTGATGATATAAGTATTAATGCCTCTGTATCTTTTCCATTTTTTTTGGCATCCTTAAATAACAACGCTATTTTTTCTTGAGGTGTATATATTCTACGAAAAAGATGAAACATAGTGGAGACAGTAGACATACCAGCATCATCAATTGAGGTTAAATCAACTTTTTTCCCAAGAGCAATTTGAAGACTAGCCCAAGCTTCAGATATTCCACTAATTTCACTAGTAGCTCTACGGCTTTCTTCTTCTTCTACTGCTATTTGTTCAGATATTTGCGATATTCTTTCTTGTAAAGAAGTAATTCTAGCTTCTAATTCTTCAGTAGCTTCTCGTGAAAACCGCTCAGATAATTGATATCGAGTTCTTAAAAAATTAAATCTTGCAACAATAGCAGAGGCTGAATCTTTTGCAAGCTGTTCCATGCGACGTTTTTGTTCAATAGATAGGATTGTAGCAGTTAAACCATCACCTTTTTTTTGTTTTTTTTGTTTTTTTTCTTCTTTTTCAATTTGTTTAAGATTCTTATCAACTACTTCTACATATTTTTCGTTATTTAAACCTTTCTCATATACTTCAATATCAGTATCTGCACTCATCTTTTTTCCAATTCTTATTTTTTCTAATAATAATTTTTTTTTTATTAAAGTCAAGTTTTATATTGAAAAATATTTTTAACATTTTATTATTAAAAACAGTTAATTTCATGTACATTATATATGTCTTATATTATAAAGGGAAAAACTTCAGATTGGGAAGTTGTAATTGGGCTTGAAGTTCATTGTCAAATTAAAACAAATAGTAAACTTTTTTCAAGAAGTTCAATAGAGTTTGGTGCAGAACAAAATAAACATGTATCTTTTTACGATGCGGCAATGCCGGGGCAATTACCTGTAATTAATGAATTTTCAGTAGAACAGGCTATTAAAACAGGTTTAGGTTTAAATGCCGAATTTAATATGAAATCTTGTTTTGATAGAAAGAATTATTTTTATGCAGATTTACCTAGTGGTTATCAAATTACTCAATTTTTTGCCCCAATAATTAAAAGTGGTTGGTTAGAAATTAAATTAGAAAATGGTGAAAGCAAAAAAATTAGAATACATGAAGCACATTTAGAACAAGATGCTGGAAAATCTATACATGATCAACATCCACTATATTCTATGATAGACTTAAACAGAGCAGGAACTACTTTATTAGAAATTGTCTCTGAACCAGATATGAGAAGTCCCGAAGAGGCTATGGCTTATTTAAGAGAATTAAGAGCGCTTGTTAGGGCTCTTGATACTTGCGATGGAAACATGGACGAAGGAAGTATGAGATGTGATGCTAATGTTTCAGTTATGAAAGTTGGAAGTAATAAATTTGGAACAAGATGCGAAATTAAAAATGTTAACTCTATCAAAAATGTTGGTGAAGCTATAGAATATGAAGCAAAAAGACAAGTAGAGTTATTAGAAAATGGTGGTGAAGTTGATCAGGAAACTAGAAAGTTTAATGCTTTAACAGGAACTACAAAAACAATGAGAAGTAAGGAAGATGCTATTGATTACAGATATTTTCCAGATCCAGATCTAGCACCCTTGGTAATTACTCAAGAAATGATTGATAAAATTAAAGAAACTATGCCAGAATTACCAGAAGCTAAAAAAGAAAGATATATTAAAGAATATAGTTTAAGTGAATATGATGCTGGAGTTTTAACTTCTAATAAAGAAATATCTACATATTATGAAAAATTAATTGAAAAACATAACCCTAAAACTTCTGCTAACTGGCTAACTAGTGAATTATTTGGACGATTAAATAAATTAGCAATTAATATTGAAAATAGTCCAGTTAGTGCTGAAATGTTAAGTGAATTATTATCTTTAATTGAAGATAACACTATATCAGGAAAAATTGCTAAAGATGTTTTAGATATTATGGTTGAAACTGGTAAAAATGCTACTGAAATAGTTGAAGAAAAAGGTTTAAAACAAACTACAGATACTAATGAAATAAATAAAATAATTGATGAAGTAATAAATAATAATCCTAAACAAGTAGAGCAATATAAATCAGGAAATGAAAGAATATTTGGTTTTTTTGTTGGACAGGTTATGAAAGCAAGTGGTGGAAAAATTAATCCACAATTAGCTAATGAATTATTAAAAAATAAATTAAATTAATGACCGATAATAACAATATAAACTTTGACGATTTTTTATATGGTTCAAGCTCAACCGATAATAAGGATGAAACTCTTAGCAATAATATACAAAACGAAAGAGAATTAGAAAAACAATCTAGTAAAGATTTTGTAAAAGAAACAACCGAAGAATCGAAAAATGAATTAAATAACAGTATAGAACAAGAATTACTAAATAGTATTCAAAATCTACCAAAAACAGAAGAATCAAAAAAAGAAGAAGTAAAAGAAGAAGTAAAAAAAGAACCAAAAGAAGAAATAAAAGAAACAACCGAAGAATCGAAAAATGAATTAAATAACAGTATAGAACAAGAATTACTAAATAGTATTCAAGATCTACCAAAAACAGAAAAATCAAAAAAAGAAGAGGTAAAAGAAGAAGTAAAAGAAGAGGTAAAAGAAGAAGTAAAAGAAGAAGTAAAAGAAGGGGCAAAAGAAGATCTAAATAATAAGAACAACCTCGAAAATTCTTCCACAGAACAAAATTTTATGACAGATCTTGAAAAGGAAATTTTTCAAGGTATGAGTGAAGTTAATAATGAAAGACCTGTTGAAGAAAAAAAAATGACTTTTGCTGAATTAGCAAAAGCTAATAAAATAGAAAGAGGAGAAAAAATAGAAGAAGAAAAAAAAGAAGAAATAAAAGAAGAAATAAAAGAAGAAGAGGAAGAAGAGGAAATTATTGAAGATGAAAAAGCATTAATTGAGAAAAAAAGACAAGATATTTTAGCTAAACAAGTAAAGGAAGATGAAAATATAAAAAAAGAAGAAAATATAGTTGGTGAAGTTAAAAAGTTAGAAGATATTAATTTAGAAGAAATAAATTATAAAGAATTTGAAAAAATTAATGAAGAACATATTGATTTATTTTACTTATTAAACGATACAAAAGCAAATCCAGAGTTTTTAGACGAAGATTTATTGGCGCAAAGTAAAAAAGAAGAAGCTATTAGGGAAGCTAAAAGAGCAGAAAGACAAGAAATGGATTTTGAACTTGAAGCTCTTGTTGATGAAGATAGGGTAAAAGTTGATTTAACTGGTATTATTGACGATCTAGGTAAAAACAAATGAGTGATATAATTAAAAATATAGAAAAAAATGAATTAGATAATGCTATTGAAAACTCTTTGAGACCAACAAATTTAAGTGAGTTTATAGGTCAAAAAGGATTAAAGGATAATTTAAAAATTTTTATAGAATCTGCTAAAATTAGAGGAGAAAATCTTGATCATACATTATTTTATGGTCCTCCTGGTTTAGGTAAAACAACATTATCTCATATTATAGCTAATGAAATGGGAGTTGGTTTTAAAAGTACTTCTGGCCCTATACTTTCAAAAGCAGGAGATCTTGCTGCTATATTAACAAATCTACAACCTAATGATGTTTTATTTATAGATGAAATACATAGACTAAATAGCACAGTAGAAGAAGTTTTGTATTCTGCCATGGAAGATTTTAAGCTTGATATTATAATAGGAGAAGGTCCCGCTGCAAGAACTATTAAAATAGATCTACCAAAGTTTACATTAGTTGCTGCTACCACTAGATTAGGATTATTATCAAATCCTTTAAGAGATAGGTTTGGAATACCATTAAAATTAAATTTTTATGAAGTTGATGAATTAAAAGAAATAGTAAAAAGAGATTGTTATATTTTAAACACAAAAATAAATGACGAAGGAGCAGAGGAAATAGCTAAAAGATCAAGAGGAACAGCAAGAATAGCTATTAGATTATTAAAAAGAATTAGAGATTTTGCAATAGTTGCTAAAAAAGATATCATAGATAAAGATATTGTTGATCTTGGGCTATCAAGATTAAATGTTGATAAAATGGGACTAGATAGTTCAGATATAAAGTATTTAATGTTTATAATCAATAATTATCAAGGTGGTCCTGTTGGTATTGACACAATATCTGCCGGACTCTCAGAAGAAAAAGATTCTATAGAAGATACTATTGAACCATACTTAATACAGTGTGGCTTTATAAATAAAACTCCTAGAGGAAGAATGGCAACAGTTAATGCTTATAAACACTTAAATATAAATAAATATGAAAACAATGAAAGTTTATTCGAAAATTATTGACCTTTTTTAGATAAATCAATAATTTTTTCAATAAAAGCCTGTCTTCTTTTTATATTTTTAAAACCAACAGTTTCATATAATGGATAAAGTTTTATGTTCTTAAAACCACAAAAATATAATAATCCTTGTTTTAGTTGTAATCCAAATGGGTCTTTGTAATTATTTCCCATATTATGTTTTGGTCCACCATATGTATATATTACAGTAGCGGTTTTATCATCAAACATTTTTACAACTTTTCTTTTTGGATTAACCTCAATTTCAAAAGCATAACCAGGTAAAAAAACTCTATCAATAAATCCCTTTAATAATGCTGGAGTACTATACCACCAAACAGGGGACACTATAACTAAGTGATCACACCATTTTAACAATTCTTGTGCTCTCTCTAAATCCGGTTCTAATTTTTGTGATCTATTGTAACCATGATGTAAAACAAGATCAAACTCTAAATCTCTTAATTTTAAAATTTCAACCTCAAAACCACCCTCTCTAGCTCCTATTTCATATTCCTCAGCTAAACAAGAGGTAAAACTAAATTTAGATGGGTTAGCATCTAAAACCAATATTTTTTTACTCATATTAACACCATGATGGTTACCTTAATTTCATAATAAAACTATTTTTTTAAAATACAATATATAAACACTATTTATTTATGTTATCTTTATAAGGAGTGTTACCAAACATTTTTTTATATTCTCTATTAAATTGACTAACACTTTCATAACCAACTTTATATGAAGCAGAAGTTGCATTAATACCATTTATTAACATTAAATTTTTTGCTTCATGTAATCTTAAATGTTTTTGATATTGTAAAGGACTAAAACCTGTAATACTTTTAAAATTTCTATAAAAAGTTGTTGCAGTCATATTTACACTTTTAGCTATATCTTCAATATTTAATTTTTTGTTAAAATTATTTTTTATTGTTAATATAGCTTTTGATATTTTATTATTATTTGTTCCCAATGTATTTAGATCTATTAATTTATAACCAATAGGACTTGTTAAAATCATATAATATATTTCTTGTATAATTAATTTTGTTATTATATCATCTTGTTTATTTTTTTCTACCATATCAACTAATCTTAAAAAAGCATCATACAAATCATCTGTGATATTAGTTATTGATAAACAATCACAAAAATGTTGTTTTTCAATTTTTATTTTATTACTTAATTCTGCAACTATATTCCAATCAATAATTAGAGAAACCGCCAATAATGGTCGATTTTTTGAAACGTTAGTCAAAAAAGTACCACTAGGTAAATCAACTCCTACAATCATGAATTGACCTTCATTACAAGTATATGTTTTATTTGATATTATACAATTTTTATTTCCTTGTAAAATAAATGTAATCATAGGCTTATAAAAACAATTTTCAATTTTGTTTTCGTTGTCTCTTCTTCCTATTAAGAAATTATTTATTTTTGTATTATAATCACCTTGTTCTGGTAATAACTTTAATATTTTGTTTTTTAATTTTTCACACATATTAAATATATTATTATTTACAATAAATATAGTTTTATATTTTAATTTTACAATATGATTTTTCATTAAAATGGTAGAATTAGGCAAAAAAATGCAATTTTTATATATATGAAAAATAAAAGTATTTTTTAGAATAAAAATATATAAAAATACTTATAAATTATGAAAAAATATTTATTAATTTTATTATCTTTTTTATTTATTAACAATGTAAAGGCAAATAATATGGGAAAAATTCAAGTTTTTAGAAATGGTAATATGCCATCAACTTTTGGTGCAAATAAAACATTTTCTGGTAGTGTAGTTGTTAATTCTATGTTACCAGATAAACATGAATCTAATGTTTTGTTAGGTGAAGTAAAATTTAATCCCGATTCTAGAACTGCTTGGCACACTCACGATTGGGGTCAATTATTAATTATCACAGAAGGAGTTGGTGAAATTCAAGAAGAAGGAAAAGAAATTATTGAAGTTAAAGCAGGTGATGTTGTATGGTTTCCAGCAGGAGTAAAACATTGGCATGGTGCTAAAAAAGATCATACAATGAGTCATATTTATATAGTTGCTGAAACTAATACTAAAAATCCAGCAAATTGGTTAGAAAAAGTAGAAAAATAATTTTTAAATTTTAAAATAATTATTAGTTATAAATAATTGGAGAAAATATGTCAATTTTAGAAAAAGTAAATAATACACAAGATTTAAAAAAATTAAATATCAATGATTTAAATAATCTTGCTAATGAAATTAGAGAATTAATTATTAAAAAAGTTAATACAACTGGTGGTCATATGGGACCAAATCTTGGTTTTTTAGAAGCAACAATTGCCTTACATTATGTATTTAATGCACCAAAAGATAAAATTGTTTTTGATGTTTCACATCAATGTTATACACATAAAATATTAACTGGAAGAAAAGAAGGTTTTACAGATGAATCAAAATATCATAAATATTCTGGTTATACCGCTCCAGAAGAAAGTGAATATGATTTATTTAAAGTAGGACACACTTCTACTTCTATTAGTCTAGCAACTGGTCTAGCAAAAGCAAGAGATATTAATGGAAATAATGAAAATGTTATAGCAATTATAGGTGACGGTTCTTTAACTGGTGGTGAAGCCTTGGAAGGTTTAAATAATGCCTCAGTTCTAAATAGTAATATGATTATAGTTGTAAATGATAATGGAATGTCTATTGCTGAAAATCAAGGTGGTATACATCTACATTTACAAGAATTAAGAAATGGAAAAGCAAAAAATAATCTTTTTGAATCTCTTGGTTTTGAATATATTTATGTAGAAGATGGAAATAATATTGAGAAAATGATAGAAGCTTTTAAAAAAGTAAAAGATATAAAACATCCAGTAGTTTTACATATTTATACAGATAAAGGTCATGGACTAAAACAAGCAGAAGAACATAAAGAAATGTTCCATTGGATAATGCCTCACACAGTAGAAAATTATGATAAAAAATTTGATATACCTGAAAATTATAATAGTATAACAGTAGATTATATTTTAGATGAAATTAATAATAAAAAAAATAATATAGTTGTTGTATCTCCTGCTACACCAGGTATAAGTGGCCTTAATGAAGAAGTTAGAACAAAATTAGGCAAGCACTATGTAGATGTTGGTATAGCAGAACAACATGCGGTTGCTTTTATATCTGGTATTGCTAAAAATGGAGCAAAACCTATTTTAGATATATCAAGTTCATTTATACAAAGAGCTTATGATCAATTATCACAAGATCTAGCGTTAAATAATAATCCTGCTACAATTCTAGTAGAATGGGGTGGTATAACTGGAACCGATGCTACACATTTAACAATTTTTGATATTCCTTTAATATCTAATATTCCAAATATTGTCTATCTAGCACCTACAAATAAAGAAGAATATCTAGCTATGTTAGATTGGTCTGTAAATAAAAATAAAAATTATTCTGTTGCTATTAGAATACCAGCAGGTGCTTTAATAACAACTGGTATAGAAGATAAAACAGATTATTCTATATTAAATAAGTATAAATTAGTTGAAAAAGGCGACAAAGTAGCAATTATTGGACTTGGTACATTTTTTGAATTGGGAAAGAGTGTAAAAGAAGAATTAAAAAAACATAATATTAATGCTACTTTAATAAATCCTTGTTTTATTACTGGACTTGATAAAGAATTATTAAATAATTTAAAAAACAATCATGATGTAGTAATTACATTAGAAGATGGGGCTCTTGATGGTGGTTTTGGTCAAAAAATTGCTTCATATTATGGTAATTCTAATATGAAAGTTTTAAATTATGGTGCTGATAAAGTGTTTACTGATAGAGTTCCATTAGATACTTTATATAATAATTATAGGTTGAAAAAAGAATTAATTGTTGAAGATATTTTAAAAAATCTATAATATATGAAAGTTTTATTTATTTTAGTATTAACAATGTTTTCTTTTAATGTTATGGCTGAAACTAAAATTAAAATAACATTAGATAGTGGCAAGGAAGTTCTTGCCACTATTAACAATACAAAAACTTCTAGGGATTTGTTAAGTCGCTTGCCTTTAAATATCACTATGACTGATTTATTTGGTAGAGAAAAATATTATAATTTTAATGAACCATTAGAAAATAGTGAAAAAAAAGAATATACTTACAATAAAGGTGATATTTTTTATTGGCCTCCACAACATTCTTTTGTAATAATATATAGACAAGATAATGATACTATTCCTAATGGTATGTATATGTTAGGACATATAGATAATAATATTGAATTATTTGATAATAATAGAAAATCATTAAATGTTAAAATTGAACTCCTTAAATAAAAAATGGTTGATAATAAGAACAATAATACTATTATTAGTATTAATTGCTTTATATAATTTTAGAAACAATATTGGTTATATAAAAAATATGGATAATACTTTTAGAAACAATACAGAAAGAGTTGACCATAACCTAGATAGATATAAAGATACAGAACAACAAAGTCTTTTAAGATTTTTGTTTAAGTCTAAAAATGGTCCAAAAACTGATATTCCAATGATAAAACCTGATTTTAGTAAAATTAATGATTTTGCTATATATTGGTTAGGACATTCTAATGCTATAATAGAAATTGACAATAAAAGAATAATTATAGATCCAGTTTTTGCTAATGCTGGACCTTTACCAATGATAGTTAGAAGATATAACAAACCAGTAATTAATAGAAACGAATTACCTAAAATTGATTATGTTTTAATAACTCATAATCACTACGACCATTTAGAGAAAAAAACAGTTAAGAAATTAAAAGATAGCATTTTTATAGTCCCTAAAAATCTTTCTTATACATTAGAAAAATGGGGCGTAAACAAAAACAATATAGTAGAACTTGATAGAGATGAAGAGTTTAAAAAAGACAATTTATCAATTATTGCTTCAAAAGCAGTTCACTTTTCAGGTAGATGGTTAACTGATAGCAACAAAACATCTTGGAACTCATATATTATACAAGATAAAAACAAAAAAATATTTTGGGGTGGTGATACTGGTTATAGTAAACATTTTAAAGAAATAGGTGATAAATATGGTCCTTTTGATATAGTTGCTTTGGAAATTGACGCTTGGAATGTTAGATGGGCCGATATCCACATGTTTCCACATGAAGTAATAAAGGCAACAAAAGATTTAAAAGGTAATTATCTTTTACCTATACATTGGGCTGTTTATGATCTAGCTTTACACCCATGGAAAGAATCCATTAATATGGTGGTTGATTTAGCAAAAAATGATAATGTAAAACTTTTAACTCCGAAGATCGGTGAGAAATTAGATAATGATAACCTATCTAATGAAAAGTGGTGGAATAATTTTTTATAAAAATATTATTGATATCTCAATGCCTCTATCGGGTCTAGTTTTGTAGCTTTTCTAGCTGGTATTATACCAGAAGCAACACCAACTATTATAGCGATAACAATAGATATAACAACAGTAAATACACTTATAGGAACATTTTTATTAAGAATATAACCACCAATTTGACCAAAAACTATACCTAAAAACATACCTATCAAACTACCTACCATTGATATCAATATAGATTCAAATAAGAATTGCATCATTACATCTTCATTTTTAGCTCCTATGGCCTTTCTAATACCTATTTCTCTAGTTCTTTCTGTAACTGAAACAAGCATCATATTCATAATACCTATACTACCAACAAATAAAGATATTGAAGCAATAGCTGCTAATAGTATAGACAATATAACACCTATACTACTAATTTTATCTGCTATTTCCGTTAAATTCATAATATCAAAATCATCATCCTCACCCTCTTTTATATTATGTCTTTCTTGTAATAAAACTCTAACCCTACTTTCAACTCTCGATATCGTTTCTTCTGAAGAAGCTCTTAATGTTATCATAAATACTAAATTTGGTATTCTATTATTTGTTAACCTTCTTTTTACTGTAAATAATGGAGCAATAATAACATCATCTTGGTCGTTACCACCCATACCACTTCCTTTTTCTTTTAAAATACCAATAACAGTAAATGGAACATTTTTAATTCTAATTGTTGATCCCAATGGTTCCTCTCCCTCTGTAAATAGCTCGTTAACTATTGTTTTTCCTATTACAGCATATGTTGCTCCATTTAATACATCTTCTTTTGAAAAAATAACTCCCTCTTCTATTTGAAAATCATCTATATTAAAATATTCCGGTGTTGTTCCATATACAGTAGTAGCCCAGTTATTAGATCCATTAATAACCTGTGCTCCAACAGTAACCATAGGAGCAGCATCTAAAACATCTTTTACTTTGGTTATAGCCTCATAATCGGCAAATGTTGTGGTTGGTCTACTACCAGCCCCTCTAACACCCCCTCTATTTGTCTTAGCAGGAGTAACAATTAATTTATTTCCACCAAAACCTTCAAGCTGGGCATTGATTTCGTTTCTAACTGTTTGTCCAGTAGCCACCATTAATACCACCGCACAAACACCTATCATTATACCAAGAATTGTTAAAAATGATCTTAATTTATTATTTTTAATAGAGACCCAAGCCTCTTGTAACATTGGAACAACTAACATACAAAAAAAATATTATTTAATTTAAAAATAATTTTATTTTTTAAAAAATCAACAATAAAGAAAAAAAATTATTATAGTTTATCTTTAAAAATTTTATCAATACATTTTTCCAAAGAATAATTATTATTTATTTTATTATAAGCGTTTTCTGCTTTATTTTTTATAACATCATAATTATTTATTGCGAATTCCATTTTTTCAGCAAGAAGATTTTCATTTAATGGTTCAGTTTCAAATCTATAATTTGTATCTATTTCCCACCAACTATCAACATATTGTGATTTTGGCCAGATTTTATCTACATTTTTTAAATTTTCACTTTCAACAATTAAATAATCATTTTCATCTAATAAATCACTAGTAAAACCAATTCTATTTCCAATAATAGGCACTTTATAACTAATAGCCTCAGGCACTATCATTCCTATATCTTCTTTATAAGAAGTAAAACAATATACATCAAGTTTATTATAAAAATTATCTTTATCTTTTACTAGACCTAATAATTTACAATAATCTTGTAATTGATTATCTTTAATTAAATTTTCTAGATTTTGTTTTTCTAATCCATCACCACCAATTAAAACTTGAAATTTATAACCTTTATCTTTTAATATTTTACTTGCTTTAATTAATTGTTCAAAACCCTTTAATTTAACCAAAGAACCAAGCGCACCAAAAGTAAAAATATCTTGTTTATTTTTATTTACATTTTTATCATGAAAAGTAGTAGTGTAAGGCAAATAATCTATTTTTATATTTTTATATGCTTTGTTTATAATATTTTTTTGATATTGTTTACTAAAAAGAATATAATCTATATATCTAGTAAATTTATGTAATTTTCTTTCACCTTCTCCAAAAATTGAAGTATAATTTTTTATTCCAAAAAATTTTGTAATTATTAAAGGAAAACGTTGTAAATCATGCATTACAGCAATAGAATTTTTTCTATTTTTAAAACAAATATAAATATATTGTAATAAAGATAAAAATTTATTAGAAGAAAAACAATAATATTCTAATTTTTCATTTTTAATTTTTTCTATTAATTGATTATTATTTTTATTAACGATACAAATTATATCATGTTTATTTTGTAATTCTTTTGCAACATCAATAGCAAAACTACAAGTGCCATTATAATTTTTTAATTGTATAAAATTCAATACTTTCATTGTACATATTATTCATTATATACAGCGATTATAAAATATATTTTATTATTTTCAACAAGATAAATAAAATGGTGAACGCGGCGGGAATTGAACCCGCGACAACTTGATTAAAAGTCAAGTGCTCTACCTACTGAGCTACGCATTCAC
Organism: uncultured Alphaproteobacteria bacterium; assembly: GCA_949288805.1. Classification (GTDB taxonomy): domain Bacteria; phylum Pseudomonadota; class Alphaproteobacteria; order Rickettsiales; family UBA1997; genus RGIG8782. Next base: position 76,093 of record CASELL010000002.1, on the reverse strand, counting down.
TTGCTGGTGATCTCTACGGGATTTGAACCCGTGTTGCCAGGATGAAAACCTAGTGTCCTAACCGCTAGACTAAGAGACCATACATCCATAATTATAAAAAATACTTTTTATAAAGTCAAGAAAAAAAATATCCTTTTTATAAAAAAAATACTTGATTTATAAAAAAAAGTTTTTTATAATTTTGTAGAAGTGGGCGATTAGCTCAGTTGGTTAGAGCATCTGCCTTACAAGCAGGGGGTCATAGATTCGAGTTCTATATCGCCCACCACTTTTATAGAGTGCGGATGTAGCTCAGTTGGTTAGAGCGCCTGCCTGTCACGCAGGAGGTCGCGAGTTCAAGTCTCGTCATTCGCGCCATTAAGAATAAAGATTCTTGTTAAAAAAATTAACAAGATTTTTTATTGTTTAAAAAACAAATATTTAAATAAAACTATAATTTAATAATATCATTAAATTACTTCTTCATATCCCCATATTCCATCTTTATCAATCCAGCCTTTTATACCATTAATTTTTATTTTACATCTATCATTTTTACATTTTATCAATTTTCCAGTAAGATTTTTTTCAATTCTAAATATTGGATAAGCATCGTCCTTATAACTAGAATATATATATTGAATATCTTTTATAGTTATAAAACTTCTAAATTTTGACAATAAATGTTCACTAACCCAACCACTATCGCCATCCTTATCAATAACTTTAAACCAATTATCATATTCTCCAACTATTTTTACAGGTGAATACTTTAATCTATATGTGAATAAAATTGGAAAATCCATTCCAGGCCCTGCTCTAAAATTAACTTCATTGAACTTTAAAGACATGTATAATCTATCTTCTGCAAAAACAAATTTGGTAAATAATAAAAAAAATATTAAAAATTTCATTTTATAAAAGTAAATAAATTGTTAATATTAAAAATATAAAAATAAAATTATTGTGCAAATTATAACAAATTGTTGTAATTTTATCATTGCTTTCTATAAAATTAGATATTTTATTTTTAAAAATACTTTGTAAATAAATAGATAAAGCTATTATAATATTTAATAAAATAAAATGAATAAAGTTTTGTTTTAAAAATAATGAAGATATTATACCTATTAGTAATGACACCAATAAAGAACCAAATAAACCAAATAAAGAATATTTTTTAGTATTTGTAATATCATCAAAAACATTACCAAACATATATATAGTAATTTTTACAGAAAATAATAATAAATACAACCATAATATAAAATCAAAAGTAATATTTTTGTTTAATATATATATATGGCAAAATGTTGGCAATATAACATAAAACAAAGAAATAATATTAGAATATTTATGTTTTATTGTTAATTTACTAATAAAAAACATAATAATTAATAAACCAAAAACAGATAACTGTCTAAAAAAAAGGTCAGTTATAAAAAATAATGCTAATAATAATTTATCAATACTAAAATTGTCAATTAGATTAATTTTAGTAATTTTATCTTTTAGCTTTTCTTTCTCCATAAGTCCTCTTTCTATGTTTATAATTATCAATAGCTAGATCTAATGCTTTTTCATCAAAATCTGGCCATAAAGTATCAGTAAAATACAATTCAGAATAACTTAATTCCCAAAGTAAAAAATTACTAAGTCTAATATCTCCACCTGTTCTTATAATTAAATCAGGATAAATTATATCTGGATTATATAAATATGTTTTAAAAACATCTTCATCAAGAGTGTTTATATCTATTTTTCCATCTTTAAAATCTTTAGCTATTTTTTTAGAAGCATCAATAATTTCTCTTCTACCACCATAACTAAAAGCAACATTAAAATAAAAATCTTCGTTATTTTTTGTTTTTTCTTCAATTTCTCTAATTTTATCAACAGTTTTTTTATCTAATTTAGATAAATCACCCATAACAGAAAGCTTAATATTATTTTTATAAAACTCTTTTTCGTTATTTTTTAAATAAAATTGTAATAACCTAATTATAGCGTTTACTTCTCTTTCTGGTCTTTTCCAATTTTCAGTGGAAAAAGCATAAACAGTCAAAGATTTAATACCTATCTTTTTGCTATAATCTAATATTTTAATTAAAGCATCAACACCTTTCTTATGGCCATATCTAATCTCAAAACCTCTCTTTTGAGCCCAACGGCCATTACCATCCATTATTATACCTATACTTTTTGGTAATTCTAACATAAATATTATATAGTTAATAAATCTTTTTCTTTTAAAGCAACTAAATCGTCACTATTTTTACAATATTTATCAGTTAAATCTTGTATTCTTTTTTCATTATCTTTTATAAGATCTTCACTATATTCTTTTGCTATTTTTTTAATTTTTTCTAAAGAATCCTTTCTAATATTTCTAATAGCTATTTTTTTATCTTCACCATATTTTTTTACAATTTTACACAATTCTTTTCTTCTTTCTTCGCTTAATTTTGGAATATTAATTCTAATTGACATTCCATCAACCATAGGATTTAGTCCTAAATTAGCAGCAATTATTGCTTTTTCAACATGAGAAACCATAGATTTGTCCCATACAGATATTAAAAGAGTTGTAGCATCACTAACAGAAACATTTGCTACCTGTTTTAATGGCATAAATGTACCATAAGATTCAACCTTAACGGTATCTAATAAATTGACATTAGCTCTTCCTGTGCTAACAGTTCCAAGATCCCTTTTTAAAGATTCTATTGCTTTATTCATTAAATCATTAGTAGTATTAATTATATCTTCCATATTACTCCTTATTTATTATATAGTTCATATATTTTAGTCTTATATACAGAAACATATTCAAGAAAATCATCAAGAAGCTCAACAATTTCGTTTTTATCAATTTCATTGTTCAAAAATTTTATATACTTAACTGTCAATATATCGGCTAAGTTTTGAATTTTTGCAACTATTGGCATAAGTATATCAAATCTCTCTATCTCTGTTATATCAGTTAGTTGTAATATATTAAATCTTAACTTTTCTGCTATATCATAATATAGATTTATTTTTTCACATATATCTTTCTCTTCTTGAGACATAAAATATATAAAACCTTTATAATAAAATAAAACATTTTTTAATAAAATCAAGAAAATTTTATATAAAGAAATTATATATTTGTATTTTGTAACTCTATTTTTTTAATTAAAAACATAAAAATAATTAAAAAAGAAAAAAGAAGAAAACCCCATGTTGAAATAAAAAAATTTATTTTATTACTAGAACCTAGTTCAAACAATATATTTTGTAATATAAAAAAAACAACCCCATAACATATTGTTATAAAAAAAACATTAAAATAATTGGTATTTCTACTATTATTGTTAGAAAACAAAACCGCAACAAAAACCATTAAAACATATAGAAATGGAGTTAATAATAAATTATGTTCTCTAACTATAAATTTATGAACATCAAAACCTAAATTAGAGAAATCTCTAATTAAAGAAGGCAAAAGAAATAATGGAATTAAATCTACATTTTCATATTTATTCTGTATTAATTTTTTCATAAAATTTCTTGATATATTGGTTTCAAGCAACATAGTTTTTTCATATTTAATCTTTTTATTTTTTTCATAAATATGTATATTTTTTAATATAAAATAATCGTCCGATAAACTAACCTCATCAACATCATATCTTTTTATATAATTATCATCTTTATCAAAAAATAAAAATATTACATCTTTAAATATTAATTCATTAACATAAACTTTGCTAGCTCTAATTAATATTTCATCGCTATCATAATTTTGTTTAAACCATATTCCGTTTTTAGACTCAACAAAATATCTGTTTTCTTTTTTGGTATAACTATTTTCTATTATAGACGATTGTTTTAATAAGTTTGAAAATAAAAAATTTAAAAAAAATATAACAACTAAACCAAAAATAAATATAAAAACACTATATAATTTTAATATCTTCCAAGAAGAAAATCCATTAGTATATAGAATAGTTAACTCACTTTTAATTGATATTTTTGTTATAGTAAAAACAATTGATAACAATATAATAAATTGTAAAAAACTTTCTATCATTGATGGAACCCTATATAAAACTATTTTAATAGCGTCTATTGGAGGTATTGAATGTTTGTGTATATTTTGTGAAAATTCCAAAAAATCAATTATAAATACCAATAAAAATATACTAAATAACATTAATAAAAAAATTTTTATAAACTCTTTTAAAAGATATATATTTATTCTTTTTGCAAAAAAATCTTTAAACATTGTTTTTTCTTGATATAATTAAATAATAAATAAAATAATGGAGTAAACAAGGACAAAAAAGATATAAATAAAAAAATAATATTTTTTTTACCAAGTTTAACAAAATAAATAAAAAAAACAAAATTAATCAAACATATAAAATAAGAAATAAAAATATCTTTGTTATTTTCAAACCTAGAAAACGTATTATTTAATACTAATAACGAAGCTAAAATTGATAATGTTATAGATAAGAATGGAAAAAATATTTTATTAAATATTTCTACCTTTACTTCATTGTTTTTTTCTTCAATTTTTAATAAATCTTTTAAAAACATTGTTGATGTTTCTTCATATGTTGTATAATCTATTTTATAAAATTTTGATATATCTATTGAATATTTATCAAAATAAATAACCCTTAAAAATAAATCATTATCAAATTCTTGTATATTTCCATCGTTAAAAGTTATTATAGTGTTATTTATTTTTCCATCTTTAGCATAAAGTATTTTATCTGTTTTTTCGTCCTTAAAATAAAAAACTATAGAAGAAAGAGAATTACCATCTCTTTCTTTAGCATAAAAAGTTATATTTTGAAAATTATTAAAATTTGTATTATTTAACAAAACATTTACCATATTGTTTCTTATTTCTTCTTTTTGTTCCTCGAAGATTCTATTTGATTTTGGAGACAAATAAAGTGTAATTGAATATAAACAAAACATAACAATTAAAGACAAAACAAAAGGAGGAAATAAAAAACCAGATTTACCAACTCCAGCATTTTGTAAAATTACCATCTCGTTATTTTTAATTAATTTATTATATAAAAATATTATAGCCAAAAATGTAGATATTGGTATAGAAAAAATCAATAAATCTGGTAATATTAAAGTTATAATTAAAATAAAAGTTTTTAAATCTATTCCATATTCAGTAATAAAATATACATATCTTATTGTTCTTGTTATCCATATAATAATGGTAAGTGTAAAAAGTATTAATATAAAGTATTTTAAAATATTTTTTAATAAATATAAAATATAAACTTTCAATTATCTCTTGTTTTTTTTATTTTATTATTTATATTTTAAAATATAATTTTTTTAAGTAAATAAAAAATATGTTAAAATCGGTTCATTTAGAAAATTTTCCAAATATAGACAACTTTATTGTTGATGATAAAATTATAAATTCCATGGATAAAGTTAGGGCTATATGTAGTTGTGCCCTATTTGTTAGAGATAAGCATAATTTAAGAGTAAGATTACCATTAAAGAAAATAACAATTATAACATCGAATATTGAAGAAATAAAAGAATTTTCAGATATAATAATAGATGAAATAAATGTTAAAAATATAGAATTTCTTGATGATATAAAGGGTTATGGTGAAAAAAAATTAATATTAAACTTTCCAAAAATAGGACCAAAAGTTGGTTCAAAAATGCCAAATATTATCAAAGCTTCTAAGTCCGGCAAATGGAAAATAAAAGACGATAAATTGTTAATAGATGACTTTGAGCTAGATAAAGATGAATATTCCATAGATTTACAACCAACAAAAGATGGGGTTTTTGCTGTTGATAATTATGATATACTAATAATTCTTGATACAAGTATCACAGAAGATCTAGAAAAAGAGGGATTAGCAAGAGATTTAATTAGAAAAATACAACAGTTTAGAAAAGATGTTAAATTAGATGTTAGTGATAAAATAGACTTAATCATAAAAACAAATTATGATTTTCTAAAAGATTCAGTTAATATGTTTAAAGAATATATAAAAGAACAAACATTAAGTATTAATTTAACAATAACAAAGGAAGATTTAAACGCAGAATTTTCTTTTTGTGAGGAAATTAATAATAATACTGTACAAATAGGATTTACTAAAATTAATTTATAGGCAATTATGAAAAAAAATGTTTTATATGTAGTACCAGAAATGAATAGTGGTGGAGTTGAAGTTACCATGTTAGAATTGGCAAAAAAAAATCTTGAAAAAAAAAAAATAAATATATTTTTATTGACAAGTGGCGGTAACATGATGCTAAAACTTAAATCTTATGGAGTTACTTGTTTGACAGAATTAAATGTAAAGACAAAAAATCCAATTACAATAATATTAAATATAAAAAAAATAAAAAAAATAATAAAAGAAAATAATATTGATGTTGTACAAGTAGAATCGAGAGCTCCAGCATGGAGTTGTTACTATGCTTGTAAAGATTTAAATATACCAATGATTAGTACTATTAATGGTTTATATAATAGTTCTAATATGTTTAAAAGACTCTATAATAGCGCTATATTTAAGGCTGACACAATAATAGCTGTATCAAATTATACGAAAGAATATATCTTAAAATACTATAAAAAATATATATATACAAAAAAATTTAGAAAAAATGTTGAGGTTATATATAGAACTATAGATACAAATATATATTCAAGTGATAGTGTAGCTATAAATAGAGTTTTAGAAATACAAAAAAAAATGAATATACCTGAAGATAAAATAGTTATAACATTGCCTGCTAGATTTTCAAAACAAAAAGGACAAGATTATTTTTTAAAAGTATTGAAATATCTGGATAGGGATGATTATATATGTTTATTGGTTGGGGATACAAAGAAAAAACCAAATTATGTAAAATATATTGAAAGTTTAATTTATAAATACAATTTACAAAGAAATGTAAAAATATTTAATACAATAATTGATATGCCAGCTCTTTACAAAATATCTAATATAATAATATCATCTAGTATTAAGCCAGAATCTTTTGGAAGAGTTGCCATTGAAGCTCAATCTATGAATAAAATATTTATTGGAACTAATATTGGTGGAACATTAGAAACTATTATTGACGAAAAAACTGGTTTTTTGGCACCATACAATAATATAAGAGGTTTTGCTAGTGTTTTAAATGATGTTATGAATATATCACAAGAAAAAGCAGAAAAAATAGGTTTAAAAGCTAGAGACTCTGTATTAAAGAATTTTGCTATTGATAAAATGTATAATTCTCTTGTAAAAATTTATAATAATATTACAAAAAGCAAATGATTTTAGGTTTTGGTATAGATTTATTAGAACAGAATAGAATAGAAAGTGTTTATAATAGGTTCGGTATTGCTTTTTTAAAAAAAGTATTATCCACAAAAGAAATTGAGTTATTTTCTAGTTTAGAAAACAACAATAGAAAAATTGCTTTTATTTCAAAATGTTTTTCTGTAAAAGAATCTTTTTTAAAAGCTGTTGGTATAGGTATGGGAAGGGGTATTTTAATGACAGATATAACATTAACAAAAAATAATTTTGGAAAACCAGAAATACTACTAAATGAAAATTCGAAAAATTTTATATCTAAATATTATAATATTGACTATAAGAAAATAAATTTTATAGTTTCAGTAACTGATGAAAAATCTTTAATAAACACAGCGGTAATAATAGATTATGATAAGTTTTAATTTTTTTACAAAAGAAAGAGCTTTTAATAGTTATGATTTAATGAAATCTATAGCCTTTTTTGCTATGGTTATAGATCATATTGGTTATTATTTTTTTCCGCAAGTTTATTTACTTAGAGCAATAGGAAGAGGTTCTGCTATAATATTTGCCCTACTCTTTGGTATAACTAAACATAAAAAAAACAATAAAATATTGTTATATGCTATTTTAACTTCTTTATTATTGATGTTTTTTGAAAATACTATATTTCCATTAAATATACTTTTTAATTTTTATTTATCTTATTTTTTAGTGGACTATTTAGAAGATATATATTATAATAACAATATTTTATTTAATATATTATTAATTTTATTAATACCTATGTCTATATTCTTGAATATCTTTTTAGAATATGGAATAATATTTTTATTTTTAGTTTTTTGTGGTCGATTATTTTCTAAAAAAGAAAAAACAAAAAAGGATAAAAATACGGCAATTGCTATATTTGCATTATTTTTTATATATCAGGTTTTAAATTTTGGTTTTGGATTAATTAATTCATTAATTGTAGCTGTAATTTTTTATCTTATTTTTAAGAATATGTATGATTTTAAAATTAAAAATATAAAAGAAAACAAGTATTTATTGTTTATTTCCAGATATTCTTTACAGTTATATACAATACATTTACTAATATTTAACATTGTGTTAAGATGGTTATACTAGACAATAAAAAAAATATTCGAAGTTTTGGAAGAATTAATGGAAGAGGAAAAATAAATAAAGATCTATTAAAAAATATTACTTGTCTAATAGATGAAAACTATAAATTAAACAAAAATGAAATAAACCACCTAGAAATTGGTTTTGGTTATGGTGAAAGTTTATTAAATAGAGCTATTAATAATAAAAATATAAATTATATCGGTTGTGAAACATATATAAAAGGTGTTTTAAGCTTATATAATTATATAAAAGCTAATAATGTTAATAATATAAAAATATTCAATGGTGATGCTAGAATATTATTAGAAAACATTGAAGATGAAACACTGGATATGATTTTTATATTATTTCCAGATCCATGGCCAAAGAAAAAACAAAATAAAAGAAGAATAATAAGTGATGATTTTTTAACTTTAATTGAAAAAAAATTAAAAAAAGGTGGTAAAGTGTTTTTTGCTACTGATATAGAAAGTTATGTTGAATGGACTATTGAAAAATTTAATAATAACAAAAGTTTTTCTAATAATAAAAAAAATATAAAAGAACAACCAGAATGGTGGATAACTACAAAATATCAAGATAAAGCAATAAAAGAAGGTAGAGATTCTAATTTTTTAGAATATATTAAAAAATAATTAGTTTCTTCTTGTTTTTTTAAAAAATTATTTTATATTTTTAATATAATTTTATTAAAAACGAAAAAAGAGATAAAAATGTCAGGACATTCAAAATGGGCAACCACAAAACATCAAAAAGCAGCAGCAGATGCTAAAAGATCGAAAATTTTTACAAAAATACAAAAAGAAATAGCTGTCGCTGTAAAATGTGGTGATCCAAATCCAGATTTTAATCCTAGATTAAGAAATGCTATTATTTTAGCAAAATCTGAAAATATGCCAAAAGATAAAATAGAATCAGCTATTAAAAGAGCCTCAACAGGAACAGATGGAGAAAATTATGAAGAAATTAGGTACGAAGGTTATGCTCCAGCTTCTGTAGCTTTGATAGTAGAAGCTTTAACAGATAATAAAAATAGAACAGCTTCTAGTGTTAGATCTTATTTTACAAAAAGCGGAGGAGCTCTTGGTGAAACCGGAAGTGTTTCTTATATGTTTGATAAAGTTGGTATTATTGGCTACGAAGGAAGTAAAATTAGTGAAGAAGAAATGTTAAATCTAGCCATTGAAGCTGGTGCTGATAATGTTGAAAGTTCACCAGAATGGCACGAAATTACAACCTCACCAACAGATTTTGCTTCAGTTAGAGATGCTTTAATGGCAAAATTAGGAGATCCAGATGAAGCAAAAATAACTTGGAAACCACAAAATACAATAATTTTAGACGATGTAGAAAAAGCTGAAAAAGTTTTGAAATTAGTTGAAAAACTGGAAGATGACGACGATGTTCAACAAGTTATTGGCAATTATGAAATACCAGATGAAATTATGGAAAAATTAGGAGAATAGTGTGAAATTAAAAAAAATAAAAAATAAAGAAGATTTAGATTTTTTTAGACAAGTTAGTTCACCTATTACAAAAGAAGATAACATAAAGGAAATATCAAAAGAAATGCTTAATATTTTGTATACCAACAATGCAATAGGTATAGCTGGTCCTATGGTTGGTCTACAAAAAAGAATTATAGTTGTTGATTTACAAGAACACGGTAGAAAACCATTAGTTATGCTAAACCCAGAAATAATTGAAAAATCAAACGAAACCATTAAATTAGAAGAAAGTAGTATATCTTTAGATAATATAAAAGAAAATGTTGAAAGAGCTAATAAAATTAAATTAAAATATTTAGATTTAGATTTTAATGAAAAAATTATTGAAGCTAACAATCTTCTATCTGTATGTATTCAACATGAATTAGATTATTTAGATGGAAAATTATTTTTTGATTATACTGATAACAAGGAAAAAATTATAGGAGATATATTAAAAATGAAACTAAAAAATGTAATAGAAGATATTGATATATTAAGAAAACCTTGTGAAAAGGTCGAAGAAATTAATGATGAAATTTTATCTATATTAGATAATATGTTGGAAATTATGTACGAAGAAAGAGGAATTGGTTTAACAGCTAATCAGGTTGGTATTAGTAAAAGATTGATTGTTATTGATTTACAAAAAGACAATATTAAGAATCCTTTATTTCTAATAAATCCAGAAATAATTTGGAAATCAGAAGAAAAAGTTTGTGGAGAAGAAGGTTGTTTATCTGTCCCCGAAGCAAGAGCTGAGGTTGAAAGATTCAAAGAAATAAAAGTAAAATATTTGGATAGAGAAGGAAAAGAAAATATAATAGAAGCGGATGGTTTGCTGTCGATTTGTTTACAACATGAAATAGATCATTCCAATGGCAAACTATATATAGACTATTTATCCAAACTAAAAAGAGATATATTATTAAAAAAAGTAAAAAAAAGTATTAAAAAATGAAAAACTTTTCATATAAGGCTTTAGATTTAAAAAACAATAAAACTATAAATGGTAAAATAGAGGCTCCAAATGAAATAGCTGTTGAACAATTATTAGCTGAATCAAATTTGATTTTAATAAGAGCTAATGAAATAAAAAATTCATTTTTAACAAAATTACTAACAGATAAAAAAATAACACAAAAAGAGCTTATAACATTGTTTATAACCTTAGAACAATTTGAAAGAGCCGGAGTTCCAATTCTTGATTCTTTAAAAGATTTATCTACTTTTTCTAGCAATCCAAGAATGAAAAGTACTATGCAAAATATTTATGAATGGGTAAAAAACGGTGATCTTCTTTCTGATGCTATGGCTAGATATCCAAAAATATTTGACGAGGTAACCGTAAGCTTGGTTGCCATGGGTGAGAAAACTGGTAATTTAGATGTAGCTTTTAAGAATATATATGAAAATATAAAATGGAATATGGAAATGAAAAGAAAAACAATTAAGGCAGTTAAGAGTCCTTTATTTTCTCTTTCATTATTGTTAGTTGTTGGTGCTATATTATTAAAAGTTGTTGTTCCAAAAGTTTTGGGTTTTGTGTTAGAACAAGAAATAGAAATACCATCATATACAAAAGCATTGGTTGCTACTTCTAATTTTTTAGAAGCAAATTTTTTTAAATTAATAATATATATAATAGTAATTTTCATAATTTCTAGAATATTATTAAAAAATAATAATATAAGTATTAAATTTGATAAATTAAAACTAAAACTTCCAATTTTTGGACAAATTCTCACTAAATTAGATATGTCTAGATTTACAAAGTTTTTTGGAATAACATTTTCTTCTGGAATACCAGTTCTAAAATGTATAGAAATAGCAAATAATGTTGTTGTAAATAGATATTTAAAAACAGAAATAGAATACATAAAAGCAAAAGTTACAGAAGGTAAAACAATAGCTAAATGTGTTGAGGATTCTGAAGTTTTTCCTTTTATAGTAAAAAGAATGTTTAAAGTTGGTGAAGAAAGTGGAAATATCGAAGAGGCAATGAGTAATGTTCAATACTTTTATAATACAGAAATAAACGATTCTATTGATAAAGTTGTCGGCTCTTTACAACCTATGATATTGTTCTTTATGGGTGGTTTAATGGTTTGGATTATAGCGGCTGTATTTGGTCCTATTTATGGAAACTTTGCTAATATGGTATAAATGAATATTTATAAAGCTATCTATAAATCAAAAATTGGAAATATACTTATAATTTGTAATGCTAATAGTCTTCTTAAATTAACATTGAACGTTAAAGATGATAATATTAATTCAAAAAAAGAAACAACTATCATAAAAGATACAAAAATTTGGCTAGATAAATATTTTAATAAAGAAAAACCAGATATAAAAGACATAAATATTAAATTTGAAGATACAGATTTTAGAAAAAAAGTATGGCAATTGCTATGTAATATTCCATATGGAGAGATTACAACCTATAAAAACATAGCAAAACAAATATCAAAAACAATGTCAGCACAAGCAGTTGGAACTGCAATATCAAAAAATCCAATACCAATAATAATACCATGTCATAGGGTTATTAATACAAATAACAATATTGGTAATTATTATTATGGTATTAACACCAAAATAAAATTATTAAAACACGAAAATGTAGATATGTCAAAAATTATAATAAAGTTATTTTAGCACCTTCAAAATCTTTTGTAATAAGTAATTGACAAGCCAATCTTGATGTTGGAGTTAAATTGGTTTGCTTTTCTAATACATCATATTCTTCATCTGTAATTTCTAATTTATCGTAATGTTCTTTATCTAAAACAACTTGACAAGTTCCACAAGCTCCATTTCCTTCACAATTAGCTTTAATTGATATATTGTTTTTAATTAAAATAGACAAAAGATACTCTCCCTCTTCTGCTTCTATTTTTTTATCATTAACAAAAAAAGTTATCATAAAATAAATAATTAATTATATTAATTTTATAGTATAAAACATTTTTTATAAATCAATTTTTTTCTTGTAATTAAAAAAAGTATATTTAAAATAGTACTAAGTGCCGATTTATGCCTACTTGCTGGCACTATAAAAAATAGCTAAACGGACATTTTCTTTAAAAAACAATCCATTTTGCTATTAATTTTATTATTTTAATAATTAATATTGTGAAAAAAATGAGAAATTATATTTTTACAAGTGAAGCAGTTTCAGAAGGTCATCCTGATAAAGTTTGTGATCAAATATCTGATGCTATTTTAGATTTATTTTTAAGTAAAGATCCTTACTCTAGGGTTGCTTGTGAGACATTGGCTACTACTAATGTAGTTAAGATAGCAGGTGAAGTTAGATGCGCTAAAAAAGTTTCCAATGAAGAGATTGAAAAAGTAGTTAGAGATACAATTAAAGAAATAGGTTATGAACAAGAAGGTTTTTCTTGGAAAGATGTAAAAATTGAAAATTTATTACATTCTCAATCGGTTGATATAGCTGTTGGTGTAGATGAAACTAAAAATAAAGAAGAAGGTGCAGGTGATCAAGGTATAATGTTTGGTTATGCTTGCGATGAAACTAAAGAATTTATGCCTTCTGCCATTTATTATTCTAATAGATTATTAGAAAAGATTTTAACTGATATTAAACAAGGTAAATTAAAAGATCTAGGACCTGATGCTAAAGCTCAAATTACATTGAAATATGTAAATGGTATTCCTGTAAAAGCAGATACAGTTTTAATATCTATTCAACATAGAGAAAATTTATCCCTAGATGAAGTTAAAAAGGCAATAATTCCTTATATTAATGAAGTTGTGCCTTTTGTTGACAAAGAAACTAAAATCTTAATTAATCCTACTGGTAGATTTGTAATTGGTGGACCTGATGGTGATACTGGTTTAACTGGTAGAAAAATTATAGTTGATACATATGGCGGTTACGCTCCTCATGGTGGTGGTGCTTTCAGTGGTAAAGATCCTACTAAGGTAGATAGAAGCGCTGCTTATGTTGCTAGATATCTTGCTAAAAATGTAGTTGCTGCTGGAATAGCTAAAAAATGTTTAATTCAATTGTCTTATGCAATAGGAATAGCTGAACCTATATCTGTTTTTGTAGATACTTTTGGAACTAGTGATTATGATGAAGACAAGATAGCAGAGGCACTTTTAACTCTTGTAGATCTTAAACCTAGAAGTATTAGAGAAATTTTACAATTAAATAGACCTATTTATAAAAAAACAGCTGCTTATGGTCATTTTGGAAGAGAACCTCAAAAAGATGGTAGTTTTTCTTGGGAAAGAACTGATCTAGTAGAAAGCTTAAAAAAATATTAATAACCAAATAGTATTTTTAAACATCATAAACACAATAGACTATTGCTGTTTATGGTGTTTTTTGCTTTTTATAAAAATAATAAACTTGATTTTTATTTTTTATAATTTATAATGGATATAGTGGCGAAGTAGCTCAGCTGGTTAGAGCGTCGGAATCATAATCCGCAGGTCGAGGGTTCGAACCCCCCCTTCGCTACCATTTATAAATTAACTATGTTTTCTATAATATAATTGATTTTCTCTCTTTCTTTTTCAATTAGGTCGTTTATTTTGTTTTGTTCGCTTATTTTTGTTTGTATTTTGTCTACTATCTCTTGTTGTCTTTGTAATGGTATGTTTGGGATTAGGAAGTTTTGTATATCTTTTGGATACAATTCTATTTGATTTGTTGAACCGGTATAATCTCTTTCTATTTGAAAATAACCCAAAACACTTCTAAAAAAATATACTAAAAATAAAGGATTATAATCTTTAATTCTTATTATAGATATATGACTATCAGCAATATATAAATTATCATTTTCATTTAAATCAATTTTTCCAAGAGATATTTTTCCAGTTGAAGATAATAAAATATCATTTTTTAAAATTTGTGATCTTAACATTGATTTTTTATAAAAATCATTAGAAATAAATTCATCAAAATTATTATCTATATATAAATTTTTTAAATGAGCTATTTTTATTACTGGAATATCTCCATTTTTATCATATTCTGGTGTTACTCCTCTATGTATTTGTTCTTTTAATATATATTTTAATTTTATTGTTTTTATATTATTAAGAATTGACATTAATTTTTTTGTTGGTTCGTTGTGAAATCTTGTTGAAAATCTTAAATTATAACTTTTATTTAAATTTTTAAAATTTGTTTTAAATATTCTAAATGGTTTTGTTGTTGCTGATTGTGTTCCTGCTGTCATACCTTTATTTAATTCATTGTAAAGATTTATATCAAAATTAAATTCTTCAGCAAATACTTCATTGATTATTGTTTTTGGGTCTTGTATTTGTGCTTTTAGTTCTTGTATTTTGTTTTCTATTGGTGTGATTTGTTCGGCTGCTTTGTTTTGTGCTTCTAGTGGTATTTGTGGGATTTTTATGTTGAGTAGGTCGTAATCTTTGTAGGCTGATATACCTATTCCTCGATATAAATAATTATCTAAAATTAATTTTATCTTTTTGTTTCTTAATAAATATAAAATAAAAATTTTATTCCAACTTTTATCAACATTAAAAATATAGAAACCATTTGAAAAAACATATTTATTAAAATCTAAATTTCTAAAATTTAATGATGGAGATTTAGCTAATCTTAAACTAGAAATTAATATATTATTACTATCTATTTTATATTTAATTCTGTTTGGATGTTCTTCTTTTGTTATTAATTGTTTATCTGTTATATATCCATCTTCGTCAATATAATTTTGACCTGTCGGTATTCCATAATATTCTTCTTCGTCTTCAAATATAAAATTTTTATAAGAATTTATTAAAATATTTTTTAATTTAATTAATTTATTTTTAGAATTAAAAATATTCCAAGTATAATTTTTTATAAAAAAATTATATTTTACATCATTTCTTAATTCTCTATCTTTAGATATTTCTTTAAAATTAATTTTAAATGTTTTCATATTGTTTATTTTATATTATTGAATAAATCTAATTCTTTTTCTATATCACAGTCAATTATAAAATATTCAGTAGTTTTATTCTTATTACCATCTTTTAAAGATGTTACAATTCTTACATTACAAAATATAGGTGTTTTTGAATAATCATTATATGGTGTATTTTTACCAAAATCTAATAATTTTTCACTTAAAACTTTTGCAGTTAATCTTGAAATTTCATTGTTTTTTTCTTTTTTAATAAAAATCCATTTTTCTGTACTTCCAGAAATTCCATCAAGATATAGCGTCATTTTTTCTTCTTTTATTTTTTCTTTTTCATCATTAAAATCTGGTATATAAGATAAATTTTTTCTTTCTGATTTACTTATATTTATTGGTTGATTATATTTATCAATATTTACATAAATATTTTCAACATCATAGTCTAAACATATTGTAAAATCATTAATACTTTTATAAAAATTATTATTTTTATAAATTTTAGCAATTATTGGATTTGGCTCATTTAATATTAGATTGTTTATATCATTTTTATTTTCAATTTTCTTTTTTTCTTCAATAGTTTTTTTTATATTTTTGTATATTTCTACACAGTAATTATCAAATTTATTAAGTACTTTATCAAAATAATGTGGCATTACTAAAGATAATGCAAAAAATAAAACAACCTTTAAAGAACCTTCGTTTACATCTTTTATTTCAATTTTTATATCATTTTTATTAAATCCATATTCTTCTGAAAATAGTTGTAAAATATCATAAAAAGCATTTAATGATTTTGTAAATTCTCTTATATCCATGGTATGATTTTTTATATTTTCACCAGAATAATCTATTGTTATTGTAATTTTATTATCTTCATTGTTTACTAATTCCATCTCTACCTCCACTCAACCATCCTCAACCAATCCAAGACAGTATCCATTTTACCATCATCATCACCCAACAAAACCTGCTCCTTACCACTAGGCAAAGTTTCAGTCCTATATAATTCATTTTCTGTTATTTTAACCCCTCGTTTAGTTCTTTTATACCCAATATTTTCAACTTCAGCCATAAAAATTTCATAATCAAGATTTTCAGCAATCTCGCCAAAAACCCACCAAGTATTCACAAAACCAAAAACATCTTGTGTATTTTTATCTAATTTACAGACTTCTTTTAAATCTTCTTGATATTTTTCAATTATATATTTTACTGATAAATCTTTATCATTTTCATCAAAATAATTTTTCAAAAATCTAATTAAAATTTCCTTTTCTTCATATTCTGTCAAATCTTTTATAGATGGCAATTTACTTCTATTTTTTCCTGATAAATAAACATCAATTAAGTTTTCTACTCTTGTTCTTAAATTACTATATTCTAGTGAATATTTAGCCCACAAATCATCCCATTTTTCTAATTCTTGTTTTGTTTTTTTCTGAGCAAAAAGTAAACTTGTTTTAGTGCTTGTATAGGGTTCAAATGTTAGTTGTGGTAAAGATATAATAGCTTTTATATTAAAAAATTTATATAAAAATAATCTAATATATTTATTTTCAGTTGTATCAAAAATATTTTCAGGCAAGACTACTGCTAATCTACCATTTTCTTTTAACAATTGATACCATCTTTCAATAAAAAGATTTTCGGAGTTTTCAGCACTAAATAAAAAAGAATCTTTAATATTTTCTTGTGTTTGTTTATCTAATGTAACTGAAAATGGTGGATTTGACAAAATTACATCAAATTGTTCGTTTGTTATTTTTTTATATATATTATCACTATTTAAACTTTGATTTAAAGCATTAGGTGCTGAACTTTTTGTGTATTGATTAAAAGATAAAAGCCCATCTTTTACAAAAATGTTTGTACTACCATCTCCATGTAATATCATGTTTACTTTTGTAGATGTTCCTAAATTAAAATTTATTTCAATACCATATATATAATCTTTCGCCCATTTGTTTTCTCTATGATCTGGATAAAACCATTGTTCAATTTTATCTTCTGTAGATCTATTATTGTTTATTTTATCTTTAAATCTATATTTTATATTTTCAGTTATAAATTTCATATATTCAATTAAAAAAGTTCCACTTCCAGCGCTTGGGTCGATCATATAAGGTATTTCACCTTTTTCGTTTATATTTTTTATAGCTAATTTGTCTGCTTGTATTCCATATAACATAAATTTTACTATATTAATGGGTGTAAAAAATTGACCTTTAGTTTGTTTAAAACCTTCTCTAATTATTCCCTCAAAAAAATCTCCTAATATATCTTTTCCACTTAAACTATTTTTAGCATCAATAAAAGAAAATCTTTCTAATTCTGAAACGGTGTATTTTAGTTTTGATAAAGAAAATTTGTTTTCATCAATAACATAAGATTTTTTGATTTTATCTTCATCTTGTATGTTTAGTCTTTCTTTTAAGGCTTTTCTGTAAAGATTATTTATTCTTTCAAATAAAGTTGCATTATCTTCAAATATTTCTTTGTTGTCTTTTGTATAATGACTAAAAATTTGGAAGTTATACTCTTCATTATTTTTTACATCATTTTCATCTTGTATTTTTGCTAAAATTATATTTACAAGAGAAGAAAAAACATCGTTATCATCAGTAGAACCCCCACCCCATAAAACATTATGTAAATTATTTTGTAATGAAGTTAGTTGTTTGTCAGTAAATGATTTTTCAAGATCTTTGTTGCTACCTTTTATGAAAGGTTGTTTTTTTGCTAACCCATAATTACTAGGTATAGTATCGGCAAAATTTCTTTCTTCTTTATATTGATTAAATGTAGAATATTTTTTATAGTCAATAATAATACATTTATCTTTTATAGTATTTTCTAAAATTTCATATGTATATAACATCAAGTATTTTACTTCGTTTCCTGCACCTACTTCTTGTGATGCTATATTATATAATTGTTTTTCTATTGTTTCATCTTTGTCTTTGTCAAATTCTTCAGGAGCTTTTAATTCAATAAATAAAAATATATCTTTATTATTTTTTTCTTTTAAAATTATATCAGCCCTAGGTTTGTTTACTTTTGGTCTTCCTATATCATATGTTTTTTCTATTTCTATTAATTCAGGATTATAACCTAATTCTTTTACTAATTTAGTCATTAAAAAAGCCCGAACTTTCTCTTCTGGTTTTAATGTTTTTATTATTTGATTTTGTTTTATATTTTTGTATAATATTGTATTTTTATCTAAATCAAAATCTTCAATAACTTTGCTATCTTTTAAATAGTTTTCTAGTAATTTATTTTCTAACATTTTTTAATCGTTTATAAACTATTGGTAATATTATGTAAAATATTTTTAAAATCAATACTATTAATATTACTTTACTTTTCCAAAACAACATTTATATTATTCATAGTTAATATATTTTTTGAAATGAAAAGTTTATTTAATCACAATTTACAAGAACTAGAAAGCATTTTAGTTAATGAATTTAATGTAAAAAGCTTTGTTGCCAAACAAATTTGGCAATGGATGTATTATAGGGGGGTAAAAAGTTTTGAAGATATGTCAAATATATCGAAAACTTTAAGAAAAGAATTAAGCGAGAAATATTCTCTTGAAAGACCTAATGTTTTGAAAGACTTATTATCAAAAGATGGTACTAGAAAGTGGTTGCTTGAATTAGATGATAAAGAAAAAATTGAATTAGTATACATTCCAGCAGACGATAGGGGAACTTTATGTATATCTTCACAAGTTGGTTGTAGTATGGGTTGTAAGTTTTGTAATACAGGTTCGCAAGGATTAACTAGAAATCTTGAAGTTTATGAAATAGTCCAAGAAGTTTTGATTGCCAGAGATTTATTGGATGAATGGTCAAATATTGATAAAGGTATTGGTGATGGTAGAAAAATTACAAATATTGTAATTATGGGTATGGGTGAACCACTAATAAATTATGATAATATTGTAAAAGCAATAAAAATTGTAAATAATGAAAGTGGTATTGCCTTTTCTAATAGAAGAATTACATTATCTACTTGTGGACTAGTTCCTAAAATATATCAATTAGCAGAAGATTTAAAAGTAAATCTTGCTATATCTTTACATGCTACTACTGATGAAATTAGAAAAAAAATAATGCCTATTGCAGAACAATATTCTATTGAAGAAATAATGAAAGCCTGTGCTTTTTATGCTGAAAAAACAAATTATAGAAGAATTACATTTGAATATATAATGATTAAAGATTTGAATGATAGTATTGAAGATGCTAAAAGATTAATAAAGTTAGTAAAAAAATATAATATTCCTGCGAAGTTTAATTTAATACCATTTAACTACTGGGATGGTTGTATTTTTAAAGAAGCAACAGAAGAAAATAAAATAGTTCAATTTGCTAAAATAATTACAGATGCTAGATATCCCTGCCCTATTAGATTTTCAAAGGGTGATGATATAATGGCAGCCTGTGGACAATTAAAAACAAAATTTAATAAGGAGAAAAAAAATGATAAATGATATTAAAGAAGGTTATTTAAAAGTATCAAATGGACATGGTATTTACTATGCGACAGCAGGTGAAGGAATGCATTTATTAAAAATACATGGTGGCCCCGGTGGATCTTGTAAATTAGATTTTTTTGAAGAAATAGATTTAACAAAATATAGAGTAATAATTTTTGATCAAAGAGGTTGTGGAAAATCTATTTATGATAATGATATATTAGATGGGAATAATACTGATAATTTAATTGAAGATATTAATGCTTTATTAAATTATTTAAATGTAAAAAAAACAGTTATAGTCGCTTCCTCTTGGGGTTCTTGTCTTGGGTTGCTTTATGCTGAAAAATATCCAGAAAGAATTGAGAAAATGTTTTTAAACTCTGTTTTTATTGAAGAAAACGATTGGTTTTTAAACGGTTCAAAAGCTTTATTTCCCGATGTTTATGATAAATATATGTTAAATATACCACAAGATTTTAATAAAATATTACAAGCTGATAAAGAAACATTTATAGAATATGTAAAAAATATTACAAATTATGAATTAAACTTAATGGCTCAAACTTGTACTTGTAAAGAATATATTAAAGAAGTCGATGATGAGTTATTAAATAGTAAAAAAATATTTCTACATTATGAATGTAATAATTGTTTTATGTCAAAAAATCAAATTATAAATAATGCTGATAGAATAAAAAATATACCAATAAATATATATCATAGCAGACTCGATTTATTATGTCCCTTATCAAATGTTTATGATTTATGTAAGAAACTAAATAATGTTGAGTTAACAATTATACCATATGAAAATCATTGTGGTCCATTATTAAAACAACTTAGTTATAAAGAAGTAAATAATTATATTAGAGGTTAAAATGAAATTTCCAGTTTGGCCAACTCATAATGGTATAAACAAAATAAATCTTGGGCTTGAAAGAATAAATAATCTTTTAGAAAAGTTAGATCACCCTGAAAGAAAAATTAAAAATATTTTTCATGTGGCAGGAACAAATGGTAAAGGCTCAACTACTGCTTTTTTGAAAAGTATTTTAGAAGCTAATGGTTATAAAGTTAATAGATATACTTCACCTCATTTAGTTAGATTTAATGAAAGAATTGAAGTTTTAGGTAAAGAAATTACTGACGATTATTTTAATGAATTAGCAGAAGAATGTAAAAATATAGTAGAAAAGTATAATATTGATGCTAGTTATTTTGAAATTATCACAACAATAGCTTTTATGGCTTTTAGTAGAAATGAAGCTGATGCTACAATTTTAGAAGTTGGTCTTGGTGGTAGATTAGATGCTACAAACATAATTGAAAAATCTCTGTGTAGTATTATAACACCTATATCTTTTGATCATACAAGTATTTTAGGAGATACATTAGAAAAAATTACAATGGAAAAATTAGCTATTGCTAAAAATAATTGTCCTATGATAATATCAAAACAAGAAGATATTGTTAATAAAACAATTAAAGATAATGTAAAAGATAGTCCATTGTATTTTTTTGATAAAGATTATAGTTATAATAAAATTGACAATAATTATATATTTAAAGGCTTTGATAGGGAAATTATTACAGAAAAACCTAGTCTTTATGGTACGCATCAAATAATTAATGCGGGTGCCTCTATTGCTATGTTATTATGTCAAAAAGAATTAGAGATTACAGATAAAGCAATACAAGAAGGTATTAAAAATACTTTTTGGAAAGGTAGATTACAAGATTTAAGTAAAACAAAACTATATAATTATGTAAAAAATGGTAATGAATTATTTTTAGATGGTGCTCATAATGAAGGCGGAGCAAGAACAATTAAAGAATGGCTTGAAGAAAAACAAGATAATAATAAAAAGAATGTTTTAATTATATCAATGTTAGAAAGAAAAGATACAAAAAGTTATATTAACATTATAAAAAATTGTTTTGATAAAATAATTATAGTTGCTAGTGATAACTATTCTAGTAATCTTGATAAATATAAAAGTATTGAAGATTTTACTAAGGAGTTTAATGAAGCAGGTTGTAATATTTACTTTGCTTGTAATAATATTATAGATGCTTTAAAAAAAACTAATGATATTAATGGAGAGTTAAGAATATTAATTGCTGGGTCTTTGTATTTTTGTGGTGATGTTTTAAGTTTAATAGAAAATTATTAATATTAAGGATTGTTATGGTACATTTATTAGTTATTGATGATGATGATAGAATAAGGGAATTATTAGAACAATATTTAGAAAAAAATAATTTTATTGTCTTTGCTGCTAACAATACAAAAGAAGCTAGAAAATTAATAAATAAATATATTTTTGATTTAATGATAGTTGATAATATGATGCCAGAAGAAAATGGCATTGAATTTTTAACAGACATAAGATCAAAAAACAACTTAACACCTGCTATCATGCTAACTGCTCTTGGAGAAATAGAAAATAGAATTGAAGGATTGTCAGCAGGTGCAGATGATTATCTAGCAAAACCATTTGAACCAAAAGAATTAATTTTAAGAATAAATAATATTTTAAAAAGAACAATAAAAGAAGATAATAACAACAATATAATTAATTTTAATAATTTAAAGTTTTATATTGATAAAAACGAACTGTATGATGAAAACAACAATTTAGTAAAATTAACAGATGCAGAAAGTAAAATATTAACTATTTTTATTAAAAATAAAAATATAGTTCTAACAAGAGAAAAATTATGTGAATTATGTAATGGAATAGATGAAAGAAGTATAGATGTTCAAATTACAAGATTAAGAAAAAAAATAGAGAATGATCCTAAAAATCCAAGATTTTTAAAGACCATTCGCTATAAAGGTTATCTATTGTCTGTATAATCTTCTATTATCTATATTTCTCATATGTTTATCTAAAGCTATAGAAATAACAATAAATAACATCAAGATAAAAAATATCATACTAATAGTCAAAAAACCAATTCTATAATTATAAAAACTTGAAATAAAAGCAAATAAATTTACAAATAATAATTTTGCCCCATTAACAAGTAAATTCATAAAAGACAATATTATTGGCATTTCTTTATCTGGAATAAAAGTAAGAGTATTAGAAAAACTTAAGTCACCTAAAGCCTCTACTAAAATAAAATATATAGTTATAAGAAAATAAGAATAAAATGTTTTATATATAAAAAATGATAAAAATAATATAAAAGACAATAATATAAATAAATAATATTGTACAAAAAGACTTTTTTTATTTAAATATTTTGTTAAAACTATCTGAGATATAGAAACTATGAAAACCTGAAAAGATATCATAAGATTTATATTCATATCGTTAACAGCTAATTCTTCATAAAACAAAGATCTATATATTATTAAAAATAAAAATACTGAACGCCAAAGAACTCTATGCAAAATACACTTCATTAAAGTCTTATGTTTAAATACATATCCTGTAATTTTTTTAAAATTAATTCTTTTATATTTTGGTTTTAAGTCTATCATAAAAAATACACATAAAATCATTAAAAAAGCAGTTGTAGCGTCAACCATAAATAAAAGATTTGGATTTGTATAAATAAAATCTCCAGCTATAAAAGTTGCTATTGTTGTTGCTAATAATTTAAAAAATTTAGACATGCTTTTATATTCTGGATATTTATTTAATAAATGACAATGTTTCATATTTTCGTAAACTAAGCTTTCGTTTGAAGATAAAAAAGCAGAGTCAAGAATACCAGCAGAAATAGAGTATATAATAAAATCTATAAAATTTGCTTCATATAATAAAAGAATATTTGATAAAAAGAAAAAAATTATTGAAATGATAAATGTTTTTTTATTTCCTATTTTTGAAGAAAGAATACTAATTGGTACAGATAAAAACATATTTGCCATAATACCAACAGAAACAACAAAACTTGTTTCTATTGGATTTAAAGTATTATCTAATAAAATTACTAAATAATGTTTTAAAAAAATAAAACCTCTACAAAACAATAATAAATAGTACTTAGCCAAAAAACTATTTTTTTCAGATAAATTAAACATATATTATTAATATATAATTATACACAATTATATATTAAAAATATATAATATAATATTCAATATATAATATATTTACTTTTAAATATTAAGAATATAATACAAAAAATATTATTTTAATGAAATTTTATTTAAGACCATATTTTTTTAAAAAATTTTCTGTTTCTTTTTTTAATAACTCAACTCTAACAGTAATTAACCCCCTATGTTTGAAACCTAAAGCATCTGCAGCTTTTTTAGAAAGATCTATAATTCTATTATCAACAAAAGGTCCTCTATCGTTAACTCTAACTACAACACTTCTACCGTTTTCAAGATTTGTAACTCTAACTATTGATGGTAAAGGTAAAGTCTTATGAGCAGCCGTCATCTCATTCATATTAAATGTTTCTCCATTTGCAGTTTTTTTATTATGAAAGTCATCCCCATACCAAGAAGCCAAACCTATCTCTTTATAATATTCATACTCTTGTGGATAATATCTAATACCATTAATTTCATATGGTTTTCCAACTTTATAATAACCAGTATATTTACCACTAACTCCATAACTCTTCACACTTGGAGAAGGTTTTATATTTTTATAGTTTCTTGTATATCTAGATCTTTGAGAATATTGTATATCTTGACAAGCTAAAAGAAGAAATAAACAACATAAAAAAAATTTTTTATATGACATACCTATACCATTTTGTATTTTTATAATTTTCCTTAATAATATTTATACAATTATCAACACCATCTTTATATCCAATATGTGAATAAAGCATTGATAATTTATACAAGATTTCCGGAGTATATTTGGTATCCGGATAAACATAAATAATATTTTGTAGATGATTTATAGCTCCTATTAAGTTATTACTTTTTATATAAAAATCATAAATATTTAATTCACTATCAACTATATCATCAATAACAAGTTTTCTTTTTTTTAATATATCTTCTCTATATTTAGTATCTTTAACAGCAAAATTATTGATATTTACTAACAATTCTCTCATTAAACTTATATCTTTTTTTGATTTTTGTATTTTTGAATATTTATTTAATATCTCCATATAAAAAACATAATCAAGATATTCATCATCAAAATTAATTTTTTTATAATAATCTATTAATCTTAAAGAATCATTATATTTATTTGCTTTATAATATGAATATATTGACATTATTATACTTTTTGTAGCTATTGGAGTAAAAATAAATTGTTCTTCTATTTTTTCAAAACTCTCTCCTGCTGTTCTATACATTTTATCTTTAAATTCATTCATGGCAAGATTATACATATCTTGTTCTGTTAAAACAACATCTTTTTTACCATTAGTACAAGAAATTAAGAAAATAAAAAATATAAAAAAAATTTTTTTCATTATTTACCTATACAAAATTTACTAAAAATATTATCTAATATCTCCTCTGTACCAATTTGGCCTACTATTTTACCTATACAAAAAGCAGATAATCTAATATTTTCCGCAACTATCTCTATTGGCATATTATTATCTATTTTTTTAAGATATTCAATAGTTTTTTTCAATTCAATTCTATATCTTTCTTGTGTTATATTAGTGTTAGAATATGGTGTTATATTTTTACTAATAAAATCTTTAATCTTATCTATAACTTTATCTAAATTAATATTATTTTTTATAGATATTTCTATAATATTTTTATATTTTTCTTTTAAATTATCAATTATAGAATTATCTTTTAAAGTATCAATTTTATTTAAAATTATTACAGTATTATCATCAATTAATTTTTCAATTTCCTTATTTACATCAATATTTTCAGGGCTTAAAATTAATATTCTTAAATCGGCTTCTTCGGCATTTTTAATCGCTCTTTTTACACCTTCTTTTTCAATTGTATCATTAGTATCTCTAATACCTGCGGTATCAAAAACATTAACTAAAACTCCATCTATATCTAGTGATGTTTCAATAATATCTCTAGTTGTTCCTGCGATATTAGAAACAATAGCTAGATCTTTTTTAGCTAAATAATTTAAAAAACTAGATTTACCAACATTGGGTTCTCCAATTATTGATATATTTAGTCCATTTTTAATTTTTTTAGCAACATCATTGTCATTTAAAATATTTTCAATTTTAGAAATTAAATTATTAACACTGTTAATGTTAACATTTGTAGTTTCATCTTCTGGAAAATCAATATTTGCTTCTATACTTGAAGATAAATCCAATATATCTTGTCTTAAATCATTAAAAAATCTTGAATTTTTACCCTCTAATTGTTCTATTGCTTGTCTATGTTGTAGTTCTGTTTCGGAATTAACAAGATCAACAATAGATTCTGCTTGTATTAGATCAAGTTTATTATTTAAAAAAGCTCTTTTTGAAAACTCTCCATTTTTTGCTAATCTTACACCTTCTATACTCAATAATATTTTAAAAATTTTATTTATTATATAAGTAGAACAATGTATATTTAATTCACATACATCTTCACCTGTAAAACTATTTGGTGCTTTAAAATATAAAATAAGAGCTTGGTCTAAAATATTATTATTTTCATCTTTTATATTACATAAATTAATACTTTTATGTTTAAACTTTTTAGAAATACCAAGAGTAGAGAGACATTTGTCAACTCTACTCCCCGATATTCTAATTACATAAATACTACATTTACCCTTTATAGTTAATGGTGCAAATATTGTATCTTCCATAATGTTTTTATTGTGCTTGAGTTGTAGCAACAGGAGCAACAGGTTGTTGTGCTGGTGCTACTGGAGCATTAGGAGCAGCTGGAGCAACAGGTTGTTGTGCTGGTGCTACTGGAGCGTTAGGAGCAACAGGTTGTTGTGCTGGTGCTACTGGAGCATTAGGAGCAGCAGGTTGTTGTGCTGGATTAGCTAATTGCTGATCGTTGTTTGTTGGTTGTTGGTTTTGAATGTTTTGTTGTTCTAAATTTTCATCATTCAAAACAGCTCCGTTTTCATCAAAAATAACGTTTTCTGGTTCTCCATTATTAACCATATCTTCTATTATTTGTGCATCTTCAATATTTTCTTCTTCGGAATTGGATACATTTTCTTCGTTTTGATTATAAATCATCTCATCATCCGAAACAACTTCTTCTATAACGCTATTTTGAGTCTTTGATAGTTTTAATTCACTATATTTTAAACCAGCAAAGAAAGAACAAATCATCAACAAAATAACTAATAATAATTTTATTATTTTCATATTATTACATATTTATTATTAAACACATTTCTTATATTATTCTTTAAAAAAAATAAATCAATATTTTTCTTGATTTTAATTTTATTATATTTATTATTTAATTGATTAAAAATAATTTTATTAACTTTACATATCAATAAAACCTGGTGTTCCATTATGGAATTTTTATTGATAGGTGTTTAACCAAGGAAAAATATGACAGAAGAAAATTTAAATGAAGTAGTAGAAAACGAAACAGTTGAAGAAACTACGCAAGAAATCAATACCCCATCTTTTACTATTAGAGACCTATTAGAAGCAGGTGCTCATTTTGGTCATAGAACTATGAGATGGAATCCTAAAATGGCTCCATATATATATGGTGCTAGAAATGGTGTTCATATAATTGATTTAACACAAACAGCTATATTATTAAATGAAGCAACAAGAATATTAAGAGAAGTTGCTAAAAAGAAAGGTAAAATATTGTTTGTTTGTACTAAAAAACAAGGTGCTAAAACAATTAAAGAATTAGCAGAAAATAATAATCAATTTTATGTAAATCATAAATGGCTAGGTGGTATGCTAACAAATTGGAAAACCGTTTCTCAATCTATTAAAAAAATTAGATTTATAGAAAGTCAATTGGAAGATGAAAATACTAAATTATTAAAAAAAGAACAGATAGTTCTAAATAAACAAAAAGAAAAATTAATAGATAATTTAGGAGGTATTAGATCTATGGGTTCTATTCCTGATTTATTGTTCGTTATAGACACAGTAAAGGAATCTTTAGCTATTAATGAAGCTAGATCGTTGGGAATACCAGTTATGGCCATAGTAGATACAAATTCTAATCCAGATTTAATTGACTATCCAATACCAGGAAATGACGATTCCATAAAAGCTATTCAATTATATTGTGATATAATCAATAATGCTTTAAAAGATATAAAAGTGGTTAGAACTACAAAAACAACACCAGTTAAAAAAACAGTTAAAAAAACAGCATCAAAAAAAACAACAAAATCAGCAGAAAAAAAAACAACAACTAAAAAACCAGCATTAAAAAAGACAACAAAAAAAGAAAATACCAAAGAAGATGCTGAAAAACAAGAAACACAAGAATAGGAGATAAAATTATGGCAAATATTACTTTAATTAAAAAATTAAGAGAAGAAACTGGTTGTGGTATGGCCGATTGTAATAAAGCACTTGCTGCTTGTAATGATAATTACGATGAGGCTGTTGATTGGCTTAGAAAAAAAGGTCTTTCTTCAGCTGCTAAAAAAAGCGCTAGAATTACTACAGAGGGTCTTATATCTATAAACAACAATGAAAAAATAGCTACAATAGTAGAATTAAATTCTGAAACTGACTTTGTAGCTAGAAATGATAAATTTCAAGAATTAGCTTTACATATAGCAGAAGCCGGTTTAAATACCAAAACAGATAATTTTGTTGAAGAAGTTAAGGAATTATCTATAAATGGAGAAAAAATAGCCGATGAATTAACTAATAAAATAGCTGTTATAGGTGAAAATCTTCAATTAAGAAGAGGTAGAAAAATTACATTAAATGGTGATGGTTTAATAGTTAGTTATGTCCATAGTGCTGTTGCTCCTAATTTGGGTAAAATTGGTGTTTTAGTTGCTTTGAGCTCAACAGCTGATAAAAATGCTTTACAAGAATTAGGTAAAGAAATAGCTATGCATATAGCTGCCTCAAAACCTGAATTTTTAAATAAAGAACAAGTTCCAGCTGAAAAATTAGAAAGAGAAAAAGCAGTTTTAATTGAACAAGCTAGATCTTCTGGAAAACCTGAAAATATAATTGAAAAAATGATTGATGGTAGAATTAAAAAATTCTATGAAGAAATATGTCTTTTAGATCAAGTTTTTGTTATGGATAATGACAAAAAAGTTGAAGATGTATTAAAAACTTTTGAAAAAGAAAATAATACAAAAGTTACCATTCAAGAATATTGCTTATATGTTTTAGGTGAAGGACTTGAAAAAAAAGAAGATAATTTCGCAGAAGAAGTTGCTTCAATGACTAAATAATTTTTTTTATCGAAAATATAAATAAAACTGTTATTATGTGTAATAACAGTTTTATTTTATATTAAAAAATATTGATTTTTTTAATATAAGTTTTATATTAAAAATAGAAACAAAATAATATTTGTTATGATAGAAAGAACATTAAGTATAATAAAACCTGATGCTGTTGAAAGAAAACTTGAAGGTGCCATAGTTTCAAAAATAGAAGAAAAAGGTTTTAGTATAATAGCTCAAAAAAAGATATGGATGACAAAAAAACAAGCAGAATTATTTTATAGAGAACACTCTGCTAAACCTTTCTTTGAAGATTTAACTAATTTTATGAGTTCTGGCCCAGTAATAGTTCAAGTTTTAGAAAAAGAAAATGCTGTTGTAGAATATAGAACTCTTATGGGTGCTACTGATCCAAAACAGGCAGAAGAAGGAACTTTAAGAAAAATGTTTGCTGAAAGTATATCAAGAAACTCTGTTCATGGTTCAGATAATATAGAAAGTGCTTTTAGAGAAACACATTTCTTTTTTAGTCAAATAGAAATGGATAGATAAAATAAAAAAAATAATTAGTATTTTTAATACTAATTATTTTTTTATTCTCTAATAATTTTAATTTTATTATTAACAATAGATATTACTTTTGAGGGTTTTCCATTAATTATACTATCTTTTAATAAAGAGTTATCAACCACATGGTCTATATTTTTAAAATTATTTTTTATAATATCATAATCTATTAAAGGTTCTTCACCACTAATATTAACGCTTGTAGCAATAATTGGCATTTTTAGTTTTTTTAATAACATTCTCGTGAAATTATGTTTTGGATATCTAATACCTAATGTAGCAGAATTAATTAATGGCAAAACATTATCTTTTTTATTAAAAATTATTGTATTACCTTGTAATAAATTGTTATAAACAAAATCTTTATTGTCAAAATAAACATAATTTTCTATATCTTCAATATCTATAAAAACACTACATAATTTACTTTTATCTCTATTCTTAATTTCATATATTTTATCTATTGCTGTTTTATTATTAGCATCACACGATAAAGCGTAAACTGTCTCTGTTGGAAAAGAAACAATTTTACCATTTTTGATATTTATAATTAAATCACCTAATATTTTATCAATCATAACTTTATACAAGCATTAATACAAGAAATACCCCAAGAAAAAGATGTTGTAATTTTTCTAATCTGTTTTAATTTTTTATCATCAAATCTTGTTATACTTGTAATTATTATAGCATCTCTTTTTGCTTCTTTTACTATTTTATCCTTTAGTATTGCTCTAATTTTATCGTCTGTTGTAGTATTTGATATTATAATATCATAATCACTAATATCAAAATCTTTAAAATCACCTTGATATATGTTTATATTGCTAATATTTTTATTGAAAAGTTTAGAATATAAATCTATACATTTTTTACTATCTTCAACAAGTGTATCAACGATTTCAATTCCATCAACTTGTTTAAAATAATCAGTATAATGCATAGCTATAACAACTTTACCTATACCAGAACCAAGATCTAAAACTTTCTTATTTTTGTTAATATAATAAAAATCTTTTAAAATATCTAAACAAGTATTAAAGCTATTTTGGTTAAATTCACCATAAACAAGTTTATAATCATTTTTTACATTAGCTACACCATTAAAAAAAGATTCAAAACCATCTATACCATCTAAAAAATTATCAAATATTTCATTAAACATTTTCTAACAATATTTCTAATTCATCAATTAATTCTATTATTAAATTCATACCATTTTGCCAAAAATCGGGATTTTGTGGGTTTAAATCAAAAGGTTTTAATAATTCTTTATAATCTTTACTACCACCGGCTTTCAATAAATCAATATACTTATCCACAAAATCAACAGAATCTTTCGTATACGACATATATAGAGAATTAACTAAACAATCACCAAAAGCATAAGAGTATACATAAAAAGGACTGTGTATAAAATGAGGTATATAACTCCAATAATATTTATATTCTTCATCAAAAGTAAATACATCCCCCAAACTCTTTCTTTGAACATTTAACCATATTTCATTTAATCTATCAACACTTAGTTCTCCGTTTTTTCTTTCTTCGTGAACAGTTTTTTCAAATTCCAAAAAAGCAATCTGTCTAACAACTGTATTAATCATATCTTCTATCTTGTTTGCTATAATTGCTATTTTTTTATTTTTATCTTCTTCCTGTTTTAATAAATATCTAAAAGTTAATTGTTCACCAAAAACAGAAGCTGTTTCTGCCAATGTTAAAGGGGTATTGGACATAAAAAAACCCTGCTCTCTAGATAAATACATATGAATACCATGTCCTAATTCATGTGCTAATGTCATAACATCCCTAGCTGTTCCAGTAAAATTCAATAATATATAAGGATGAACAGTAGGAACTGTTGGGTGAGCATAAGCACCACCTCTTTTACCATTCCTAGTTGGGACATCTATCCAATTATTATCAAAAAACTTTTTAGCAATATCTGCCATTTCTGGCGAAAACTCAGCATAAGCATTTAGAACTATATCTTTAGCCTCTTCCCAAGTATAAAATCTTGTATTATCAAATGGCAATGGAGCATTTCTGTCTGTATAATGAAGTTCTTTTAAACCTAATATTTTAGCTTTAATTTTATAATATCTATGAGATATATTTTTATAATTATCTTGAACCGAATTATAAAGATTTTCAACAACATCATCTTCTATCATATTACTTAAATTTCTAGAAGATATAGGGGTGTCATATTTTCTCCATTCGTCCGATATAGCTTTATCTTTAGCGAGAATATTTGTTATAAAAGAAAATGTTTTTATATTTTCTCCTAATTTTTCACCGAATACTTTTCCAGCTTCTTTTCTTATCTTTGATTCTTTGTTGTTATTTAGGATATCCGTAATCTGAGATTCATTTAATATCTTACCTTTAAAATTAAAAGTCATACCATCAATAGTTTGATCAAAAAATCTAGACCAAGCTTCTCTACTAGTTATATTTTTATCATTCATTAACTTTTCAAGTTCTAGAGATAATTGGTGTTTTTTATATTTTCTAACATTCTCAATATATTTTCCATAATATTTCTTTAAATTTGAATTGTTATTTATCTTATTAGTAATTTCCCATTCAGCCATTTTATTTATTTCTAAATCAAAAAATATTAATTTAGAATATAAATTTGTTGTTGTTTCTGTTATTTTTTGATAAAAAATAACATTATCTTCTAATGTAACGTTTTCTGAATATTTTAAATAAGCAAAAGATTCTATCTTAGTAATTGATTCATTTATGCCTTCATATTCTATAAGAGCTCTTAAAAAATCAATAGAGGACAAATATTTAACTTTATTAATATATTCTTTATTAAAATCATCAACTCTTTTTGTTAAATTATCTATATCTACAATAATTTTATTATCATGTATATCAGAATATAAATCAGTTAAATCCCATGTTGGAAGATTTGAATTAATAATATTATTATCTTTTATTTCTCGCATATTTGAAACATCCTTTTTATTATAAATAAAAATAATTAAAAATAACATCAAAAACAGTATTATAAAATACGTTTTAAATTTTCTTTTTTTATTATAAAATAAATTCCCCATATATAATTTTATTGTTGATGAATAGGTATACAAATATTATCCATATTTGAATAAATCTCAATTTTTCCTTTATTACAACGAACTATTCTTGACTTATTATTTAAAAGTCTATATCCATCTCTACATGTACTCACAACATAATAAGAATCAATTTCTAACAATTCATTGTCGCTAGATACAATATCGGTATCACCAATTATTGTTCCTGTGCTTTTTGATTCATAAATCGTTTCAAAATTTGAATTGCCAAAAGCATTTAATAGGTCTTGTTTTTTACATT
This sequence comes from uncultured Alphaproteobacteria bacterium, assembly GCA_949288805.1. Classification (GTDB taxonomy): domain Bacteria; phylum Pseudomonadota; class Alphaproteobacteria; order Rickettsiales; family UBA1997; genus RGIG8782. The sequence goes on along the minus strand of CASELL010000002.1, from coordinate 42,562 downwards.
TGTTATAACATCTATAATCTGCATTTTTTGATACACTCCAAGTTCCATTGATACACTTAAATACTGGTGACTTTTTTTCAGATAAACCCAAACCATCTGCACATTCTTTTATTGTAACATACTCCCCAGCATTAGTAGTACCAGTTAAATTAGTTATATCCATTGGTACAGAATTAGAAATAGGATTACCTTTTAAATCAGATTTTATAAAACTTTTTATACTTCCAAAAACAGATGTTATAGAAGATGTTCCTAAAATATTATTTGGACAAGATGGCATACAAACGTTCTCTTGATTTCTGTTAACATTCCATTTTCCACTATTACATTCTACAACAACCCCAGAATTATATGGTATAGAATAACCAGAAGCACAACCTGTTAATTTATAGATGGATCCATTATTTATATTTTGTATTTGTGTATTTTGATTTAATATTGGGCTATTTGTAATAAGATCCCCTGTTCTATCAATTTCCTCCCAAAGTAAATTATTTCTATCAAATCCAGTAAATAGTTCATTAACTATACAATTATTCATACAATAATTTGTAGTATTTTTATAAGATAATTTTCCTTTTTCACAAAAAACTATTAAAGGAGTTTTATATTTATTGAAAGAAAAGTTTTCAAAACAATCTAAAATCATCAATCTCTGTCCATTTTTTATAGATGTTAGTTGATTAGCATTAATTGCTCTTTGATCTTCCAAAACATTATCCCTATCATCAACTAATACAAAGAAACTAATATTTTTATATTTAGCAAAAATCTCAGAAGCATTACAACTAGGATAACATGTAGAAGTTCCACTTTGTAATTCCCATTCTCCACGATTATTACACATATATATACCATTAGCTGTATCTATAAAATCAAAATCTGTATTAGTAATACAAGATTCTATTTTTATACTCTGTCCTTGTTCTAAAAGAGTTTCGCCTGTTATTTCTGTACTAGAATTACATTTAGTATCACCAGCTAAACAATTCATAACAAATTTTTCAATATTCGCATAGTTATCTATTTCCGAAACTTTACATTTTTTTATACAAGAATTAGCAGTTGTTATTGTGCCATCTTTTTCTGTTGTTTGTTCAAGCAAAACCCATGAACCATTATCAGAACATTTTATTTTTGTATTAACACTATAAGCGTTTGATAAAAAATAACCGTCTTTACAACTATTTATTTCTAAAATATCTCCATAGTTAAAAATAACTCCGGATGTTTTATTACAACCATTTTCATCACACTTATTCCAGACAGAAACATTATTATTTAACGATGTATCATTTAAGTCACATCTTGATTTACAAGAACCAGTTATAGAAAAAGTACCATTTTCTGAACAAGTTATACTTAACCCATCTTTGTCTTCTATATATTCAATATTACCATCATTATTCTCTTCCCTATATTCTAAAAAACCAGTCTTACAGTTTGCTGTAAACTTATATCCTTGTGTATAATAGTTACCATCTTTTCTTGAGTTCCCAGGAACATCAAGTAAAGAATTATAATCTATGTTATAGGTTCTTACTATTTTATCTAGATCTTTAACACTACAAGCTTTTTTACACGTAGCCTTATCTATATCAATTTGATTTGTTGGGTAAACAAGCTTAAAATAATACAAACCAGAATCACCTTGTGGAGAACAAGAATAAAACAAAAATTTATTAGCAAGATCTCTAAAGTATCCATCTTGACATTTATTTAGAGCAATAACTTGATTTAAACCACCATATTTAATATCTGATTCATTAGTAACAACACCATTACAATTAGCAATATTATAAACTTTATTATTTCCACACAATAACCACTCTTGACCATTTTGATAAATATCAATATCACTAACTACACATTGACCTTTGTTATATATTGTATTATCATCTTTATATAAAGCCTCCTTAAAAGATTTACAAGAATAATCTGTTCCAGTTAAAATATTAGCAAGATTTGTAGAACCAATAGTTATAGCAATAGCTAATATAAATGGTAAAACAGGTTTATGATCCTTTGCTGTTCCAACTAAATAAGACCAACCAATATAAACAACAAATAAAGCAAAAATAGCTCTAGCAAATTTTCCAGTTAGTATTTCTAATATAAAACACATTGCATTTATCATTCCATTATTTTTGGCTGAAACTATTTGATCATTTGTTAATTCTGGTATAACTATTTCACCAGCATATAAACTAAAGCTAAATATTAAGAATATAAAAGCAAAAATAAAAAAATTTTTTTTGTTTTTAAAAAACATGTTGGAAACAAAAAATTATATTACCAGAATTTTAACAATTATTTTTATTTTTTTCAAGTATTTTTATTAATGTAAGATTATCTATAAAATCCAACCACCACAAATAACTTTATCGTTATCATAAACACAAGCAAGCTGTCCTTTTGTAATTGCTCTTGTTTTGTTATTTAAAATTATTTCTGCTTTACTATTATCTAATAATTTTATTTTACCAATATCTCCACTATGAGTAGATCTTAATTTTATAAAGTACTCTTTATTTTCTTCTATATTAGATAAAATATTTACATCTTTTATATAAACTTTATCATTAAATAAATCTTCTTCGTTATCACTAACATAAACTATATTATTAATCACATCAAATCTAACAACAAAAATTGGTTTTTTATAAGATATACCCAACCCCCTTCTTTGCCCTATTGTATAATTAATTATACCATTATGCTTTCCTAAAACTTCACCATTTAAATGCTGTATGATACCAGTTTTAAACTCAACTTTATCTTTCAAAAAATCTTTATAATCTTTATCTATAAAACATATATCTTGACTATCTTTTTTTTTAGATATATTTATATCAAAACTTTCTGCTTCTTTTCTAACATTATTTTTACTAATTTCTTGTCCTAATGGAAATTTTATATATTGTAAAAAATCATATTTTAACATTGATAAAAAATAACTTTGATCTTTGCTTAAATCTTTTGCTTTATTTAAAGTATAAATATTATTATCACAATAAATATTAGCATAATGTCCTGTTGCTATGTAGTCAAAATTATTATCTTTCATAAAATTAATAACTTCTTCAAATTTCACATATCTATTACACATAACACATGGATTTGGAGTTTCTCCCAATTTATAACTATTAATAAAATAATTTATAACATTATTATCAAAATTATTTTTAACATCTAAAACATAATGCTTTATATCTAATTTTTTAGCTGTTTCAATAGCTTCTTTAACATCATTACAACCCATAGAAAGTGTAATACCAGCTACTTCATAACCTTCTTTTAATAATTTAAAGGCGGTTGTAGAACTATCTACACCGCCAGACATAGCAACTAAAACTCTTTTCATATTAAGCGGTTTTTTTACCTTTAATTATTTTAACTTCTTCCAATTTGTTAGTTTCAATTAATTTTTTCATAACCTTTCTTCTTAATAATTTTCCTTTTTCACTTAATCTACTATAACCATAATTAACTAAAAAAGAATCCAAAGAACCATATTTATTAATTGTTCTAATTGTTCTTGTGGCTAGCCTTAATTTTATATCCATATTTAAAGCATCACTTCTTAAACTAACATTTTGTAAATTTGGTAAAAATCTTCTTTTTGTTTTAATATCAGAGTGAGAAACTTTATTACCAGTAATAACACCAATATTAGTTAAATCACAAACTCTAGACATAATAACCTCATTATTTAATTAACATAATATCAATAATATAATTTTAATTATAAAAATCAAGCTTTTTTTAATATAAATAATATATATTATAAGTTGTATTATATTCCTAATTTATACTCATAAACAACAAGATTTTCGAGTATTCTTTGAACATAATTCCTTGTTTCTTTATAAGTTATACATTCCATCCAATCAATAACGTTTTCCATACTAGTACTATCTCTTGGATCCCAAAACTCTTTTATCCATCTATTTGTAGCATTTGGTCCAGCATTGTAAGAAGCTATTGCTAAAATTTTAGAACCATTAAACTGTTTAATTAATTGATTTATATAAAAACTACCAAGAGTTATATTATACTGCGGGTCGTGTTGTAATTTATATTTATTATATGTAATTTTCATTTGTTTACATAATACTTGAGCAGTGGCTGGCATTATTTGCATAAAACCAACTGCACCTACAACACTTTCTGCTTGAACAATAAAACCACTTTCTTGTTTTATTATAGCATGTATTAAAGCTATATTTGGATCATTCTTTTTTACCATTCTTAAAATAGGAAATAAATTATCTATAAAAAATACAGATTTATAACTTGCTAACTTCGATAAAGCAACAAGTAATCTGTCATTATTTAGTGTCTGAACTACTTCAATCAATTCAGCTATTTCTCCATCTTTATTCAATTTATTAGATATTAACTCTTTAAAAATATCACTAGCTTCATCTCTTCTTCCTTCATATTTATAATATAAAAAAGCTAATTTAACAATACCATTTTCGTCTATATTTTTAATATCTTCTTCTGTTATCGGCGGAGGAGAAGGAAGAATAAAATCTTTATATTCTTGACCTTTTTGGGTTAAAATAGAATATTTAGCGTAATGAGATAATTGTCCATAAAAAGTAGTTGGATATTTCGATGATAAACTATACCACTTTAAAGCATCTTCTTCATCGCCCTTAGCATACGCAGTTCTTCCTAACCAATATGTAGCCCTAGAAACACTTAATGGATAAGATACTATTCTATTTATATTTAAAAAATGATTATAGGCTATATCATACTTATTTAAAAATCTTAAAGCTATCCAACCAGCAAGCCATTGAGCATCTATGTAATCAATATTTTTTGGTCCATTATAACTAGAAGCTAACTTATATGCTTTTTCATAATTTTTTGATTTTAATAATTCCCTTATATATATATGTTTATATAACCACCAATATTTTTCGTTTTCAAAATTATTATTTAAAGAAAACAATATATCTAAAACATCTTTATCTTTGTTTTTGTTCCTATAATATCTAGCTTGAGTAATCAAAAATGCATCATTGTTTCTTAATTCTTTTGGTGTTAATTTTACCAAATGAGATATAATTTTTGGTTTTTCCTCTTCTATTTCTAAAATATTGGAAAACATTTTTTTATAGCTATCAATTGTAATTATATTTATATTTTCTTTTAAGTTTTTAAAATTTTTTTTAAACACAAAACTTTCCATTCTTTTTACAAGTATGTGATCGTTTATTATATCCGGAAAAGCTTTTCTATATTTTTCTTGTTCCTCAAAAGTCATCTCTCTATTTATAAAATCATATCTTATTTTTTGTTTGATTTCGTCATTTTGTTGCTCTTTTAAGTAATCAGAGTAATATTTAATAATTAAATCAACATTTTTAGTATTAAATTTTTTAAAATAATTTTTTACGTTATTAAATTTTAAAGTATTATCTAAATAATAGTTTTCAATTTTAATATTAAAATCATCAAAATCTTTTAAGAAATAATTTTCCATATTAAAATCAACCAAACCAGCTGCCTCTATGGAATTCATATTATCCATACTTTTAAACTTATTTAAAGATATATATGTATTTATAGCTTTTCTAAAGCCAATATTTTTAATTTTTTTTTCTACTTTATAAGCCTCAAACCACTCCCTTTTTTTTATAAGTTTTTTGATAGCATTATACTGTTTTTCATCATAGTCAGATAATGTATAATTGACAGCATCTTTGTTTGTTTTGTTCCTATAAAACAGATCTCTACCTTCTGATCCATTAGTAATAAAAACAAACAAAAAAATAAATGTAAATAATTTCACTAAATTTTTAATAAACAAACTATGATATATAGTAATTTAGATTTTATAAAAGTCAAAAAATTAATTTTTATCTTGAAAATAATAATTGTAAATATATTATAAAATTAATTATTTTATAAACAACATTAGAAAAAAATGAAAAACTCTATTGAATTAGCAAAAAGAAAAGAACAATCTTTACTTGGCGGTGGTATTGAAAGAATAAATAAACAACACCAACAAGGTAAGTTGACTGCTAGAGAAAGAATTGAAGTTTTATTAGACAGAGATTCTTTTGAAGAATATGGTGTCTATGTGGAGCACAGATGTACTGATTTTGGTATGGAATCCAAAAAATTCAGTGGCGATGGTGTAATTACCGGCTCAGGAACAATTAATGGACGACTTGTTTTTGTATATTCTCAAGATTTCACTGTTATAGGTGGTTCTCTTGGTCAAGCACAAGCACAAAAAATTGAAAGAATTATAAATATGGCTTTAAAAGCAAAAGTTCCTGTTATAGGTATATTAGATTCTGGTGGTGCTAGAATACAAGAAGGTGTTGATGCTCTTGGTGGTTATGGTAAAATATTTCAAAGAATAGTTGATGCCTCTGGTGTAATTCCTCAAATATCATTAATTATGGGACCTTGTGCTGGTGGTGCTGTTTATGCTCCAGCTTTAACTGATTTTATTTTTATGACTGAAGGTAGCGGCTATATGTTTTTAACTGGTCCAGATGTTATAAAAACAGTTACTCATGAAGAAGTTTCAAAAGAAGATTTAGGTGGTGCTAGTATACATGGACCAATTAGTGGTGTAGCAGACAAGACTTTTACTAATGACATAGATTTATTATTACAAACAAGAAGATTATTTGATTTCTTACCATCAAATTATCTTGATAAAGTTCCAGAGATAGAAACTTCTGATCAAACTGATAGAATAGATGTTTCTTTAAATACTCTTGTACCAGATAATCCTAATCAAGCCTACGATATAAAAGAATTAATTTATAAAATAGTTGATGAAGGAAATTTCTTCGAATTAAAACCAGAATATGCTAAAAATATAATTACAGGCTTTGCTAGAATGAACGGCAGATCTGTTGGTGTTATTGCTAATCAACCATTAGAATTAGCTGGTTGTCTTGATATTAACGCTTCCAGAAAAGCTGCTAGATTTATTAGATTCTGCGATGCCTTTAATATCCCATTGATTACATTGGTAGATGTTCCAGGATTTTTACCAGGAAAAGACCAAGAATATAATGGCATCATATCACATGGCGCTAAATTACTTTATGCTTACGCAGAATCTAGTGTTCCTAAAATTACTATTATAACCAGAAAAGCTTATGGTGGTGCTTATATAGTTATGAACTCCAGACATTTAAGAGGGGATTTAAACTACGCTTGGGAAACAGCAGAAATAGCAGTTATGGGAGCAGAAGGTGCTGTAAATATTATGTATAAAAACCTAACACCAGAAGAAAGAGAAGAAAAGATTAAAGAATATAAAGATAAGTTTTCTACTCCATTTTTCGCCGCTTCAAGAGGTTATATAGATGAAGTTATAAAACCACAAGAAACAAGAAAAAGAATATGTGATGGTTTGAGATTTTTAATAAATAAGGCAGTAAAAATTCCATCTAAAAAACACGATAATTTACCATTATAATAAACGTTTATCATAAAAAAAGATAGTTTTTTAACTATCTTTTTTTATAATATTTAAATTTTCTCCAATATTTTATCAATAATCATTTTTCTTCTTTTTTCTATAAAAATATCAAAATTGTCAAGGGTGAGTTCTATATCTTCTGGAATTAAATTTTCTTTTTTATAATCACTTATATCTTTTTCTGTTTTGAATTCTTCAATAATCCAATCAAAAGGCAGTTTATTATTTTTTTCTTTGTTTGTTTGTGATTTTAGTAATTGTATATTTGCTATATAATTTCCACCACCGCTTTTTAATTGTTTGTTTGTTAATAAAGATTTTGGGAAAATATGATCCTCATCAAAACTTATTTGATCATGTTTATAATCCGGATATAAAATAAGTAATATAGACCATATAAATTGAGAATTATATTCAGCTTTTTTATCAACAATTGCTTCTATTGTATCTTCGTTAATGTCCATATTCTTGTTTAATTTTTTTGACATTTGTTTAATTTCTTCTAACGGTATATCGCCTTTATAATTTTTGATAATCTCTCTTAGTTTTAATAAAAAGTCGTTTGTTTGTCCGTTTAATACTCCGGACAATATTGTTGTATAAATCCATTTTTTAATTAATAATAAATTAATATTTTTATTAAAGTTTTTTATATTGTTTTCTTTTAAATATAAAGCCAGAACAATTAAAATTATTCTTGAATTTAAATTATAATTATTGAAACCAAAATAACCAAATATATTACAAGAAAGTTTTATATAGTCTACTATTTCATTAAAATTATTTTTTATATCTAATATTGTTTTATTTTTAAAATTATTTACATTAATAATAATATTATTATCTGTTAATAATAAACAACCCCTTAAAAAAACATCTTGGCTAATTCTAAAACCGCAAGAGTTTTCAATATCTATTAGAGTATTAGATATTGTTTCTTTTGCCTCTATCCAATTATTTGTAATCACAGACATTAAAAAATCACTTTTACTTAATTTTGTTCCGCCAGAATTAATTCTAACAAAAATATCTAATACCTTATCTAAATCTTGAGTTTCTTCTTTATAATAACTAATAATCTCTTTTTTACAAAATATATTAAATAGTTCATTAAAATTATTTTGAATTAAATCCTGCTCTTCTTCAGAAAAATCTTTTAAATTATCTATATATTTTTTATAATCTGTTGAATATTTAAAATCTAATATTTTAGTCATATTAAACCATAAAGAACCGTTTTCTATAATGGTATTTTCGTTGTTTCTTATTTTTTTAAATTTAAAAAACTTTTTATTATTTTCATAAATTGTTTTATTATCGTCAAACTCCTCCTCTTCTTCATAATTATTAATATTTTTATGGTCTTTTAATAAGTTAACAAATAATTTTGTATCTTCAAAATTGTTAATATTGTCTCTTTTATATCCCTTCTTATGAATTTTGGCATCGCCTGTTAAGCCTATATATAAAGAAGTTAGTCTTTGTTGTCCATCTAAAACCGCTATTATTTTTTTATTTGTTCCATTATATTTAAAAATATCTGGCTGTTTGTATTCATTTATTTTATTAACAAATTTATAAAAAGTGTAATTTTTTCTTCAATTTTGTATTTCCAAAACAAAAAAGATCCTATTGGATAACCTAAATAAATTGATTCAAATAATTTTTCTATTTGCTCAGTTTTCCAAACCAAGCCTCTTTGTATAACTGGCAATAAGTATTCATCATCTAATATGCCATCAATTATATTTTTTATACTAGTCTTTTCAAAACTCATAAATACAATATTATTATTTCATTATAAAAATAATAACAACAATATTAAAGTCAATATTATTATATATTTATCTCTTTTATTTTAATGAACGTCTCCCCAATTCTTACCAGTTTTTATCTCAACAGGAAAATCTACGCCAAAATCAACAATATTTTCCATAGTGTTTTTAACTATATTTTTTACTTCTTCAAGTTCTTCATCTTTTACTTCAATTAATAATTCATCATGTATTTGTAATAAAATATTAGCGTCATAATTTTCAATTGCTTCATTAACTTTAATCATGGCCATTTTTATAATATCTGCACCAGTTCCCTGTATTGGAGCATTAATTGCTAATCTTTCAAGAAAACTTTTTTGTGGACCGTTCAAATTTATATAGCATATTCTATTAAACATTGTTTTAATATAACCATTTTTCTTCACAAAATCTTTTATGTTATTCATATATTCTTTAATTTCAGGGTATAACTCAAAATAGTTATCCATATATTGTTTTGCTTCATTATTAGTTTTATCTAATCTTTTAGCAAGTCCAAAAGAAGTTGTTCCATAAACTATACTAAAATTAATTGCTTTTGCAATTCTTCTCATATCTGGTGTAATATCATTTATATTAAATACTTTTTTAGCTGTTTCTGTATGTATATCAAGTCCATTTTTAAAGTTTTCTTTTAATCTTTTAACATCAGCATATTCTGCCAATATTCTTAGCTCTATTTGAGAATAATCAACTCCTATAAAACTATAACCATTTTTAGATATAAAAGTTTTTCTTATTTTTTCTCCATCTTCTGTTCTAATAGGAATATTTTGTAAATTAGGATTATTTGAACTTAATCTTCCTGTTATAACATTTGTATTAGAGAAAGTTGTATGAACTCTACCATCATTATCAACTAATTTTTGTAAAGCATCTGTATAAGTATTTTTTAATTTTGTAAAATGTCTATATTCTATAATTTTTCCAGCAATTTCAAAGCCATTTTGATATAATGTCTCCATAGTTTCAATATCAGTAGAATAAATACCGCTTTTTGTTGGTTTTGTTATTTTTGGTAGACATAATTTATTAAACAAAATATCACTTAATTGAGCAGGTGAATTAATATTAAAATTAGAACCAGAAATATCATGTATTTCTTTTTCTAATCTTAATATATCATTAGAAAAATCATTAGATAATTGTTTTAATAGATTAATATCAATTTTTACACCTAAAAACTCCATATTTGCTAAAATATCAGTTATAGGTTTTTCTATATTTTCATATATTTCATATAATTCTTTATTATCAATAATTCTAGAATACAGTATATTATATAAAGTATTTATCATATCAATTCTAAAACAGACAACATCAAAAATATTTACAATTTTATTTTCTAATTCATACTTTTTTATTATAGAATTATATCTATCAATATTATTAATTTTTATTTCAATATTATTATATAAATAATGTTCAATAATATTAGATAAAACTATATTATATTTACCATTATCAAGTAAATATGCTATTATTTTTATATCTTCATAATTTATTATATTAATATTATATTGTTTTAATATGTTAATTGATTGCTTTATATCATATGATATTTTTTTTATATTCTTATCTTCAAAAATATTCTTTAATACTCCTAAAACATCTTCAATACTTAAATTATTACTTAGTAAATCACTAGATTCTTTTATATGTATGGCAAAATATAAATCATTATTACAAAAAGATATAAAATCTACATTACCTGTAATATTAGAAGTTAATATTTCAAAATAAAAATCTTTAATATTATCACAATTTCTTTTTAAATCTTCAATTGTTGTAATTTTTTTATATTTCTTATTTTCTTCATTGTTATTACTAACATTAAAAACCTTTTCAACATCTCTTGCTAGACTAAAAAATTCCATTTTATTTAAAAAATCTCTAAATCTAGCAGGATTTAACATATTAAAACTTAAATCATCAATATTTAGTCCATCTAAATCAACACTATCACATAAAGTTATTAATTGTTTTGATAATTTTAATTTATCAATATTTTCTTTAATTGCTTTTTTTCTTTTTTCTTGTTTTATATTATCAACATTTTCTATAATATTTTCAACACTACCAAATTCATTTATTAATTCGATAGCAGTTTTTTCACCTATTGATGGCACACCAGAAACATTATCTGCCTTATCTCCCATTAAAGATAAAACATCTAATAATTTATCAGGTTTTACTCCCCATTTTTCTTCAACTTCTTTAATACCTATTATTTTATTATCTTTTGTTTCATACATAAAAACATTATCATCAACTAATTGCATCAAATCTTTATCGCCCGATACAATCCAAACTTCATAACCATTTTTTTTTGCCTGTTTTGATAATGTAGCTATAATATCGTCTGCTTCATAACCAGATTTTTCAATTGATTTAATATTTAAAACATCAACAACTTCTCTAATTATTGGAAATTGAGGAATCATTTCTTCAGGAACTGGTGGTCTATTAGCTTTATACCCTTCAAAAATATCGTGTCTAAAAGTTTTACCGCCTGTATCAAACACAACCGCTATATGTGTAGATTTTAGATCTACTATTAAATTAATTAACATTTTTGTAAAACCATAGACACCATTTACAGGCAACCCATCACTTCTATTTTTAATATTTTTTAAGGCAAAAAATGCTCTAAAAAAGAAACTATATCCATCAACTAATATTAATCTTTTTTTTTCCATTTTTTTAGTATTTTAATTACTAATATAAACTATAAATAAAAGAATATAAAAAACAATTAAAAAAATATTGATTTTTTATGAAACAAATTATATTCTTAATAAAAATAAAAAAAATAGATAATATGATAGAAAAAATAACCTCTTTATTAGATTTTTATGGACAAATAATTTTTTATGAAGTATTTGGTTTTCCACTTATAACGATAATACTTTTATCATCTTCTTTATTTTTTTCTTTTTATCTAGGATTTCCAGCAATAAAATTATTCAAAAACTCACTAAAAACACTAACAAAAAACAATAACACAAATAATACTATACTAAATTCAAAACAATCTTTATTAACAAGTTTTTCTACGATTTTTGGTCTAGGAAGTATAGCTGGAATAGGAACTGGTATTTATATGGGTGGAGCTGGTGCTATTTTTTGGTTAGTGATTACAACTATTTTTGCCATGAATTTATCTTTTGCTGAAGTATTTTTAGCAAAAAAATTTAAAAATCAAAATATTGAAGATAAGAGCATAGAATGCGCTCCAATTAGATATATAAAAGATTCTTTAAAAGAAATTAACTTGCTTAAATTTGGTATAATTCTATCAACAATATATGCTTTTTTATATTTTTTTGGTCTATTATCTATTCAAATGTATCAAGTAAAAGAAGCTACAAATGTAATAACAGAAATTAGTTTTTTTAAAGGAAAAGAATTATACATTATAATATTAATGGAAATATTATTAATATCGGCAACATATAAAGGTATAACTGGCCTATCAAAAATATTTGAAAAATTAATGCCAATTATCTTTTTGTTATTTTTATTATCAATATCTATTGTCTTGTTGGTTAATATAACGAACATACCAAAAGCTATACTAACAATAATTACAGAAGCTTTCAAAATAGATTCAATAACTGGTGGTATAGTAGCTTCTGTATCAAGTGGAGTTAGAAGATTATTCTTTTCTGCCGAAGCTGGCTTAGGTTCTTCAACAACACCATTAGCAGCTTCAAATACAGATAATATAATAGAAGAATCGGCAAAAGCAACACTAAGTCCATTTTTTGTTGCTATGCTATGTTTAATAACTGGTTTAGCTATAATATCTAGTGGTGTATATAATCCTGAAACAAATACTTTAAATGGTATATTACTATTAAAACACGCATTTGATTCTGTTAGTCCAATATTATCTTATATATTAACGATAGTTGTAATTATGTTATCTTTTACGGCTACTGCTGGAATAACTTTTAATGCTCAAAACATATATAATTATACTTTTGGCAAAAAAACAACCATAATATTTATAATAATACATTTTATGTGCTCTTTGATGACTATATATTTAAATCTAACAAAAGTTGTTAATATTGGTGATACTTTTTATTTATCATTAGCTATTCCAAATATAATATGTATATTTTTAACTAGAAAAATAATAAAACAAGAAACAAAAATTAATTAAAATTAATTATAAAATCTTAATACATTATTTATTAATAATAAATAATGTATTTTTTTATAGCCAATTACTATATTTTTTAATATAATATTTTTTAATTATACTAATTAGTAAAATATAAATAATAACAACTATAAATAAATAAAAATAAAATATAAAAGGAATTGGGACAAGATCAACATAATCACCAATTTTTGTATAAGGTAAAATTATTGCTATTATAGTAGTTAATGTTATTAATAAACCCAAATTTAAAGATATATTACTTTCTTTAAATGGTATTTTTGATGTTCTAATAAAGTTTATAATTATACTTTGTGTAATTATACTACTTATAAACCAACAACTATTAAACAAAGTATTTTCATAATTCAAAACATTATACATTATATAAAATAAAATTAGATCACATATAGTGCTAATAGGACCAATAAATAACATAAAGTTTTTTATTGATTTAGCAGACCATTTTTTTTGAGTTTTTAATAAATCACTATCTACATTATCCCAAGATATACCTAATTGAGATATATCATATAAAAGATTTAAAATCAATATTTGAACTGGTAAAATCGGCAAAAATGGTAAAAATATACTTGCAATTAAAATAGACAATATATTTCCAAAATTAGAACTAGTAGTCATTTTTATATATTTTATAATATTACAAAATATTTTTCTTCCTTCAACAACACCATCATTTAAAACATTTAAATCTTTTTTTAACAATATTATATCGGCAGATTCTTTTGCTATATCAACAGCAGAATCGACAGATATAGCAACATCCGCTTCTTTCATAGCAGGGGCATCGTTTATTCCATCCCCCATAAAGCCAACAGTATGCCCATCACTTTTTAATACTTTTATTATTCTTAATTTTTGTTGTGGAGAAAGTTTAGCAAAAATATCTACTTCCTCAACAATTTTTTTTAATTCTTTATCTTCTATATTATCTAATTCAGTTCCTAAAACTACATTATTATTTTCAATTCCAACTTGTTTACATATACATTTTGCTATAATATCACTATCACCAGTAAGAACTTTTACTTTTACATTATTATTTTTTAAAGCTTCTATTGCAGATTTTGCTGATTGTTTTGGTGGATCAAGAAAACTTAAATAACCCATTAAAATCATATCTTTTTCACTATTAATATTTATTTCTTCGTTTTTGTCTATAAAGTTTTTTTGAGCTAAAGCCAAAACTCTCATACCATCATTATTTAGTTTTAAAATATTTTCTAATATTTCTTTTTTAATTTTTTCATTCAATTCAATAACTTCACCATTATATTCTACATATTTACATATATTAAACATTTCTTCAATAGCACCTTTTGTAATCATTTGTATTTTTCCATTTTCATCTTTCAAAACAACAGACATTCTTCTTCTACTAAAATCAAAAGGTATTTCATCAATTTTTTTGTATTTAAAGTTTAAATTATAAAATTGATTTTCAACAGCTTTATCAATAATTGCTATATCCAATAAGTTTTTTAGTCCAGTTTGAAAATTACTATTTAAATAAGCATGTCTTAAAACTCTTAAATCTTCTTTACCATGTATATTTAAATGATATTGTAGAACAACAACATTTTCAGTTAAAGTTCCAGTTTTGTCCGAACATAAAATATCCATAGCTCCAAAACTTTGTATAGAGTTAATATTTTTTACTATTGTTCTTTTTTTAGACATATTAATAGCACCTTTTGCTAGACTAGTAGATATTATTACAGGCAACATTTCGGGAGTTAAGCCAACAGCAACCGATATAGCAAAAAGAAAAGAGTTTATCCAATTATGTTTAGTAATAGCATTAATAAAAAATACAGCAATAACCATAATTATCATAAACTTTATTAGCATTAAAGTCATTTTTTCAAGCCCAACATCAAAATTGCTTTTTGCTTTTTTTCTATTTATAGATTTAACCATAGAATTAAAATAAGTATCTTTACCAATTAGTAAAATAACTCCAATAGCAGTTCCACTAACAACGTTAGTTCCCATAAAGCATATATTACTTAATTCTATTATTGAATTGTTTTTATCTGTGGTTAATGAAGTTTTTTCAACCGGTTCAGATTCTCCTGTTAAAGAAGATTGACTTATAAACAAATCTTTTGATTCTATTATTCTTAAATCAGCAGGTATTATATCACCAGCAGATAAAAATACAATATCTCCAATAATTAATTGATTAATATCAATTTCTTTTTTCTTTCCATCTCTTAAAGTTGTAGCAGTTGTTTTTATCATGGATTTTAGTTTTTCACTGGCTTTATTTGTTTTATTTTCTTGTATAAATTTTATTAAAGTGCTTACAATTATTAAAGATAAAATAGTTATTCCTGTCATTATATCATATGTTATAAAAGATATTAAAGATAATATACTTAAAACAATATTAAATGGATTGAAAAAAGACTCAAAAAGTGCTTTATACCATATATAATTTTCTTCTGTATTTAATTCGTTAAAACCATTTTCATCTTGCCACAATTCAACGTAATCAGTATTTAAACCATAATTTAAATTAGTGTTTAACTCTTTCAATAATTCGTTTTTGTCCTTTGTGGCATATTCAAAAAAACTATCCTTGATTGCCATAATACTACCTTTAATAAATATAAAAAATCATTTTATATATTATTTGTAAATATAAATAGGTCAAGCTTGTTGTTTTTTTGAATAAATATAATTTTATAAATATATTATTAATAAAAAATCCTTGCTTTATAAAATTATTATTATAATAAATATTAGTATAGTGAATATTATTTTTTAAATGCCAAAAGAAAAAATTAAATCATTAATAAATAAGATAGACAATAATAAATACAATATATTGCTTATTATAGCACTATTATTAATATTTATTTTTAGCAATCACAAAGTATCTAAAATAGAAACAAAAGAAGAAGACAATTACACAAGAATATTTGTTCAAGATACTTGTATACATTGTAGAGATTTAGAAGCTTTTTTAACGCAAGAAAATATAAAAAAATATAACATTAAATATTTAGATATAGAAGAAAATACAAGCACTTTAATAAAACTAGCAAACAAAAATAACATTTCTTTAAATACAATAGGAACACCAATAATATTCACAAAGTACGGATATCGTATAGGTTTTGTAAACAACGAAAGAAATAAAGATGATTTAATAAAATTTTTAGATCAAAGTATAGAGATTAATAAAACGAAAGAAAATATAAAAACTAATGATTTTGTTGAAACAATTAAAGCTGTTTTTTTTAGTGTATTTAATCTATATTCAATATTATTAATTATTGGAACTGTATCGTTAACTATTTTATTAAATAATGAAAAAAAGTCTAACATAATTTTCTGTTGTATAATGTTTTCTATACCTATAATATCATTTTTATTTTTGATTGATTGGTTAAATGTTTATTTAATGTCATTATTTACTAGAACGTTAAACTTATTCTTATCTTTAATATTAATGTATTATGTTATAAAAAATTTTTACTATTTAAAAAAAGAGGGTAAAAATCTTTTTGATAAAGAAACAGCTCTAAATAGACATTTCTCAATGTTTATTGTATTGTTATCCTTTTTATTTAATACAATAAATATAACTAGAAATACAACCATATTAAATGTTGATTCTACAATATATTTTATAATTTATTCAGTATTGTTATCAATATTGTTTACTTCTATACTTTATATTTGTTATACTGTATTGAAAAATAAAAAGAATTATTTAATATTTAATTCTGTTCTATTTTGTGTTTTGTTTTATATTATTTTTTTATTAAAATATTAGAGGATTTATATGCAAGCAGAAATCAGGCCTTATCCAAAAAATAATTTGTTTAAAAAATTCGTAAATACATGTAAAAATATAAAAATTGTTAATACAAAAAATAAAAATATAAAAATTCCACAGATTACCTTTTTAGGCGCTTCAAAAACTGTTACTGGCTCAAAGTATTTGTTAGAATATAAAGATAAAAAGATACTTGTTGATTGTGGTTTATTTCAAGGTTTAAAGGATGATAGAATTAAAAATAGACAAAAACTACCATTTTTTGAAAAAGATATAGATGCTGTTATTTTAACACATGCACATTTAGATCATAGTGGTTATATACCTTTATTAGTAAAAAATGGTTTTAAGGGTTATGTTTATGCTACACAAGCAAGTTATGAATTATGTAAAGTTATATTACCAGATTCTGGTTTTTTACAAGAAGAAGATGCTAGATACTTAAAAAAGAAAAAAGCCTCCAAACACGAAAATCCAAAACCATTGTATACAGAAGAAGATGCTGTTAATAGTCTAAAAAGGTTTAAAATAGTTAGATTTAAAGATAGAGTTAAAATAAATGATGATATTAGCTTTGAAATTAATGAAGCAGGACATATTTTGGGAGCTGGTGTAGTTAGTGTTTTTATTGGTGATAAAAAAGTAGTTTTTTCAGGTGATCTTGGAAGAACAAATGATCCTGTTATGCATGATCCAGAAAAAATAAAAAATGCTGATTATGTATTATGTGAATCAACCTATGGAGATAGAGTTCATAAGGATATTGATGTTGAAGCTGAATTTGCAGAAATAATAAACAAAACAGTTAGTAGAGGTGGGAATTTAATAATTCCGGCTTTCGCTGTTGGAAGAAGTCAATTGTTATTATATTATATTTATAAATTAAAAAAAGAAAAAAAGATACCACAAGTACCTGTATTTGTGGACAGTCCAATGTCAATTAAGGTTACAAACTTACTAGATGATTTTATGGAACTACATAAACTAACAGAAGAAGAGTGTGAAAAAATTTTTGATGATACAAAATTTACATCTACAGTTGATCAATCTAAAAGAATTTTTGAACAAAAAGTTCCATCAATAATAATATCAGCTAGTGGTATGGCTACTGGTGGTAGAGTTTTACACCATATAGCTCACTATGGCCCAGATAACAAAAATACAATTTTGTTAGTGGGTTATCAAGCTATGGGTACAAGAGGAAGATTATTACAAGATGGCAAACAAGAATTAAAAATTCATGGACAAGTTGTTAAAATTAACGCAGAAGTTGAAAAACTAGAAAATATGTCAGCACATGCAGATTCCAATGAATTAATATCTTGGTTAAGAGGTTTTGAAGATAAACCAAAAAGACTATTTATAGTTCATGGTGAAGAAAAATCAACAGAAGCCTTCGCTGAAAGAGTAGAAAAAGAATTACAATGGAATACTATGGTTCCAGAGTATTTACAAATTTATCAATTATCTTAAAAAAATAGGAGAAAAATATGTCTTTAAAATGTAATATTTTAAATATAGATGCAGGCAGGGAACCTATCATATTTTTGAATAAAAATTCAAAAGTTGTAAAAGAAGAAGGCTTCGCACCATTAGCAAGAGTAAAAATCTTTAATAATGATAAATATGCCTATGCTACTTTGTATTTTTCAGATTCTGTCAAAGAAGATGAGGTTGGTCTCTCTAACAAAATAGAAAATAAATTAAATGCTAAAAATGGTGAAGAGTTTGAAATTAAACACATGGAACCATTATTGTCATTTAGTGCTATTAGAAATAAATTGAGAGGTATTCCTTTTACAGAAGAAAGTATTTATGAAGCAATAAAAGATGTTGTAGATGGAAAATATACAGATATGCACATGGCTTGTTTGTGTTCTGCTACAGAAGGCAATCAATTATCAGATGATGAAATAGCTTACTTTGCTAAAGCAATGGTAAACACTGGTAAAGTAATGAAATGGGACTATGATATAGTTGTTGATAAACATTGTATTGGTGGTATCCCTGGAAATAGAACTACTCCACCTGCAATAGCTATAGTTGCAGAATATGGTTTACATATTCCTAAAACTTCTTCAAGAGCAATTACTTCTCCTGCTGGAACTGCTGATGTAATGGAGGTTTTAACTAACATTATGGTACCAACTACAGATTTGAAAAGAGTTGTAGATGAAGCTAGAGGTTGTCTAGTTTGGGGTGGCGCAGTAGATTTAAATCCATCTGATGATATAATTATTAATGTAAAAAAAGATCTTGATCTTGATAGTAAAGGTCAAATGTTAGCTTCTATTTTATCTAAAAAAGTAGCAGCTGGTTCTACTCATATTTTAATTGATATTCCTTATGGTCCATCAGCTAAAACTAAATCATTAGAAAGTGCTCAAGAATTAAAAAGAGACTTTGAAAATCTTGGTAAAAAATTAGGTGTTACTGTTTTAGTTAATTTAAGCGATGGTAGTCAACCAGTTGGTAATGGTGTTGGTCCTGCTTTAGAAGCTAGAGATATAGTAAAAGTTCTTAAAAACGAACCGGATGCACCACAAGATCTAAAAGCTAAAACTTTATATTTATCAGGTTTAATTATAGAATTTGATCCTAAAGTTAAAAAAGGCGATGGTATAAAAATTGCTACTGAAATCCTTGAAAGTGGAAGAGCTTGGGATAGATTTATAAAAATCTGTAATGCTCAAGGTGGTGGTTTAAAAGAAATACCAACTGCTAAATTAACTTATGATGTTTTAGCTGAAAAAGATGGTGAAGTTTATGAATTTGATAATAGAAAGTTATCTTATTTGGCTAAATTGGCTGGTTGCCCTTCTCAATGGGCTGCTGGTGTTTATTTATATAAACATCTAGGCGATAAAGTTAAAAAAGGTGAAAAACTTTATACAATTCATAGTAATTCACAAGGAGAATTGGATCTTGCTATTCAATTAACTAAAGAAGTTGAAATAATTAAAGTAAAGTAATTAAAAAAAATAAATAAATAAAAAAATATAGATATTTTAATAAATATCTATATTTTTTTATATCATTTCTTCAAATTTCATAAACTTATTATATAAAATTTTTATAGAATATAATAATTTAATATATTTCTTTCTCCTAAATATATTAACTTTATTTATATAAATATTATTTAAAAAATTATTTAAAGAATTTGATAAGGAAAAAACATCATCTATTAATTTTTTGTAATTATTATCTTTTTTATATCTTTTTATGCTCTTTTTTAATTTAAAATAATCATCATAAATATTTTTCTCATATTTGCTTGTAAATCTTCTTGGTTCTAATATTATTATATTTTTAAATATTTTTTTATTTGTTAAAAAATTATTTACTCTTTTATAAGACATTAATAAATAATCAAAATTAGATTCTTCACAATACAAAGACACGTTTTTAATTTTATTATATATCTTTAAAATATCTGATTTATTTTTTATATTATTTATATCTTCCACTTCAGACGATATTATAAGATTAGTTATAGTCTCATTACAATGTTCAAAATTTATAAGATAATAATATAACTTATCATAAATCTTCTCTAAAATATTATTTACAACTATA
Source organism: uncultured Alphaproteobacteria bacterium (assembly GCA_949288805.1). Classification (GTDB taxonomy): domain Bacteria; phylum Pseudomonadota; class Alphaproteobacteria; order Rickettsiales; family UBA1997; genus RGIG8782. The sequence goes on along the minus strand of CASELL010000002.1, from coordinate 21,713 downwards.
TTTTTATTAATTCTATATTTCTTAATTAAAAGCCTATCTTGTTTCTTAGTAACCCTATCGTTTATAAAATTTTTTAGAGAATAATCTAACATCAACTTTAAAGGCAAACTAATATTGTTTTGTATAATAATATTTAATAAATTATTATACATATTTTTCTCTATATTTTTATCTATTGGTTTTTTTAATTCTATTAATATACTATAATATATAATAGAATCAATTTTATTAGCGATTGATATAGCAATTGAAGAGGGAATTTTTGGCAAAATATCACTATTTTTAGATGGTCTTAAAGAATCAATTATAGCATTAACAGAATCTTCGTTTTTATTATTTTGTAATAAAAAATATTTTTTTAATAATAAATCCAATTCTGTATTATTTTCTATAAAATTACTATTTTTATATATAGAAGAAGATAATATAAAATCTATTTCCTCAATATTACTATTAGGAATCCATAGAGATAAAAATTTCGTTATTTTTGTAACTCTATTTAGTCTATTATCATTAAAAATAAAATCGTATTCTTTGCTTTTTTTATTCTTATTATAATTGTATATTTTATTATTTATTTTATAAATAAATTTTTCAATTCTTTGTTTGTGTTTTAAAATATCTCCGCTATAAAACTCATTATCAAAATTATCAAACTTAACAACTCCTTCATCACTTAAAAAAATAAAGTACAAAAAGTCTTCTTTTATAAAAAATACATATTTATCTTTTGTGAATTTTTCCAGTATATTCAAAAACAAGTAATTACAATCAAATTTTATTTTTCCAAATAAAAATAAAGGTTTTTCTTTTATAAATAAAACATTATTTATAAAAATATCATTAGTTATTTTTAAATTATCGGAAACAAATTTTTTTCTTTCATCTAAATCTAAATATATATCATTATCTTTTAGTGTTTTAAAATACTCTTCGGGATTATTAACAATAAATTCATTGTTATTTATAATAATAAAATTTGAACTTTTAATATTATTAAATAATATATTTTTACACTCATTATTAATATTAAGATAAATATTTTTTAAAGATAACAATATGTTTTTATAATTTTTAGAAAAAGTTCTAGAAAGAATATTATTTATATTACTTAAAAAATTATTAATAAATTCTTCTTCGTTTATATTATAATCGTAATAATATGTATCGTTTTTAATAGATAAACTATCAACATCATTTAAATTGTGTTTTTTTAAAAAATAAGTTAAATATTCTTTTTTAGTTGATAATTTAACTCCTTTTTTACTATATTTTATAATATCATTAATATTCAAAACAACAACAACTCTTTCTGGAGTGAACCAATACTCCATATTTAGACCATCAACAATATTTGAATAATCTATAAAACGCTTTATCGAAAATAGTAATCTGTTTAATACAAAATTACTAGCATCAAGATCAGAATCCTTGAAAAATAATTCTAATAAACACTTCATTTATTTTAACCAATATTCAATAGTAATAACAACCCTAACCTCTTTTTCTTTTTCAAAAGACTCTTCAAAACCAACTCCTTTATTTCTAGAATCTATACTAAAAACACCTTGATTTGCATATTTAATAGAACCAACAAGAGTATCTGAATCTGTAGCAAATTGTTCAGCTGTTTTCCTAGCATTTAAAGTTGCTTCTCTTAACATATCTTGTTTTATATCGTTTAATTTTGTAAACTTATATACTGGTCTACTTTCTCCATAGCCACTTTTAATTGATACATTTTTATCTATCAATAAATCTAATTTCTGGCTAACAGATTCTAATAAATCAACATTATTTGTAATTATTGAAACACCTTGTGTTAAAATATATCTATTTATTTGATTTGGATCTCTATATTCTCTAGAATCCATATCAATCAATTCTAAAGGAACTATTTTATATTCATTTTCTTTTATATTATTTTCTTTTAAAAACAATAATATATTAGTTAAATCTTGTTTATTTTTTTCTTTTAATATTTTTAAATCATTGCCAGCGTTTGTAAAAGAAATTGTCCAATAAGCTATATCAGCTTTAACAACTTTTTCGGCAGATCCCTTAACAACTACATAACCATTTTTTTCAAAGAATAAATCTTTAACACTAATTAATATTAAAAAAAATATTAAGAATCCCATTAAATAATATTTTTTCATAATAGCTTTTTAAATTTTTCTTTAATAATAAAATTAATAAAATTATTATCAAGTTTTAATTATAAGTATAAAAAATAATGTATATTAAAATTTCTTCTAGTCTTTATAAATATATTAATTTATTTAACTATAATTAAAAAAATAAAGAAGTTATTTTTAATAATAACTTCTTTATAATATTTATGTAATAACATTATAATTTTTATTTTCCTATACCTTTGGTTTTTTGATTGTTTTCTGCATCAATTTCTCTTTCAAGAGCCTCTAACTCTCTTAATACTTCGCTATTATCAGCAAGTTCGCTTGGCGATTCATAAAAGAAACCTCTAGCAAGCATTCGATGGATTTCATTATTGAATTCTACCAATTTTTTAAATTCTTCTATCTCTCTGTTATAAAAGTTTTCGTCTCCATAAAGACCATCCGACAGTTTTTTGATTAATGGCTTTGCAAAATTCTCTTTAATAATATCTGGAAGTTTTAATTCCTCAGTCATAAAATACCCTTTATTTTTAATAATTTGTTAAGATTATACTATATTTTCTAAAAATATCAAGAAAAAATTTATATTAGTTTAAAATCTAAAAACAATCTCTTTAATTATATAATATTATTAATCACCAAAATATAAAACTTCAAAAAATAAACAAATTATAATATTTGTTCTTGTCAATTAAAAATATGATTTTAAAATAGTTTTAGTTTAATTATTTTTTAATTTAAATGACTGAAAATATTGATTTAAAATTAAAACAAATAGTTGAAAATATTGAACATCTAGAAACAGAGAAAAAAGAAATTACAGATCAAATATCAGCAGTTTATAGTGAAGCAAAGTCTGCTGGTTTTGATGTAAAAGTTTTAAAAAAAGTTATAGCTTTAAGAAAAAAAGACATAAACGTTGTTAGAGAAGAAGAAGACTTATTAGAAGTCTACAAACAATCTCTTGGAATGGAATAATTTTTGTAAATTATAATTAATACTTATCTTTTAATATTAATTACAAAAAGACAACAAACAATCTTTTAATTCTTCTGTATTTTTACATACATACTTAGATTGTTTGATCACTTCTTCTCTTTCAATAACACCTGTAAAACAAACAAATTCATCAGCAACACCAGCTAATTTTGTTTCAAGATCAATATAACCATCCCCTATCATAATAATTTTATCATTATTAATTATTCCTTGTTTTTTTAAAAACTCTATAGATTTAGCTTTACCTTGTGGATATAACAAAAGTGTATCTTCAACTCCTATAACATTATCATTATTATCAAAAATTAATTTATTTGAGTATATATTTTCAATTCCTAATATATCAGCAGTTGGTTTTATTATTTCAAAAAAACCACCACTAATTATACATAGATTATGATTTTTACTTTTTAATAATTTTATTAAATCAATAAACCCATCTACAATTTTACTTGGAGTTTCTTTTTTTATTTTTTCTACTATTTTTTTATTTATTGTTGCTAATTTTAATCTACTTTCAAGAGATTCTTTAAATGTTATTTTACCCTCCATAGCATCTTTTGTAATTTCTTCTAGTTTGTTAATTTTTTCAATGTTTCCATTTAATGATAATTTTAAAACATCATTTAGACATTCATTAGATACTAATGTAGAATCAAAATCAAAAATAAAATTCATTTTTATGTTTATATTATTTAGTAATTTTATTAAAATTATATTTTTAAAAAAGTCAATATTGACTTTAAAAATAATTATTGTTTACTTGTTTTAGTAAATAAAAAAAGTAGTAGTGGCAAAGTTTATACATTTAAGAAATCATACAGAATATTCTTTATGTAGTGGAGCAATAAAAATAAAAGAACTTATAAAATTAGCAAAAGAAAATAATATCCCTGCTTTAACTATTACAGATAATCATAATATGTTTGGAGCCTTGGAGTTTTCAGAGGCATGTATGAAAGCGGGGGTTCAACCATTAGTTGGTTGCGAAGTTATTGTTGATTTTTCTAGTGTTTTTGGAGTAGAAATTAATAATAAAGAAGAACATTTTTACAAAATTGTTTTAATAGCTAAAACTGATAATGGTTTTTTGAATCTTATATCTTTATTAAGTCAAAGTTATCTTACTAGAAAGGGTGATATTACACCACATATTAAATTAGAAGAATTAGCAAAAAAAAGTGAGGGTATTATTGTTTTATCAGGAGGTGCAAAAGGTCCATTAGGGCAATCAATAATAAAATGTATAAATAAAAACGATGAATTATGTAAGTTTTTTGTAGATAATTTCAAAGATGATTTTTATATAGAATTACAAAGACATGGTTGGCAAGATGAAATTGATACTGAAAAACAATTAATAGATTTGGCTTTTAAATATAATGTTCCATTAGTTGCTACTAATGATTGTTATTTTTTAACAAAAAATATGTATGAAGCACAAGATGCTTTATCTTGTATAGCAGAAACTAGATATGTTAGTGAAGTTGATAGACCTAGATTAACAAAAGAACATTATTTTAAAAGTGAAGAAGAAATGTGTGAATTATTTGCTGATATTCCAGAAGCTATTGAAAATACAATAAATATTGCTAAAAAAATATCTACTATGGCTTATAAAAGAAAACCTACTTTACCACATTTTGATTTACCAGAAGGAACAACAGAAGCAGAAGAATTAACTAGACTTTCTAAAATTGGGTTAGAAGAAAGATTAAAACAAAAGTTTATAAATGAAAATATTATAGATGAAAAAGAACAAGAAAGAATTAGAGAAGAATATTTTAAACAATTAGAGTTTGAATTAAATGTTATTATACAAATGGACTTCCCAGGTTATTTCTTAATAGTTGCTGATTTTATTGTTTGGAGTAAAACTCATGATGTACCTATTGGCCCAGGTAGAGGTTCAGGTGCTGGTTCAGTTGTTGCTTGGGCTATGAAAATTACAAATCTTGATCCTATTAAATTTGCTTTATTTTTTGAAAGATTTTTAAACCCTGAAAGGGTATCAATGCCTGATTTTGATGTGGATTTTTGTCAAAGAGGAAGATCGAGAAGTATTGAATATGTGCAAAATAAATATGGTAAAGATATGGTTGCGCAGATTATTACTTTTGGAAAATTACAAGCAAAAGCTGTTATAAAGGATGTTGGAAGAGTTTTGGAAATGGGGTATACAGAAGTTGATAAAATTAGTAAAGTTATTCCATTTAATGCTACATTAGAAGAAGCTTTGGAATTAGATGAAGATTTAAGAGCAAAAAGACAGAGTGACCCAGAGATATCAAAATTATTTGATATAGCTATGCCATTAGAAGGATTAAATAGACACTCATCAATGCATGCTGCAGGTATTGTAATTGGAGATAAACCATTAGAACAAATATGTCCTCTATACTTTGATAGTTCTGCTGAAATGCCAGTTGTACAATATGATAAACATTATTGTGAGGATGTAGGGCTTGTGAAATTTGACTTTTTAGGACTAAAAACATTAACGGTAATTAAAGATGCTCTTGATTTTATAAAACTTATTAGAAATATAGATATTGATATTGATAATATTAGACTTGATGATAAAGAAACATTTCAATTATTGAAAGATGCTGATTCTCTTGGTGTATTCCAAATAGAATCTAGTGGTATGAAAGGAATGTTAAAACAGATAAAACCTGATAATCTTGAAGATATTATTGCTTTAATATCATTATATCGTCCGGGACCTATGGACAGTATTCCTACATATATTAAAAGAAAACATGGTATTGAAAAAGTTGAATATATGCACCCATTAATGGAACCTATTTTAAAAAATACATATGGAATTATTGTTTATCAAGAACAAGTTATGAATATTGCTAAAGTATTAGCAGGTTATACTCTTGGTGGTGCTGATCTTTTAAGAAGAGCAATGGGTAAGAAGATTAAAGAAGAAATGGACAGACAAAGAGGGGTTTTTGTTGCTGGTTGTAAAGAACATAATAATATTGATGAAAAATTAAGTAATGAAATATTTGATTTATTGGCAAAATTTGCTGAATATGGTTTTAATAAAGCACATGCAGCAGCTTATGCTGTAATATCATATCAAACAGCCTATTTAAAAACTCATTATCCTGCTGAGTTTATGACTTCTACTTTAAATATGGAAATACATGATACTGATAAAATAAACTACTATTTACAAGATGTAAAAGAACATAATATAGTTATTTTACAACCTGATATTAATAAATCTGACCCATTTTTTAAGATAGAATTAGTAAAGAAAGAAAAAGACAAAACAGATAATTATTATTTTGAAGATAAAGAATTGTGTTTAAGATATTCTTTAGGGGCCATAAAAGGTGTTGGAACTGATATTATGGCAGGAGTTATTGAAGAAAGAAATAAAAATGGTGATTTTAAAGATATTTTTGATTTTTGTAAAAGAGTTGGTTCAAAAGTTGTTAATAAAAAAACTATGGAATCTTTATCAAAAGCCGGTGTTTTTGACAATATACATAATAATAGAAAACAAATACATGATTCTTGTGAAATATTAAGTCTTTATGCTAAAAGTTGTGAAGAAGAAAAAAATAGTAGTCAAATTAGTCTTTTTGGTGATTTTGAAGAAAATATAATGTTGCCGAAGTTAGTTAATACTGACGATTGGCAAGATTATGATAGATTTCAAAAGGAGTTTGAGGCTTTTGGTTTTTATTTAAATAACCACCCACTTGATATAATAAGAAACAGATTAGAAATTAAAGGTATTACTTTTTTAAATGAATTAGAAAACGATTATATAACTGATGGTTGTATTATAAAAATGGCTGGTGTAATAATATCTACTTCAATAAAATCTGGTCCAAAAGGTAGATATGCTTATATATCTTTGTCTGATCCTACTGGACTTGTTGAGTTATCTTTGTTTAAAGGTGAATTAATAACAGAACATAAAGATTGGTTAGATGATAAGGAACACAACCAACTTGTTTTTGAATGTAATGTTAGAAAAGACGATTCTGGAATAAGGCTCACAGTTAGAGATTTTTGGTTAATTGACGATTATTTAAAAACTACCCCTGATAATGTTGAAAAAGTGAAAGTTTTTAAAAAAAGAACAGAGTGGGATTCTAATAATTTTAAACAAAAACAAGAAGAAAAAAAAGAAGAAATAAAAAAATTAGAATTAATAAAAGAGTTAAATATAAAAATAAATAGTAAATTTTCTATTGATGATTTATCTTTGATTTTAAATAATAGTAAAGTTGAAAATAAAGAAAATTATACAAAAATTAAGTTATTTGTTGATAATAATATAATAGAATTGCCTAGTCAATATTATATTACAGAAATTGAACTAAATAGAATAAAGAATACTTATGGGGTTGAGATTTTAAATTAGTATAAATTATTTCTAAATTCTTAAAAAAATTAATTTTAAAAAATCTTACAAATAAGAATTTTAATTTCTAAGTGTAGAATCATTTATTAAAAATTACTATAATTAACAAAGTAATTATTACATTAAATCAAAAACCAAACATATTTTATATCAAATACTCTATTACAAGAATTAATAAATAGAATAATTGGATTGGCATTACAAACAAACAAATTAGAACGAATTGTAAGGTATAAATGCTAGTTGTTAAACTTAGAAATCAAGCAAAATATTCTCTTAATCTATTAAATAAAAAAGAAAAAAACAATGAAGTAGGACTAGAACATAGAGCTACTGCTAGATATTTTGAGAATGAAGTTAATCTTTACAATAATTGTATAGTAATGCTAGATGAACGCTTAAGAGAAGTGAGACAAGGTAGAGGTTATTAATTAAAAAAACTAAAAAACATTTTATAAGAAACTAATAACTATCATTTATTTATTGATTTTTAATATAATGTTATTATTTTATTAGTAGAAAATAAAATAATAGCATTAATGATAGTCCCAAATTTCAATAGTAATATTTTAAATATAGGCTTTATAACTATAAAATGGTATTCTTTGGCCTATATTTTTGGTATAATAATTTCTTGGTTTTTAATTAAATATTATAATAAAAAATATAATTTATCTTTATATAGAGATGAATCAATTTTTTCTGATGATTTCTTTTTTTATCTAATTTTAGGTATAGTTCTTGGTGGTAGAATAGGTTATGTTCTATTCTATGATCCTATTTATTTTTTACATAACCCAATGGATATTTTAGCAATATGGAAAGGTGGTATGTCTTTTCATGGTGGTTTTATTGGAGTAATTATATCGTCTATACTTTTATGTAAAAAATATAATATTAATAAACTATTATTACTTGATCTAGGAGCAACTGTTGTTCCTGTTGGTTTATTTTTTGGTAGAATTGCTAATTTTATCAATCTTGAATTATATGGTCGCCCTACTACTATGCCTTGGGGTATGATATTTCCTAATACTGATGGTATAGCAAGACATCCTAGTCAATTATATGAAGCTTTTTTGGAAGGTATAGTTTTATTTATTATTCTAAATATTTTAGTAAAAATAAAACAATTTAAAATTATAGGACTTCAATCATCTGTATTTTTAATTTTATATTCTATTTTTAGAATATTTATAGAATGTTTTAGAGAGCCAGATATTCAGCTTGGCTTCTTTTTTAAATATATAACTATGGGGCAATTATTATCAATACCTATGTTTATATTTGGACTATATTTATTTGTAGAAAAAGTATATAAAAATAATTAATTATTTACTTGTTTTTTTTAAAATATTTATTAATATGTTCATTAATTAATAAAATATTTTCAGTAAATGACTTTACAATGTGGAATAGTCGGACTACCAAATGTAGGAAAATCAACTTTATTTAATGCTCTTACTCAAACTATGCAAGCAGAAGCTGCAAACTATCCTTTTTGTACTATAGAAGCAAATGTTGGTAGAGTGGCAGTGCCAGATGAAAGATTAGATGTTTTAGCAAAAATTGCTAATTCTAAAGAAATTATTAAAACTCAAATAGATTTTGTAGATATAGCAGGACTTGTTAAAGGTGCTAGTAAAGGTGAAGGATTAGGAAATCAATTTTTAGCGAATATTAGAGAAGTAGATTGTATTTTAAATGTTGTTAGATGTTTTGAAGATGGAAATATTACTCATGTAGAAGGTAATATTGATCCTATTAGAGATATTGAATTAATACAAACAGAATTAATTTTAGCCGATATCGAAAGCCTTGAAAAAAGATTACAAGGTCTAGAAAAGAAAGCAAGAGGTGGTGATAAAACTATAATTGAACAAGTTGACTTAATTAAAAGAGTTTTAGAAGTATTAAATAAAGGACAAATGGCAATTAATACCAATATTAGTAAAGATGAAGAAAAAAGTTTTAGAATGTTGCAATTGCTAACTGGTAAAAAACAATTTTTTGTTTGTAATGTAAATGAAAATGATATAATTGAAGGTAATAAATATACAAAACTTGTTGAAGAATATTGTAAAAAAAATAATTATATTTATACAATAATATCTGCACAAGTAGAAGCAGAAATTGCTAATCTTGATAATGAAGAAGATAAAAAGGAATTTTTGGAAACACTAGGTTTGAAAGAAAAAGGGCTAGATAAAATTATTAGAATGTCTTATGATTTATTAGATTTAATTAGTTTTTTCACAGTTGGTCCACAAGAAACTCATTCTTGGACTGTAAAAAGAAATTCTACTGCACCACAAGCGGCAGGTGTAATTCATACTGATTTTGAAAAAGGTTTTATTAAAGCAGAAACTATTAGTTATCAAGACTATGTTGATTACAAAGGGGAAGAAGGTTGTAAAAATGCTGGTAAATTAAGACTTGAAGGAAAAGAATATATTGTAAAAGATGGAGATATTTTCCATTTTAGATTTAATGTCTAATTTTAATTATGTTAAATAAAATAAAATTTTTTTTAAGAGAATACAATAAATTAGTAAATAGGATAGTAAATAATTTATTAAACAAAATATTTACTAAAAAGACCAAAAAAATAATTATTAGGTATATAAAAACCTTTAAATATTTTATTCTTGGTTTTCTTTTACTTCTTATTGTTATAAAATTAAAATTTACATACAATAACAATTATAAAAGAGACAATATAGAAGGAATTGTTGCTGGTTCTGTATATGTTGGAAATGCAATAGCTGTTAATAAAACAGCTTTTCTTACAACATATGATTCAATAAAGGAAAAATGCAAAGTAGAAAATAATAGAAAAATAAAATATTATCTTATTAAAAATGGACAAATATTTGAAGTTGAACTTTCTTTTTATGACGAATATAAAAATTTAGCAATATTAACATCACGAAATAGAATTGGTGATTTTTATGCGATATTTGCCAACAATAATGCAACCCCAAAACAAGATATTTTTATATCAAAAACCAATAATAGTTTAAATTATAAATTTTATTTACATGAATTAAGAAATAATGGTGTTGTGGATTTTATTAAAGTTTTAGATTTTCCAAGAAATTATAATGGAGAAGTTTTAATAAATAAGAATTTTGAAATTGTTGGAATAGCTAATAATGAGAAAACCGGCTTTTTAAATAAAAAAATTTATATTATAAACAATAACATTATAAAACAATTTTTTAGGGAAAATGGTATAATTTATGCCACAAATCACAGCAGTTCAAATTTAACATTAATAAATAATTATCTTGCAAATATAAATTATAAACTTGTTTGTAAAGAAGAATTAACAAGATCTCCATTGATTTTTGAAAGAAAAAGATAAATACTAATCAAGTTTCTTATTAAAAAACCAACAGCTAAATGTCATTGTTATTGTGGCCATAATTATTAATGGTATTAAATTTGCCATAATAGTTTCACCATCAAGACTTTTTAGGAAGGTTCCTCTAATTAATATAAAAAAATACGTTAAAGGGTTAAATTGAGCTATTTTTTGAAAAAATACTGGCATATTATCAATTGGAGACATAAAACCTGATAACAACATAACTGGCATAGTAAAAATAAACATACCTAAAACAGATTGTTGTTGAGTTTTACATATTATAGATATAGCTAATCCAATACCAGACATAGCTAATAAAAATACTATAATACATATATACAAAACTATTATAGAACCTTCTATTGGAATAGAAAATATTAATTTAGAGCCAATAATCATTAATGTTACATCAAATAAAGATACCATAATAGCAGGAATAGTTTTTCCTAAAATTATTTCATAAGATTTTAAAGGTGAAACTATTGTTTGATCAAAAGTTCCTAATTCTTTTTCTTGTGCTATTGCCATAGCTGTAATCATAAAAGTCATATTCATAGCTAAAATACCAGTTAAACAAACTAATATATACCATTGATAATTCAAAGATGGATTAAATAGATTTCTTGATCTAATTTCAACTTTTTGTTGTTGTGGATTATATTCATTTAATTCTGCCATATATTTTTGTATAATGGTAGAAATATAACTTGCTGATATTTGTGAAGCATTAGATCTTCTACCATCCATTAAAACTTGTATTTCTGAACCAGTTCCATCTAAAATATTTTTTTCAAAATTTTGTGGTATTGTAACAACAACAAAAACTTTTTCATTATTTACAAGTTTTAACATATCTTTCCTATTATTGATATGATAAACTTTTTTTATTATTGGTGTTTCTTCAAATTTTAAACTTAAATTTCTAGACATAACAGTATTATCCTTGTCATAAACTGCCATGTAAACATTTTTAATTTCTAATGTTGCAGTATAAGCAAACAATACTAATTGTAATATAGGAGACAATAAAATCATATTTCTATTACTTTTATCTGCTAATATTCCTTTTAATTCTTTTACTATTAAAGAATATATCCTACTCCATCTCATGGCTAAGCCTCCAATCTAGTTTGTGTTTTTCTATAAATCAAAATAAAGAATATAGCAGTAAAAACTATCATAAATAAACTTTGTTGAAATAAAACTCCCCACATATTACCAGCATTATAAAGATTTCTAATACAAGCACTAAAATATCTAGCTGGCACTATATAAGTAATTAATTGAATAATAAAAGGCATTGAAGATATTTCAAAAACCATACCCGATAACATAGTAGCAGGCATCATTCCAAAAACACCAGCGGATATTGAAGCTAAAAATTGATTTTTTGCTATTGTTGATATTAAAAATCCTTGACTAATTGATGTTAATATAAATAAAGAAGATGTAATAAAATAAACTAAATAGGAGCCATGAAATGGTATTTTAAAAATAACTATACAAACAAAACTACAATAAATAACAGATAATAATGTTAAAAAATAGTAAGCTATGTATTTTGATATCAATAATTCCATCTTATTAACCCTAGTTGTCAAAAGAGATTCCATAGTTCCCCTTTCCCATTCTCTAGCTATAACAAGAGCAGTTAAAACCATACCAACAACAGTAATTATATTAGCTATAGAACTAGGCAATATAACATTTCTAGTTTCTAATGTAGGATTAAACCAAACATAACTTTGGATATCTAATAAACTTTTTGTTTCTATACCTTCTTCTAGTCCCATCATTTTTTGCCAATTAGCAACAACTCCACTAACATAACCCTCCACAAAAGTAGATATGTTTGGATCACTACCATCAATTAATAACTGTATATAACTTGTAGTATTTTCATTATAAAGATTTTTAGCAAAATCATTTGGAATTATTACCATAGCTTTAATTTTACCAGCTATAATATCTTTTTCCATTTCTTGTCTACTATTATAATTTATAACTTTTAAAAACTTTGTTCCTTTAAAACTACTTTCTAATGTTCTAACATTATCTTTATAACCCTCTATTAAAAGTCCAACTCTTAAATTATCATTATCAAAGTTTATAGCAAAAGCAAACAATATCATTAATATTGTAGGAAATAAAAAAGCAATTAATAAATTACTTTTATCTCTAATTATTTGTAAAAACTCCTTTTTTATTAAAGATTTCAATATTTTATTATTCATACCCTCTCCTCTCCATGTTCTTCATCATATTCATATATAGTTCTAATGAAAGCTTCTTCCATTGTTTCACCATCTTTTTTCAAATCACTTGGACCACCGGTTCTTATCGCTTGTCCTTTATAAATTAAGGCTATTCTATCACAATACTCTGCTTCATCCATAAAATGAGTAGTAACCATAACTGTAACACCCTTTTCTACCATAGAATTAATATGATTCCAAAACTCTCTTCTTGTTAATGGATCCACACCACTTGTAGGTTCATCTAAAAATAAAATCGGTGGATTATGCATTATAGCACAAGCAAGAGATAATCTTTGTTTATAGCCTAATGGCAAAAGTCCTGACTTCATTTTTAAATAATCTTTAAAATCAAAAGTTTCAATCATATCTTCTATTCTTTCTTTTTGCTTTTGTTTATTTAGTCCATAAATACCAGAAAAAAATTGTAAATTATCTAAAACAGTTAAATTAGAAAATAAAGAAAACTTTTGAGCCATATAACCGAGCTGTTCTCTTGCTAGTTCTGGTTCTTTTTTCATATCAATACCCATAATTAAGGCCCTACCACTAGTTGGTCTTGATAAACCACACATCATTTTAAAACTTGTAGATTTACCAGCTCCATTAGGACCTAACAACCCAAAAATCTCACCTTTTTTAATTGAAAAATTAATATCATTTGCAGCTTTAAATGTTCCATATATTTTTGTTAAATGTTCTGCTTGTATAACATTTTCAGTATAACTACTAACTGTAATGTTTTTAGCAACTTTTGATTCACCTAGTGGACAACCACCTAATTTTTCAATAACTGCATCTTCAAATCTAGGTTTTACAGGCTTTAAGAAATCTTTAAATCTATTTTTTAAATTATCATCATTAATTACAACTCTAACAGCATCACCTTCAATAACTGCATCAATAACTTTTTTTCTACTTTTTAATATTTTTCTTAATAAAGTTCTATTATTATATTTTACATCTTTTGTTAAAAAAACATTGTTATCCATAGTTTTAGTTAAATCAGAAGGAACTCCATCATAAAGTATTTTACCTTCATTTAATAAAATAGTTTTATCAAAGTTTTCTGCTTCATCAAGATAAGAAGTTGACCATAAAATAGTCATACCACCCTGACTTAATTCTCTAACCATAGACATTAATTCTCTTCTTGATATAGGATCTACACCTACCCCTGGTTCATCTAACAATAAAAACTTTGGATTACCTAATAAAGAACAAGCAAGTCCTAATTTCTGTTTCATACCACCCGATAACTTACCAGCTAATCTATTAGTAAAAGTTTTTAAATTAGTAAAAGATAACATTATATTAAAATAATCTCTTTTATCGTCTTCACTTAGTCCTTTCAAATTAGCATAAAGTTCAAGATTTTCCATAACAGTCAAATCTTCATAAAGTCCAAACTTTTGAGGCATATAACCAACTATATTATGTAATTTATCTACATCACTAACTGGATCATAACCTAAAACACTAACATAACCACTTGTTGGTTTTAATAATCCTATTAAAGTTCTTATTAAAGTAGTTTTTCCAGCACCATCTGGACCAACTAAACCTACTATTTCACCCTCTTCTATTGAAAAAGATATATTGTTTATAGCAGTTTTATCTTCAAAATTTTTTACTAAATTATCAACCTTTACTACTGACATAATTATTTTATTTTAACTGTAATAGGCATACCTTGTTTTAAATAATCATCAGCATCATCAATAACAATTTTTACTTTATAAACTAGATCTGTTCTTAATGAAGTTGTTTCTATATTTTTAGGAGTGAACTCAGCAACCGGAGATATAAAACCTATATGACCTCTATAAACTTTATCAGTAGAATCTGTATATATTTCAGCAGGAGAACCAATTTTTACTTTACCTAATTGAGTTTCTTTAATGTAAACTTTTGCCCACATTTCATCATTTAGAGATAAAGTATAAATAGGAGTTCCTGTATTTACAATAGCACCCTCATCTTGAACTCTAATTAATATTATACCATCACTAGGAGAATATAAATTACAATCTTCATAAGTTGTATTTATATCGTCAACAACCGCTTTAGCATATTTAAAATTAGAATCTGCCTGTTCCTTTTTTAATCTTATATCATCACATTGTTGTTTAGATATAGCATTTTTTCTACATAACTCTTTATTTCTATTAAAATATACATTAGCATTTTTCATTTGAACTTTTGCTATTTCTAATTGTGCTTTTGCTTGATTTAATTTATTTAAAACTGGTTTATTATCAATAGTAGCTAATAAATCACCTTTTTTAACAACTTCACCCTCTTCAACTTTTAAACTCTCAACTCTTCCACCAGTTCTAAAAGCAAGATTAACCTGTCTAATATCAATATTTCCATAAAGTGTAATAATATTACTATTAATTTTTTTATTTTTATAATAATAAAAACTACCTGTTATACATAAAGCGATAACTATAATAAGTAAAAATAATTTTTTCATATTTCTTTCTCCATTAATTATTAAATTTTTCCACCAACTGATTTATACAAAGTTATATAATCAATATAATTTTCAATTCTAGCATTAACAACATTAATTTTGTTTGTAATTAATTTTTGTTTATGTTGTAATAATTCAATATTTGATATCAAACCATTTTTATTTTTAATTTTTTGATTAGAATAATTTTCAATTTCTAATAATAGATTCTTATTATTCATATTAAAAATATTTTCATTATATTTAACATTTACCAAACTATCATTAACTTCTTTTGTTGCTTGTAAAGTAATTTTTTTATATTCTTCTAATAATTGTTCGTATTTATTTTTTTGCATATTTAGATTAAATTTTTTTCTTCCACCAGTAAAAAGTGTTTGACCTATACCACCCATTAAACTAGTTATAGGATTACTAAAAAAACCACCGGCTGTAATATTATTAAAAAATACAGAAGCACTTAAAGTAAAAGTAGGCAAAAACTCTCTTCTAGCAACTTTTATATCTATGTTTACTTTTTCTAATTGTTTTTCCATTGCTAAAACATCTGGTCTTGAAAAAATAACATTAGATGACATCTCACTAGGAATATTATCTTTAAAAGTTATATCTTTATAATCACTAATCTTTAATTCATTTTTTATATCTTCACCCAAAAGTACAGAAAATTGAGTTAATAAAGCATCTCTATTTTTTAATATATTTGTTTTTTGTATCATAACATTTTTTAAATCTTGTTCAGCAGTGTTTATAGTATTTTTATCATTTAAACCATTTTTATTAACTAATTTTTTATTTTCTAATATTGATTTATTAATTGATATTAATTCATCATATAAAGATAATAATTCATTATATCTAACTATATTTAAGTATACAGTAGCCAAACTTGATACATAAGATATATAAGATGATTGTAATTGTAAATTATATGTTTCTAATTGTTTTTTTGTTGATTTTGTTTTTAATCTATTTTTACCAAACAAATCCAATTCATAACTCATAGTAATAGGTAAAACCATACCATCTTTATCAGTCATAGAATCAAGTGGAGATGGTAAATTATCTGTTTTAGAATAATTAAAATTAGCAGATATAGTAGGTAATTCTTGTCCAAAAGTATATTTAACAAAATTATTGTATTCTTTGATCTTTAAATTAGATATTTTTAAATCATTATTACTAATAATTCCTTTTAATATATATCTTTCAAGATTTCTGTCGTTAAAATTATACCACCATTCGTAATTTATTGTATCTAATATAGTGTTTGGAGTAGTTTCTTCACTATAAACATTTATACTATAAAATAATAAGCTAAATATTAAAAATAAGCATTTCATATTAATTTTTGTTTTTATAATTCTAAACAATTATATAATAGCATATTTTAAAAAATCAATCATTTTTAAACAAAAAAAGATTTTTTAAAATATTATGTTTATTTTTAATACATTTATATAAATAATTTTGTCTTTATAAAATTATATGAAACAATTAAATTCTTTTTAAACAAATATCATAAAATTTATTATATTTTATGATATTTTAAATTATAAATAATTTTATTAATTTATTAACTAATTTTAAAAGGATACAGAAAATGGAAAAAAAAGAACAATGAGACCACAACAAGGATATAGCCCAAATGAGGCTTCTCAACAAATAGAAACAACACTCAAAAATAGATTGTATAAAGCATGTAAAGTTGGAGATAAAGAAATAGTAAAAGAACTACTAGCACTTGGAGCAAATCCAAACATACGAAACCATAATAGAGAAACACCAGAAAATATAATAAAACAAAAAATAGAAGATGCACCAACCATCGAGGCTAAAGAAGAATATAGATAATTATTAACTCATGTACTATGCGCTAAGGAAAAATATCAAGAAAGACAAAGGTTAGGACAACAAGAACGAGAACTTAGACATGTCGGTTTTGAGATGGATTCTGTGCAACGTCAAGGTTCTACAACAAGATCGATGCACTAATATTTGCTAAAACTGCTTTTAACTATTAACTATAAAAAAAGCTATTTATTTAAAAAAATAAATAGCTTTTATATTTTTTATAAGAATATTATTTTGCTCTTTCAACAGCTTCTAATATTTTATTTTTTGCTTCTTTTGAATCTTTATAACCAGCAACTTTTACCCACTTACCTTTTTCTAGATCTTTATAATGTTCAAAAAAGTGTTCCACTTTTTTTAAAGTAACCTCAGGAATATCACTGATTTCATTATATTTAGAATATTCACTATTCATTTTTTCACTTGGAACAGCAAGAACTTTTTCATCTTCACCTTTTTCATCTTCCATTAAAAGAACACCTATTGGTTTACATGGAATAACTGCTCCATATGTAACAGGGTATTCAGATAAAACTAAAACATCAATAGGATCACCATCGCCTGATAGAGTATTAGGAATAAAACCATAATTTAATGGATAATGCATAGGAGTTGCTAAAAATCTATCAACAAACAAAGCCCCACTTTCTTTATCTAATTCGTATTTAACCGGTAAAGCATTAGCTGGATTTTCAACTATAACATTAACAACATTAGGAACATCTTTTCCTATTTTTATATTTTTTATTAACATTTTTACCTCTATTATTATTTATAAATAGCCATAATTCTACTAAAAGTATTAATACTAGAACTAATAAAATTAAGTACAATATTAGAATTATGTTTTTTGTAAATATTATAATCAACAATATTAATATTGTCTATATCAATATCGTTATCTCTTAAAAAAATCAAAGCATCTTCCTCTGTTCCTATTTTGTCAACAAGTCCATATTCTAAGGCTTGTCTTCCTGTATAAATTTGACCATTAGCAATTTCTTGTGCTTCTGTAACTTTTATTTTTCTTCTCTCGATAAAAATATTTAAGAAATAATCGTATATATCATTTATTTGTTGAGATATAACCATATCTACATCTGGATTTATCTTTTCCAATGGATTAGGAGCTGATTTTAAAGATGAATTTTTATAAGTTGTTAATGATATACCCATTTTTTTTGCTAGATCTGTAACTTCATATGTTTGTAATATGACACCAATAGAACCAACACTACTAGTATTGTAAGCAACTATATAATCGCTAGCCATGGATATAATATAAGCACCAGAAGCCCCCATACTATTTATAACAGAAACAAGTGGTTTTTGTTTAGATAATTTTCTAAATAATAAATATAATTTTTCACTTTCAACAACATCACCACCCTGTGAATCTATATTTAGAATAATTGCCTTTATATTGTTATTCTCTAATTCTTTTATACTATCATAAGAAAAATATCCATTAATAATTGGAGTATTTATATTTACTCTTGCTACAATACTTTTATTGTTATCAAAAACATTAGAGCTAGACGATATAATTATTAAAAAAATAGCTACAAAAGCTAATAATCGCCATTTAAATAAATTTTGTTTTAGTTTTTTAACTAATATAAATGTATCACTTTTCATATATCTTAGATTTTTTTAAAGTCCTATTTAAAAATAGGACTTAATTAATATTATTTCATGTTATTAAAAACATTACCAAAAACACTTCCCAATGTGGTATTGGTATTAGTGTTCATATATTGTTCTATATTGAAGCTTTCCTCTTCGTCTTCTTCAACATCATTTTTAGCAACATCTTCAAGACTTTTTATAGCTAAAAATAATTTTCCTGTATCTTTATCAAAAACAACAACATTAGCTTCAATTTTTTCTCCAATATTGAATTTATCTGTCTTTTGTTCTTTTTTATCAGCAGATATATCTATCTCAACTTCCATGAAATCTTTTCTAATATTTCTAATTATACAAGGAAGTTTTTGACCTTCTTCAATTTTAGCAACTTCTTCTTTGAAGTTTTCATTAGATAGTTGTTTAATACCAAGAGATATTCTTTCTTGTTCGTAATTGCTACCTAATAAAATTGTCTTAACTTTATCATTTTTCTTATAGTTTTTGATAGCTTCTTTACCTTCATAATCTTCCCAATCTAAATCAGAAGTATGAACTAAACCATCAACACCACTTTCAAATTCAACAAATAAACCAAATTCAGTAATATTTTTGATAGTTCCTTCAATTACATCACCAACTTTGTATTTATCAGAAAATTCTTTCCAAGGATTTTTTTCACATTGTTTAATACCGAGTGATATTCTATGATGTTCTGTATCAATATCTAATACCATAACATTAACATCTTGTCCAACACTTAATACTTTTGATGGAGAAATATTGTTTTTTAACCAAGACATTTCTGAAACATGAACTAAACCTTCAATACCATTTTCAATTTCCACAAATACACCATATTGAGCAATATTTGTAACTTTACCTTTAACTATTGAATTAACTGGATATTTAGTTTCAATTGTTTCCCATGGGTTTTCTTGTAATTGTTTCATACCTAATGAAACTTTTTTAGTTTCTTCATCATATTTTATAACTTGAACTTCAACTTCTTGTCCAACTTTTAAAACTTCTGACGGGTGTCTAACTCTACACCAAGAAATATCTGTTAAATGTAAAAGACCATCAAAACTTCCAAAATCAATGAATGCACCATAATCTGTAATGTTTTTAACCATACCTTTTAGAACATCACCAACTTTAATTTTAGAAAGTATTTCTTCTCTTTCTTTACTTCTTTGTTCTTCTAAAATTGCTCTTCTAGAAACTACAACATTTCCTCTAACATCATCAATTTTTAGAACCATAAATTGTTCTGTTTTACCTATAAAATCATCAATATTAGCTAAAACTGCTGTATCAACTTGACTTCTTGGTAAAAAAGCAATAACACTACCTAATTCAATAGCAAAACCACCCTTTACTTTTCCAAGTATTTTACCATCAACAACTTTGTTTTCATTTAAACATTTCTTTAAATAATTCCAATTTTGATATTTTTTAGCACTTTCTCTGCTGATTATAAGATCACCTTTTTTGTTTTCTATTTTTTCAATATAAACATCAACAGGAGAGTCAATTTCTATTTTCTCACCTACAAATTCAGATAAAGGAATATAACCAACTGTTTTACCACCAATATCAACAGTAACTGTTTTGTTATCTAAACTAATAATTATACCAGAAACAATATCTCCTTCTGAAAAAGTAGGAATTTCTTTTTCATACTCTTCTAGTAATTCTTCAAAATTTTCAAAATCAAAAGACATATTATCCTTACAAAGGGAAATTAATAATAATGAACCTCACAAGTTATTAAAAGCCCCTTATAACTTCTAATATTAATAAAGTTCATGTAAAGATTATAATGTTTTTATTTATAGTCAAGAATTATTATTAGTTTTATTATATTTTTTTACAATAACTACCAATTAATTTTGGCATAACCATTGCCTTTTCTAACTCCATTACTTCCAGAACAACTTCCAAGTGATGTGTTACAGTAGCCGGAGCCACCACCAGATCCAGACCAACTACTAGAACCACCGCCTCCATAATAACCACCTCCACCACCATAGCCACTATTTTTATTTCCATTTCCACCTTTTCCAAAAGTACCAGAATTATATCCAGTACCACCAGATGTTAAAGTACCACCTTTTCCACCAGCATGATCACTTCCACCACCCATATTAGCACCACCACCATAACTATCATGACTACCTCCACCGCCTGCAACAGCTAATACCGAACTTTTACTTCCTGATAAGGAGGATAAAAGACCACTTTTTGTAGCTAGATGAGTAGCGCCACCACCATATCCATAACCAGATCCACCACCATTATAACCACCAGAACCAGCAACACCCTTCCCTCCAATTACAAGATATAGGGCAGTTCCTTCATTAAATTTATTACCAAGTTGAGAAACTAGTTTTGTATAACCGCCTTTTCCGCCACTTGCGATAGATGTATTACCACCCTGTGCTCCCCAAAGCTCCAAAGTAATATCTTTATTTCCAAATGCCTTAGGTATAGTAAAAGATTGTATTCCACCAGTATAATTAAACTCTTTACTTCCAGATTTAAAAGTACAACCATTACCTTCAACTATAAACTTATTATTACCATTACATTT
>CASELL010000001.1 GCA_949288805.1 uncultured Alphaproteobacteria bacterium | reverse complement strand
AAATACATCATTAGATAAATTACTACAAGATACATCTTTCACAAACTCTATTGTTGAAACACCAGAAGAAATTAAAGAAAGAAACAAAGATAAAATATATAACAAGAATGATATAATAGATACTCTAACATGTAAAACAGGTTATACAGGAGATATTAAACTAAAATGTAATGGTGATGATGAAGTGGTTGTAGAGGATAGTTGTAAAGTAGCTGTTATTTATATGAGCCCTAGAAATAATGCTACAACTACTAAATATTTTAACAATGGAGAAAGTATTACTTGTCATTTTGATACTTTTGAAATATCAGATCCAGATAGTAAAACAGTTAAAGTATGTAAAGTAAATGGTTATATAGTAGCTAAAGATGGTGAAACATTTACAGTAGATATTAATGTTGGTACTAATAAGTATTGTCATGGTTCTACTATACCTTATGATCTAACAGGAAATGCTAATGCTACTGTAAATATAACTACTTGGAGTGGTGTTACTGCAAACAAAGATACATTTAGAACAACAGTAGAACCAATAAATGGTATAGCACAACAATCAAAAAGTGATAGTGGAAATGAAGCAAAAGGAACTGTTGTTTGTCAATCAAATGGAACTTGGAAATTAGGAAGTGGTTATCATAACATGGTAACTGTAGGAACTCATAGTTTTGTTGTTATAAATGGGGCAAAAAAAAGTAATAAACGATTTACAATTGAATTGTGGGGTGGTTCTGGCGCTGGTTCCGGTGGTGGTAGAGGTGGATATACAAAACTAGTTTCTCAACTTGGTAATAAATTTAATGAAGGAACTGTCCTATATGTTGGTGTTGGTGGACGAGCTAATAGAAAAAGAGGTGGTTATAATGGTGGCGGTAGTACTACTGGTGGCAATGATTGGGCTTGTGGTGGAGGAGGAGCTACCCATCTAGCCACAAAAAGCGGAATTTTATCGTCTTTATCTGGAAGTAAAAGTTCAGTAATTGCTGTTGCTGGTGGTGGAGGTGGGGATAGTTATAAAGTAGCTGGTGGCTATGGTGGTGGTGGTAACAATGATGGTGGAGATGGTCAAGGTGTTCATGGTGGTAACGCTTATAATACTGCTAAAGGTACTTACTGTTCAAGAGGTGTACATTCTAATGGATTTTGTATAAGTAATAGTGGTGGTGTTCATTGGGCTGGTAATAATGGTTCTTTTGGATTAGGTGGTGACGAAGCTTATGGAACAATATATGGTGGAGGTGGAGGTGGGGGTGGTTATATGGGTGGTGGTGGCGCTTCTGGGACCACAGATTCTAAGAATGTTTCAGGTGGGGCTGGTGGCTCCGGCTACTGTAATGGTTCCTATGGTTCTTGTTCTGGATCTAGTGGTTCTAGAGCCGGAAATGGTTATGCCAAAATAACTTGGTAATAAATGTAGATTAAAATAACTACTAGAAATAGTAGTTATTTTTTTATGGTATATCTTTATTGTTTTTGTTCTTGTTTTATTTTTGATTATAAAATAAAAAAATTATGAAAAAAATATTAATAGTCTTAATAAATTAATAACAATTGAAAAATAAAAAAAAGAAATTACAATCATATTAAATATTAAAAATTAGCATATGTTGAAAAAATTATTTATAATAGTTGTATTATTATCATTGATAATAGTTATGTCTTTTGTCACCTATCTTAACATATTCTTAAATAATAGAATTCAAGAAGATAAATTAATATATGTAAAAAAAGGATCTAGTTTGAGGAGTGTTATAACTGTACTAAAAGACAGTAATATAATTAAAGATAAAATTACAGCAGAATTTGTTATTAGATTTAAAACAAAAAATAAACCTGCTTTAAAGTATGGAGAATATTTTTTTAAGAAAAATGATAGTATAAATGATATTTTAAATAAAATAATAAATAACGAAGTTTATTATAGATCTATTACTTTTGCTGAGGGTTTATCAACTCACTCTATACTTAAAATGATAAAAGAAAATGAGTTTTTGGTTGGTGATATACCTGAAAATATTCCGGAGGGAAGTTTGTTACCACAAACATATAACTATATGAAAGGAGATAGTAGAGAAAGTTTGATTAAAAGGATGCAAAATGATATGTTTAAAACTATAAATAAATATTGGGAATCTAGAGCTGATGATTTACCCATTAGAACAAAAAAAGAAGCTTTGATTCTTGCTTCAATAGTGGAAAAAGAAACAGGTATTCCCGAAGAAAGAGGGCTTGTTGCCTCTGTTTTTGTTAATAGATTAAAAATTAATATGCCTTTACAATCTGATCCAACATCAATTTATGGTTATGCTTTTGGAGATGTTAGTAAAGAAAAAGATGTTAAGATACATAAATTACTTAGAATGGATAGTGAGTATAATACATATAAGGTAAAAAAACTACCACCAACACCTATTTGTAATCCAGGAGAAGAATCAATAAAAGCAGTATTAAATCCTGCCAATACAAAATATTTATTTTTTGTTGCTACTGGTAATGGTGGACATGATTTTTCTGAAACTTATGTAGAACATCTTAAAAAAGTAAAAGTTTTAAAAAATAAATAAAAAATTCTTGTATTATATTTTTTATTATATTATTTTTAAAATAGAATTATGGTTATTAATATGAAAAAATTTTTATTTTTATTTTTATTTTGTTTAACATCTTGTGTTGGTAATTTAGGTTATTTTACTGGTAGAAGTGGCGTTGAATATGGAGACTCTTCTTTTTATACTGATGAATTGGTTAATGAGTATACAGATGTTTCTGGAAATAGATTAAGAGTTGCTTTATTGGTCCCTTTGAGTGGAAAAGTTAAGTCTGTTGGACAATCTATAGTTAATTCTGCTCAATTATCTTTATTTGAAAATAATAAAAAAAATATAGTATTAAAGATTTATGATACAAAAGGAACTACTTTTGGGGCTGTTGAAGCTTTAAATAGAGCCGTAAAAGATGGAATAGATGTTGTTTTAGGACCTTTATTTAGTGAAGAAACTAAAGCCATTAAGAATATAATTAAAGAAAATAATTTGGTGTCTTTTTCTTTATCTAATGATGAACAATTAAAAAATATAGACAACGTTTTTGTTACAGGATCTATTCCCGAACAGGAAATACAGGTTTTAATATCTTACTTAATGGAAAATGATTTCTATAATTATGTAGCTCTTATGCCAAATACTACGCATGGTGCTTTGATGAATAAAATATTAAGAAACACAATTATAAATAAAGACGGTTTGCTAATAAAAACAGATTATTATGAGGAAAACGAAAAGAATATGTTAACAAAAATTAGTGAATTAGTTAATTTTTACGAAGTGCCACAAACTATATATGAGAATTTTGAGAAAAAAAAATTAGAGAACAAACTATTAGAACTAGAAGAACCAGAATTGATTATACAGGAAAACGAAAAAATATATCCACAAGCCTTATTTATTCCAGATGGTGGAAGCATGGCTGAGGAAATAGCTAATTTATTATTTATAAATCAAAGAAATGACAAATTTATTCAGTTAGTTGGAACATCAAAACTTGATGGAGATACTAATATTGCTAATAATCCATATCTTGATGGTGTCATTTTTGTTGGTTCCAACCCAGATAAGTATGCTCAGTTTTATGATAGTTATTTAAAAACATATAAGAAAGAGCCAATTAAAATTACATCTATGGTTTATGATTTAATTAATATTATAGATGGGTTCTATGATAGATTTGACGACTCTTATGTTCTTAATAAAAAAGCTTTATTGGATCCAAATGGTTTTGATGGTATAGATGGTAGATTTAGATTTTTGCCAAATGGTTTGGTTGAAAGAAATTTTTATGTATTACAACTACAAAATAAGAAAAAAGTTGTTATAAATACAAATCAAGAGTTTTTAAATTATTAATTATTGGTAACTAGTATGAAAAAGATAAATTATTTGTTTTTAACATTTTTATTATCCTCTTGTGTACAAGATTCAGCAAATATAGTTTTTAAAGAGGGTGCTACTGGTCATTTTGAAGAAAAAAGTAGCAATAATTTACAACCAAGCTATATGAGTGGTACCTATGTAGTAGGAAAAGATAATAAAGTTGTTAGAGATATTAGAGCTAATAATACTATTGAAGATAATTATTTAGAAGAAAAAAAAGAGACTAAAAAAGAGGAAGAAAATGTAGATTATATTTTTATAACAGTAAAAAAAGGAGATAATATAATAAGATTAGCCAAAAAGTATAATATGAAGTTTTCCGATATTGTTGAATTAAATAATTTAAAAAAACCATATAATATATATATAGGTCAAAAATTAAAAGTTTTTGATAATACTGATAAAGAAGAGTATAAAGCTATAACAGTAAAAAAAGGAGATACTTTATTAAGAATAGCTTTGAAATACGATATGTCTTTAAGAGAGGTTGCGACTATTAATAATATAGAGCCACCATACAATGTATATATTGGTCAAAAAATAAAGATTCCAAATTCAAAAACAGAATTACCAGAATTTTATGCCGTTGAAATTGGTGATAATTTATATGGAATATCTAGGAAAACTGGGGTTTCTGTTGGACAATTGATAAAAAATAATAATTTGAAAAGTCCAAACAATATACATCCGGGACAAAAACTTTATTTAGCTAAAAGAAATGATAATTATAAAACTAACTATAAAGAAGAAAAAGTTGTATATAATAAAAAGACAGAAAATAAAAAAGAAGGAGTAGTAAAGAAAGAAGAACAAAATGTTATTGCTAATGTAGAGAATAATGATATACAACAAGAAAAAAAAGAAAGTTCTAAGAGTTCAAATGTTTTATTTTCTTGGCCAGTTAAGGGAGAAGTTATTAAAAAATATGGAAAACAGAGTGATGGAAAGTTTTATGATGCTATAAATATTAGAGCAAATCTTGGAACACCAATTTTGGCAGCTATGGATGGAGAAGTTGCTTATGCTGGTAATGAGTTGAAAGGTTATGGTAATATAATAATAATTAAACACGACTCTGGTTGGTTATCTATATATGGTTATTGTGATAAAATAAACGTTAAAGTTAAAGATAAGGTTACAAAAGGGCAAGTTATAGCTACTATTGGTAGAACCGGCAATGTAAATGAGGCGCAACTCTATTTTTCTGTTAGAAAAGGTAGAGTTACAATGGATCCTTTAAAATATTTAAGTAATAACTAAAAAGGTGTGTATGAGAGCTAGTTTTAAGGAAATTAATAGTAAAAATGTTTTTATTATTCCTATAGTTATAATTTTGTTTGTTTTAGTATCTTATATTACTATATGGTTTAAGATTAAAAATACAATAATTAATTATATAGATAGTTTTTATAGCCCAAGATTTTCTTTTACTTATGATTCAATAAGTGTTAGTGGCTTTCCTTTTATAATAAAAACAAAAATAAAAAATTTTAATATTGGTATAAAAACAAGCATTGGTTCATCATCTATTATTTTTGAGAATCTTATTGTTAAAAATGTTATTTTTACAAAAAAAGCTAATATATCAGTTGATGGTAAGATATATTTATACGGTAAAGATTCTAATAAGTATGTACTTGTTAATAATGATAATATTGATGTTTCTTTTGATAAAAAATGGAGTTTAGAGAGTTTAGATGGTTTTATAAATAATTTAGTTTTTGTAAATGTTGATAGAAAAATAGATCTTAATAATACTACAATAAAATTAATTACAACACAAGACTATGATTATAAAAACAGAACCATAAGACTTAATATTGATCAAATAAAATACGATAATAAAGGAGAGGCTAATTTTGAATTTATATATTCAAACATATTAGAAAAAAATAATAATCAGCTTGTTTCTATAAAAAATATAGTTGATGTATTTTCTTTTAATGATATAACAAATAACTATAATATTAGTGCTAAACTTGACAATAATATTAGTATACTTACAAAACAATCCCCTCTTAATATTGAATTATCTATAAATAATTATAATTCTTTAATAAGAAGCATAAACAATCCAAATTCTGTTTTTCTTTTTAAGAAAGACGACATATCAAATTTTGTACAATTTATGACAATAATACCAAAGAATAATAAAGATACAGTTAATAATAAATATTACAATTTGTCAATGGATTTAATAACAAAAAAAACATATATTAATAATATGGATGCTGTTAATTTAATACAAAAAATTCTTTTTTATAAATGAATGTAAGTAATATTTATATCAAATATACAAATATATTAAGAAAAAATAATATAAACACTCCAGAAATGGAGTGTAAAATTTTTATATCACATTTATTAAATATAAACGTTAATGAATTATTTTTTCATTTAGATGATGTTTTTTATGAAGAAGAATCTTTAAGTAATCTAATAAAAGAAAGAATAAAAGGTAAACCTATATATAAAATAATAGGTAAAAAACCCTTTTGGGATTATGATTTTTTAACTAATGTTGATGTATTAGATCCTAGATCTGATTCTGAAAGTATGATAAGAGCTGTTTTAGAAGATTTTGATATTAATAGTAAAATAAGAATATTGGATCTTGGGACTGGTAGTGGTTGTCTAATATTAACTTTATTAAAATTATTTAAAAATGCATCTGGTGTTGCCGTAGATATAAATGAAAGATCTTTAAATGTGGCAAGAAAAAACGCTGAATTATTAAATATACAAAATATTGACTTTATTAATTCAAACTGGAACGATAAAATAAATAGTGATTTTGATGTAATAGTATCAAATCCTCCATATATAAAGACTAACGATATTGATAATTTAGACATTGAAGTTAAAAAATACGATCCATTAATTGCTCTTGATGGAGGAGTAGATGGTTTAGATTGTTATAAATATATTGCTAAAAATATATCAAAAAACTGTAATAAAAAAACAATAATTTATCTTGAAATAGGCTTTGATCAAAAAAAAGATGTTGTAGATATATTTTCTAGTAATGGATTTTTATTTATTGGTTGTAAAAAAGATCTTTCAAATAATGATAGGGTTATTAAGTTTATAACTAATAGTTTATAATATTTTTTAAATATATATTGAATTTATTTTTTAGTAAATTATTATACTACTTAATGTAAACATTATACAAATATTTATGATGATACCTTATAGTAATTTCATAATAATACTATCTTCTCCTTCTGGTGCCGGAAAGTCTACTATTACAAAAAAGTTATTAGAAACCGACGAAAATATAAAACTTTCTGTTTCTGCGACAACAAGAGAACCAAGAGATGGAGAAGAGGATGGAAAACATTATTATTTTTTAAGTAAAGATACTTTTAAAGAAGAAATAGAAAAAGATAATTTTGTGGAATATGCTGAGGTTTTTGGTAATTATTATGGAACACTAAAAAGAGAAGTAGAAAGTAAATTTGCTGATAATAAAGATATAATATTAGATATTGATTGGCAGGGGGCAAGACAAGTTTCCGATCAATTAGATGTAAAAAGATTATTAAGAATATTTATTTTGCCACCATCTATAAAAGAATTGGAAAATAGACTAAGATCTAGAGGAACAGATAGCGAAGAAGTTATTACAAAAAGAATGGAAAAAGCAAGAGATGAAATTAGTCATTTTAATGAGTATGATTATATAGTTGTCAACGACAATATAGAAGAAGCTTTTGAACAAGTTAAGTCTATAATATATGCAAAAAGACTTCAAAATATTGAACAACAACAATTGGAAGATTTTGTTGCTAAGTTATAACTTTAAAAACTACATAATACTATTTATTATGTAGTTTTAATTCTAATTAAATATATGTTAAACTCTTGGAATCCGTGGCATGGTTGTATAAAAAAAAGTGAAGGTTGTGAACACTGCTACATGTACTTTCTTGATAAACAAAGAAATAAAGATGGTTCTTTAATTTTTAAGACATTTGATAATAGCCCAATAAAAAAAGATAAAAATGGTAATTATAAAGTAAAAAGTGGTGAAACTGTCAGTGTTTGTATGACTAGTGATTTTTTTCTGGAAGAGGCTGATGATTGGAGAAAAGAAGCATGGAATATAATCAAAGAAAGAAGTGATGTTGTATTTTTTTTAATAACAAAAAGACCAGAAAGAATTTTAAAATGTTTACCAGAAGATTGGGATGATGGTTTGGAAAATGTTTTTTTAAATATAACAACTGAAAATCAAAAAAGAGTTGATGAAAGAATACCTATATTACTTGATTTGCCTTTTAAACATAAAGGGTTAATGGTTGCTCCATTTTTAGAAGAAATTACAATAAATAAATATCTAAAAGAGAATCAAATAGAACAAGTTTGTTGTGGTGGCGAAAATTATGATGGATCGAGAGTTTTAGATTATAACTGGGTTTTAAAATTATCTAATGAATGTAAAAATAATAATATAACTTTTTGTTTTACTGAAACTGGTAATAAGTTTAGAAAAGATGGTAAGTTGTATATGTTTAACAATAAATTTGATCAATCTAGATTTGCTTTAAAATGTAATTTAAACTTTGTTGGTAAAAAAATTGATTTTAAATTAAGTAAAAAGGATGATTTATTTTTAGAAACATTTGGAACAGAGGTATACAAAAAATATTTTAAAGAAAGGTGCAATCAATGTTCTTTTAAAATGTTGTGTAATGGTTGTAGTAATTGTGGAAAGTGTCATTCATAAGGATTAGCTATATTCATTTTTTTTAATATATCAATTTCAATCTTTTCCATTTCTTCTGCTTCTTTATCTTCCATATGATCAAAACCAAAAAGATGTAAAATACTATGAATAATTAAATGTGTTAAATGATCTTCAAAAGTAATATTAATGCTTTCATTTTTTATAGTATCATAAGATAAAATTATATCACCAATTAAAATATAATCATCTTTTAAATTAAATAATTCTTTTTCATATAATGGAAAAGATAAAACATTAGTTGCTTTATCGCAATTTCTGTATTCTTTATTTATTTTTTTTATATTATTATCATTTGTAAAAGTTATAGATATTTCTATTGTTTTATCTTTAAAAAAACTATTGCAATTTAACACACTAACAACATTGTTAAATATATTATTAATGTATTTTTTTAAACTTTTTATATATGGTTTCCATCTATCGTCTTCTATAGAATAATCTACTTCTACCATTTTATAACTATACTACCCCAAGTTAAGCCACCACCAAGAGCCTCCAATACAATTATATCTCCATCTTTTATTTTATTGTTTTTTATAGCATAATCTAATGCTAATGGTACAGAAGCACTTGAAGTGTTTGCATGTTCTGCAACAGTTGTTATAACTTTTTCGTCTGGTAATTCAAGTTTTTTACCAACACCGCTTATAATTCTTTGATTTGCTTGGTGTGGAACAAGTAGATCTATATCATTAATTGTTAAACCAGCCTTTTCCAATGTTTCTAAAACACACGATGACATTTTGTTTACAGCAAGTTTAAAAACCTCTCTTCCTTGCATTTCAATATAACCAACTTGTTGATTATATGACGGTCCACCACTCATTTTTAAAATATCAAAGTAAGAACCATCAGAATGTAGAGATGTTGATAATATACCTTTATTTTCTTCTGTTGATTGTAATAAAGTAACACCGGCCCCATCTCCAAATAATATACAAGTTCCTCTATCTTCCCAATTAACTATTTTGGACATTGTTTCAGCACCAACAACTAAAACATTTTTTGCTTTTTCGCTTTTAATTAATGAATCAGCCATATCTAATGCGTATATAAAACCACAGCAAACTGCTTGAATATCAAAAGCAAAACATTTTTCATTTAATTCTAATTTGTTTTGTAAGATTGTAGCACAAGATGGGAATATTCTATCTGGTGTTGTAGTAGCAAAAACAATAGCATCAATATTATTTTTATCAAAATTATTGTTTTCAAACATATTTAAGCAAGCCTTATAAGCTAAATCTGTAGTTAGTTCATCCTCTTTAGCTATATGTCTATTCTTAATTCCAGTTCTTTCTGTAATCCATTCGTCACTAGTATCAACTATAGACTCCATATACTTATTATCATATATTTTTTCTGGTAAATATGAACCGGTCATAATTATTTTAGATTTCTTCATTTTCTTCCTCGTTTTCTACTTCAGACAATAAATCCATAATTTTTGTATTTATATTATCCTCTACCATTTTTATAGTGTTTTCAATAGCAAAATAAAAGGATTTCTCGTTAGAATTACCATGTGCCTTAACAGATATTCCGTTTAAACCTATAAATAAAGCTCCATTATATGTTTCTGGACTTAGTTTTTTCTTAAATTTTTTTAATGGTAGAAATAAAAATAAAAGTCCAATCATAGATAACAAAGACTTTTTAAACATTTGTTTTAGATTTAAAGACAAAAATTTAACAGTTCCTTCTATAGTTTTTAAAGTTATATTTCCAGTAAAGCCATCTGTAACTATAACATCAACAACGTTATTAAAAATATCATTCCCTTCCACAAAACCATAAAAATTGTCTTTTAAAATACTGTTTTTTAATTCTAGACTTGCATTCCTTACGTATTCGTTTCCTTTTAGATCTTCTGAACCTATATTTAGTAGACCAATTTTTGGATTTTGTTTTTTTGTTATAGAAGTATAAAAAACACTTCCCATCAAGGCAAATTGATAAAGATTTTCAGAATTACATTCTGCATTAGCTCCCAAGTCTAAAAAGGCTACTGTGCTATTATTTTTTGATGGTAATAATTGAATTAATGCTGGCCTATCAACGCCCTCTAATGGTCTTAATATAAACTTAGAAAGAACCATTAAAGCCCCTGTATTGCCTGCTGATATGCAGGCATTAGACTCTTTATTTTTAACAGATTCTATCGCTAACCACATACTAGAATCTTTTCCTTTTTTTAGGGCATTTGTTGGTTTATCTTCAGAAGTTATTTTTTTATCTGTATGTATGATTTTATAGAATTCTTTTTTTAAATTATATTTGTTTATTTCTTTTTTTATACTATTTTCATCACCAAATAATAGAAAATTAATATTATCTTTATCTTTATTTTTTTCAAAAAACTTTGCCATACCTCCAACCATTGCTTTTGGATAGTTATCTCCACCAGCACAGTCGAGAGATATGGTAATTTTTTTATTTAACATAACTATTGTTCTGTTTTATCTTTGTTTTTTTCTTGAATAACCTTTTTACCTTTATAATATCCATCTACAGATATATGATGAGGTAATTGATATTCTCCTGTTTCTTTATTAACGACAACATTTGGCATATTTAGCTTATATGTTCCGTTTCCTCCTCTTCTCAAACCTCTTTTACAGGGAGAAGTTTTCTTTTTTGGTACTGCCATTGTTTTTACTCATTTTATTAATATTAAAAAACATAAACATTATTATTTTTTCTTTTTTTTCGATCTAGAAATACTTTCTTTAATTTTTCTTTTTCTTTTTTCGGAAGGTTTTTCATATTCAACTCTTCTTCTAGATTCTTTAATTATTCCTTCTTTTTGGGTCTTTTTTCTAAAAATCCTAATACCCATTTCCAGTTTATTTTGATCTCCTATTACTACTTGAACCATTATATATTTACCACCTTTATTAAGTTTGTTAATAAATTATTAATTAATTATTTTTTTTATTTTCTTCTTTCTTTTCATCTTTTTTTAAAATATCAGATAATTTTACAGCATTTTTTTGGTCTGTTAATCTTTTTAATTCGCAATTAATATTAGCACCATAATCAGCAGATAAAAAGTTATACTCTAATAATCCATTTATAATTGCTGTATCTGCTATATTTATTTTATCAGATCTAGCATTTCCATTAAAATTACCTTTTATATTAAATGTTTTACAATTTATATTACCTTTTATAAAACCACCTTCTCTTATTGTGACAGTATCTGCCGTAATGTTACCTTCTATATTTCCTTCTATTTCTATAATACCACCGTTAGTAATATCTCCATTTATATTTACGGACTTTGAAATAACGGAAGGAATATCTTTTGAATTTATTAAAACCATATTGTTCTCCACTTATTTATTAAAATACCTTTTCTCCAACTTTTATAAACTTCAATGGATCAACCCTTTTATTATCAACTCTAACTTCCCAATGAAGATGTTGACCGGTACTTCTACCAGTTGAACCCTGAATTCCTATTTTATCTCCTCTTTTTATAACATCACCTTCTTTAACGAGTATTTTTCCCAAATGAGCATAATCTGTTGTTATATTGTTTTTATGTTTTATATTCAAACTATTTCCAAAACCACCTCTAATTCCAGTAAACATAACAACACCATCGGCTGGAGCATAGACAACTGAATTGTATGGTCCAGCAAAATCTAAACCATTATGTGTTTTAACTTGTTTTGTAAATGGATCTATTCTAGAACCAAACCTACTAGATAAATAGTAATTTTTCATTGGTTTTCCCATAGGTATAGAATCTAAAAAAGATTCTAAAAAGTTTAAGTAATCTATGTTATATTTTAAATCCAAGAAATCACTTGTTCTAACAAGCGCACTATTTTTAAATAAACTATTTTCAACAGTTGTATCATTATTTTTATAACTAACATTATACATTTCTCTAGCTTTTGTATCCAAAGAAACCTCTTGTAACAATTTATTTATACCATTTACTCTAGAACTAACCAAAATATCAATATTATTTATAGTATGTTCTATTTTATCTAAAATTGGTATTATTTGTTTATATTCCTCAACTGTTATATAACTATCATTTTTAAGTTTATTTTTAACATTATTGACTTTTGATACGTCTATATCACTAAATCTATCATAAAAATTTAAAGTAGTCAAATATTCTTCTACATTATTAACAATTGAATTTAGATCTGTAATACTATTATTTAAACTGGCATTTATATTTTTTAGTTCTATAATTTTTTTATCTTTTACAAGTTGGATTCTATAATTAAATAAGAAAAATACACTTGTAAAAATACACCATAAAAAGATTAAAAATCTAAAACACCTATTCCAATTATTGATCTCTGTGGTTTTAATACTTCCATCAGACACTACTATTATTCTTTTTGTTTTAAATATATTACTAATTTTTTTAAGCACAATAATAAAATTAATTAACAAAAATATTGTATTATTTTAAAAAATAAAAATCAAGTCTTTTTTATTTTATATAGTAATATATTGACTTTTAAAATTTATTTTTTATATATACATTATAGGGCTATAATGTATATTATTTTATGAAATGTTATTATGAAAATGAAAAAAATTTAAAGGTTCGTCTTAACAGAATAGAGGGACAAGTTAAAGCTATATCAAAGATGATAGAAGAAGGTAGAGAGTGTATTGAAATATTAAATCAAATATCTTCTATTAGATCTGCTTTAAAAGGTGTTAGTAAAGAAATAATAAAAGATCACCTTAACAATCATATTACTAATTCAATAAAAAATAATAACGATTATAGAGAATTAATAGAAGAATTAGTTAATAATATTAGTAAAGTTGATTAGGATTAATTATGAATAATAACGAATTAAAAAGAAAAACAAAATTAGTTATAATTGTAGATTTAATAACAATGTTTGCTGAAATATTTTTTGGTATAATAACTAATTCTATGGCTTTAACTGCTGATGGTTTTCATATGGGTACACATGTTTTTGCTTTATCTATAACTTATATTATATGTATATTTATTACAAAATATAAAGAAAAAGAAAAAACATTAAATGCAATTGGTGGTTATACTAGCGCAATTTTACTTCTTTTAACGTCTTTTTTTATTTTTTATGAATCAGTAGAAAAACTTATAAAAAGAGAAAACATTTATTTTAACGAAGCTATTTTAGTTGCTATTATAGGTTTAATTGTTAATTTGGTGTCTATATTATTAATGAAAGATAATCATTCACATCATCACCATGAGCATCATATCGAGGAAAATTTAAATTTTAAGTCTGCATATTTACATATATTAACAGATGCTTTAACATCAATTATAGCAATAATTGCTCTATTATTAGGTAAATATTTTAATTTAATATTTTTTGATCCTTTAATTGGTATTTTGGGGGCAATAATAATATTAAAATGGTCGATTAATTTAATAAAAGAATCTTTAAAAATATTAATCAATTAATTTAATTAAATCTAATTCATTATATTTTTTTCCATATGTAAAAAATGTTAATGTATTAGATTTTTGTTTTTTAATTCCCCTACAAGCCATACAGGAATGAGTTGCTTTTGATATTACAAATAATGATTTAGGCTTTAAATTTTCAAGTATTGACTTACCTATATCATTAACTAGTTTTTCTTGTAATTGTAATCTTTTAGCAAAACAGTCAACAATTCTTCCAAATTTACTTAATCCTAAAACTTTACCATTTGGTTCATAGCCTATTGTAATTAGTCCTTGAAATGGTAAAATATGATGTTCGCAAAATGATGTAAATTCAATATTTTTAATAATTATAAGATTGCTATTATCACAATTAAATGTTTTATAAAATTGTTTGTCGTTTTGATTATAACCATTCAATAATTCAGCCCAACTTTTAGCAACTCTTTTTGGTGTTTCAATTAACCCTTCTCTTTTTATATCTTCACCTATTGCTTTTAAAAAAATATTAGTTGATTTTTCTAATTCTTCAAGATTAAAGCTCATAAGTAGCCTCATTGTTTTGACTTTCTCTAACGATAGCCTTATAACAAAAAGGGACGTTATCAACTATCCATTTAGCAATATTTTCAGAAGTAGGATTAAAATCTAAAACTTCATTTAAGTTTTGATGATCTAATTTTCCATGAACTATTTTCTTAATTTCTGTAAAATCAACAACTACACCATTTTCATTTAAAGTTTCATTTTTACAAAAAACATCAATAGTCCAGTTATGACCATGTAATTTTTCACATTTATGTTCTGTAGGAAATTCTACTTGGTGTGAAGCGGATATTTCCATGGTTTTTCTTACGTAAAACATATACTATAAAATTATTTTTATACAATATAGATAATAGTATTTAATAATAATAAATCAATATTAAAAAAAATAAATATAAATAGTACTTGACTATTTAATAATTAATTTATACAATATTATTACTACTTTAAGGGACAGAATTTGTATGAATCCCAGAGACTCTTTTAATACTTTCGGGAGTCGCCTCTGTCGCAATCGTGGTTGCGGTATGTGATACCCACTTTACATACAAGGTCTTAGTGACAACTATTCATCCCTTTTAGTGGTACTATTACCATAATAATGTTTTTTTAATTTTATGTTTTTATAGCATTTAGACTATATTACTTTTTTATTGTTTGTACTAAAAAGCAAGGTTGGTATTCTAAATACCAACCCTGATTAAAAAATAAAGGAAAAAAATAAAAAACAAAACTCTGTTTCGAATACATTGTAAAACATAATTTTTTAAATGTCAAGAAAAAATGTTTAAAAAAAGAACATTTTTTATATAAAAATGTTTAATGTTGATTAAAAAATATTTAGTTAATTTTTTTTAATAAAGAATTTTATATACTGCCGTATAAAAAAAATGTATTGAAAAATAAAGAAAAAACAATAATTCAAATGACCACTTTTATTTTTTCGCAAGCCTTAAGTTCTATAAATAGCAAAAAAAATCAAATTATTAATTTAGTTGACGATGTAAAAGATAGTTTTGGAACAACTACATGGAAAAAAGATAAAATAACCGGTAAATTATCTGAAATATCAATACAGGCTTCAAGCTATAATAAAGTAATACCTTTAATATATGGAACAAACAGAATTGCTGGTAATATAATATGGTTAGGAGATATTAAAGAAGTTTATAATACTAATACAACCTCTATAAAAATAGGTAAGGGCCAAAAAATAAAACAAACAAGTATAGAATATTTTTATTATTTAAGTTTTGCTATATCAATATGTAAAGGTGAAGTTGAAGATATTAAAAATATATGGGCTGATTCTACATTGTTAGATTTAAAAAAATATAAATATAGATTTTATAATGGAACAAGTAATCAAGAGCCTGATTCTTTGATGGAAGCTATAAATGGAATTGGAAAAACTCCTGCTTATAGAGATATGTGTTATATTGTTTTTGAAAACTTTCCTTTAACAGAGTTTAACAATAGAATACCTAATTTTTTATTTGAAATAACAAGAAAAAATGATTATACTATTGATGAAAATAGTTTAGATTTTTGTGTAAAAGGCATTAATTTAATGCCTTGTAATGGTTATTCAAGATTAAATACTAAAATACAATATAGAGCTGAAGATCAAATAAATCCTGACTATATACCATCTGGTGTTGGATCGTGGACTGTATTAAATCAAAATAATAGTGAAAATATTGCTGATGGACTATTATCTTTAAATCAATTATTAGATAGATTTGTTAATTGTGAATGGGTTGTACCTCATATTGCAATGTTTGCTGATAGTTTAAATATTAAAGATTGTGAATTAAAGCCAAGAGTTGATTTTAATGTTTTTACTTCTTATCCAAATACAATTGGTTATCCTATTTACACAAAACCAGATTCTTTTAAAGTTGGGACAAAATGGAATAGATATAATACACCACTTCTTGGTAAAAATAGCGATGGAACTTTTAGATTTAATGGAGCAAGTTTTGGTGATAATGATGTTTTAAGTTTTTTCAAAGAATTAAAAAATAGAAATAAAAAAACTGTATTTTGTCCTGAAATATTAGTTGATATTGAAAATACTCCTTCTTATAAATTATTAAATGGTAGTATAGAAGATATTGATAATTTTTTTAAAAAAAATAATGGTTATAATGAATTTATTTTACATTATGCTAATTTATTAAAAGATTATATTGATGTTTTTTTAATAGGAAATGAACTTACTTCAATTACAAGTATTCATGATGAAAATTATAATTTTGTTGGAGTTAATAATTTAATTGAATTAGCAAAACAAGTAAAAGAAATAGTTGGAGAAAATGTAAAAGTTAGTTATAGTGCTGGTTTTAAAGAATATCATAGTTTAGATGGTTATTATAATTTAGATAAATTGTGGGCTAGTGAATATATAGATTTTGTAGGGATAAAAGCTTTCTTTCCTTTAACTAATTGTCCACAAGATAGTATAAATAAAGATTTAATAAAACAATCTTGGTTTAGTGGTGAGGGTTATGATTATATAATTGTGGATGATGAGAAAATAAACATAGAAGATAAAGATGGTTATAAAAATATTGAATATTGGTGGAATAATAAACACACTAATAAAGATGGTAGTTTTAGTCCTTGGAGTGAAAGATTGAAAAAAATATGGTTTACGGAATATGGTTTTAGATCAATAGATGGAGCTACAAATGAACCATATAAAGTTGTTGAATTGCCAGTTTATTCTATGGGAGATAGTAATTTTTATGCTCAAAGAATAGCAATAGAGGCGACAGAAGAAGTTTTTAAAAATGTTGAATATATAGAAAATAAGTTTGTGTATTATTGGGACATAAGGCCTTATCCTTATTATCCTAATAAAGTTGATATATGGAAAGATGGTGAGAATTGGAAATATGATTATTCTTTGAATGGTAAAGTTGGGTTATCTAATGCTAAAGTTTCAATAACCCAAATATTTAAAGATGCAGATATAGATTTATCTTTACTTGATAATATAAATCTTGATGAATTCATAAACGGTTTTGTTATTAATAATACAATGACTGTTAGGGATGTTTTTTATATTTTACAAAAGGTATATTTTTTTGATTGTGTAGAAAAAAATGGTAAAATTGCCTTTATATCAAATAAAAACAATAACAATATTATAGAAATTAGTAATAAAGATTTAATAGAGATAAGTAATAACAAATACATTAATATTGAATTAGTTAGTGATAAAGATTTACCTCAAAGAGTTAATTTAATATTTTTAGACAAAAATAGAGATTATGATACTAATTCTGTTTATGTTGAAAGAACCTCTATAAATAATAATAATGTTTATGTTGAAACAATACCTATAATATTAGAAGAAAGCAGAGCAAAAACTATTGCTGAAACTATATTATATTCTACTTGGTTAGAAAGAATTACTTTTGATTTTATATTACCTTTGAATTATATATATCTTGAAACTAGTGATATTGTTAGTTTAATTGTTAATGATTATAAATATATATTAAAAATAACTAATATAAGTATAGAAAATTATACAATAAAAGTACAAGCAAAAATATTTGATAATACTATATATAATGTAAAAGAAGATAATGAAATTAATGATAATATTGATATATTACAGGGAGTTGGTGATAGTAATTTGAATATTGTTGAAGTTCCTGCTTTAAATAATGATATGATAGATAAAATTAATGTATTTTTTGTTGTTAGTGGTGAGTTAAAAACTTGGAGAGGCGCTTATATTTATGAATCAAAAAATAATAATAGTTATAATTTTTTATTTGAAAGTAGAGTTAGTAGTGGCATAGGTAGTGTTTTGAAATTAGAACAAGATATCAATATTAGACCGTATTATTTTGATAAACATACTAAAATAATTGTTAATTTTAATCATAATATTGATGATGATATGTTTAAAAATATAGATACAATATTAAGTGGCGAAAATATTGCTTTATATGGAAAGGAGATTATACAATTTAATAAAATTGTTTTAAATGAAGATGGTACTTATACTATAAGCGAATTATTAAGAGGTTTGTTTGATACTGAAGATGAAATTAATAATCATAAAGAAAATGAAATTTTTGTTTTGTTAAATGAATATACAAATAAACAAACTTACGATTACGATAAAATAGATTATCAATATTATTATAAAATTAATAGTATTGATGGTGATAATGAAAAGAGTTATACTTATTACATAAAAGGTATAAATCTAAAACCTATGAAAGTTTGTTTTTTAAAATATAAAAAATATGATAATTATTTACATGTAGAATGGAAAGAAAAGAGTAGGGGGTATGTAAATTGGTTGAATAATAGAGATCATATATCTGTTGAGAAAACTGAAAAATATTATTTGGAATTTTTGAAAAATGAAGAAATTATTGATAGTATATATATTGAAAATAAAAGAGAATATGATTATTATTTTGATAAATACCCAGATAAGTTAAAAATATGTCAAGTTAACGATTTATATGGTTTTGGTCTGGAAAATATAATATACATCAATTAAAAAAAATTTTACTTGATTTTCTTTTTTAAGCTTATATAATTCTAGCAAGGTATATACTTTTTTATAATGGCCAACGGAAGAATAGAAGCTGATCCATTGTTTTTGGGTTTAACAAGACCAAGTATGATATTGGGCGTTACTTATGTTTATGCAGCGCTTAATGCTATAGGTTCTGTTATGGCTTTTATTATGACTAGTAATTTTGTTTATTTATTGGTTATGATGCCTACACTTCATTGTATTGCATATTTTATATGTTTAAAAGAACCTCTTATGATTGAATTATTGTTAATGAAAACTAGTAACTTTAATTTATGTGCTAATAAAACTTTTCATGGTGGGGTTAACTCTTATGATATTTATTGAGGTTTAGTATGTTTGATATAGCAAATAATTTGGTGGAAAGGCAGAGATATTTATCAAAAGAAAGAAGTTCTTCGGATTATATTCCATATTATTTGCATTGTAAAGATGATACAATATTATTAAAAGATGGTAGTTTGTTAAAAGTCATCAAGATTTCTGGTTTTGCTTTTGAAACTGCAGACGATGATGACATAGATATTAAAAAGAATGCTAGAAATAACTTATTAAAAGGCATGGCTTCTGGTAATTTTGCCTTATGGTTTCATACTATTAGAAGAAGAGAGGAGGCTTATCCAGGTGGTACTTATACAAATATTTTTACTAAAAAATTAAATAAAGAATGGAAAGATAGACATTCAGGTGATAAATGTTTTGTAAACGAACATTATATTAGCATAGTTAGAAAAGATGATACAGCTGGTATAGCTAAAATTGGTAATTTTATTAGTAAATTGAGAAATAAAGCAGATAAAAGCGCTAAACAAAAAGCTATGAGAGATGCCATGTCTGAATTGGACGAAATTACAGACAGAGTTTTAAATGGTTTTATGAATTATAAACCAGAATTATTATCGTTAAGAGAAACTCCTGATGGTGTTTATTCTGAAATATTAAAGTTTCTAGGTGTTATAGTAAATTGTGGAGATATACAGAATTATAGATTATCTCCTATTCCTCTAGATCATTATATACATACAAATAGATTATATTTTGGACCAAAAGTATTTGAAATAATGACTCCTACAATAAAAAAATATGGAGCTATAGCTTCTGTTAAGGAATATAGACCATCTACTAATGCTGGTATTTTAGATGGTTTTTTACAAATGCCATTTGAATTTATTATATGTCAATCTTATGTTTATATTAATAGAATGATTGCTATTAGTAGTATGCAATTACAACAAAGAAGAATGATTCAGTCAGATGACGTGGCTGTATCACAAATTAGAGAGATTGACCAAGCTCTTGATGCTGCTATGAGTGGTAAGTTTGCTTTTGGTAGTCATCATTTGAGTATTACATGTTTCGAAGACAGTCCTAAAACTGTTGAAAGTGCCGTTTCTATGGCTATAGTTGAGTTTTCAAATGTTGGTATTACTGCTATTAGAGAAAGAATGAATATGGAAGCTTGTTTTTGGTCGCAACTTCCTGGAAATATTAAATATATAGTTAGAAAATCTACAATTAATACATTAAATCTTGCTAGTTTTGCTTCTTTCCATAATTATCCTTCTGGTAAAAGGACCGGTAATCATTGGGGAGATGCTTGTACTGTATTAAATACTGTTTCGGGAACACCGTATTTTTTTAGTTTTCATGTTAGAGATGTTGGACATACTATGATTATTGGACCTACTGGTGCTGGTAAAACTGTTATGATGAATTTCTTATGTGCACAAGCTCAAAAATTTAATTGTAGAATGTTCTTTTTTGATAAAGATAGAGGTGCGGAAATATTTATTAGAGCGCTTGGTGGAAAATATTCTGTATTAGAAGCTAGTAGATATTCTGGTTTTAATCCATTAAGATTGCCAGAGACTGCTGAAAATAAAGCTTTCTTAATAGAATGGTTAACAGTTTTACTGACTGTTAATGGTGAAAGTATAACAGCGGAGGATATGGCTAGAATTACCGAAGCTATAAATGGTAATTATAGATTGCCATTTGAAAAAAGAAGATTGAGAAATATTGCTCCATTTTTAGGAATGGGGGGTCCTGGATCTTTGGCTGGTAGATTAGAAATGTGGCATAGCGATGGATCTCATGCTAAATTGTTTGATAATGATGAAGATATAATTGATTTTTTCTCTGCTTATGCTTTTGGTTTTGAAATGGGTGAGATATTAAAGGATAAAAAGAGTATTAGTCCTGTATTATTATATTTATTTCATAGAATACAAAGTTCATTAGATGGAACTCCAACTATGATTATTCTTGATGAGGCTTGGGCCTTGATTGAT
Organism: uncultured Alphaproteobacteria bacterium; assembly: GCA_949288805.1. Classification (GTDB taxonomy): domain Bacteria; phylum Pseudomonadota; class Alphaproteobacteria; order Rickettsiales; family UBA1997; genus RGIG8782. The sequence goes on along the minus strand of CASELL010000001.1, from coordinate 133,596 downwards.
AATCCAGTTTTTGCTCCTAAGATTAAAGACTGGTTAAAGGTATTCAGAAAATTAAATGCATTTGTTGTATTTGCTACACAGTCAGTAGAAGACGCTACTAAAAGTAGTATATCAGATACTCTTGTTCAACAAACAGCAACACAAATATATTTGCCAAATTTAAAAGCAACAGATGTTTATAAAACTGCTTTTATGTTAAGTGAAAGAGAATTTCAATTAATTAAAACAACCGATCCTGGTTCAAGATATTTTTTAGTCAAACAAGATCAAGGTGGTGTTATAGCTAGGGTTGATTTAGGTGGTATGGGTGATGTAATTAGGGTTTTGTCTGGTAGAGCTGAAACGGTTATTTTATTAAACGAAATAATAAAAGAAATTGGGAGTGATAAACCGGAAGATTGGTTAGATATATATTATGAAAGATCTAAAAAATTATAAAGGAGACGATATGAAAAAGTTTTTTAGAATATTTTTAGTTTTTATATTGTTTTTTAATTGTTTATTTTTTTCTATTAGTGTTGAATCTTTTGCAGAAGATTCTATTGGAGCAAAAGATAGACTTAGATCATTAATTAATACTGGTAAAAAAGGTATAAAATATACATATTCCGTTGATACTGGTTTTACATGTAAACCAGGTGGTGTTTTATTTTATGGTGAAAGTAAAAAAGGAGACTTTAATAAATGTCAATCTTCAAAAGGTGGCGGAATATTGGCTGGTATAAATTGTCTTAATGAAATTGGTCCTCAAGTTGGAGCTTGGGCATGGGATATTGTAGTTGATGTTTTATTGGCTCCTGTTTTATGTATATCGACTTTTTATACTGTTGCAAATTTTATAAATAGTAAAAGTGCTTTTAGTTCCCTTTTGGCTCCTTTATTAATATTATTGGCTTCTTCTGGTATAGATAAATTAACAGAGATAATAGCTGGAGAAGATGATTTTTCTCTTGACCCAACAAACAAAACTCCAATATGTCAAGGTATTTATTGGGGAAATTTTGCTGTTTGTATAGCTATGTTTCTTATTCTAAAATTGCCAAAAAGAGTAAAAACTGTAGTTAAATTAGGTATGATACTTGGTTTATCTGCTGTTTTTTATGTAATAAAAGAAACTCTTTCTTATTTTCAATATAAAAAAGCAGATAAAGATTTTGATACTTTAGCTTTGTGTGGAGATGAATGGTTAACATATGCTTCACTAGATTTAGAGTCTTATCTTAGAACTAAAACAAATACATCAATAGATATAACTCTAGATATGATAAATTCTTCTCTAACCAATTCATCCAATCAAGATAAGTCTTTTCCTACAAAAGGGAGTTTTTTTGGTTCATATAAATATGCTTTAGATAAATGTTTTAGGGATAAATCAGTAGATTTTTGTAATTTAATTTTTCAAAAAGAAAATGGAAATATAACAGTTGCTAATATAGATACTTATCTTGATGTAAAATATAAACAATATAGAGAATTTTTATATGGCGGCGTTGAGTACGCTAACAACTTTGATTCCAATTGTATAGATCCAAGGCCAGAAAGAAGAAGGTATGAAGGCGTAAAAAAAGGAGATACAAAATCACAGTTATATTATTTTAGAGGTACTGAAAGTGCTAATTTTGCTTGTGATAGATTTTTAGAAAAAAACACAGATGAATATTTAAATGCCTATAAATGTTGTATAGAAGCAAGTCAAAAAACTATATGTATTAGAAATAGAAAGGAAAATATAGGTAATAAATTTAATTATGATGGAGATGTATATGTTTTTTGTTCAATATATGATGAGGATGGTGATTGTTCTTTGTCTACAGGTATTTTTACCGAAAATGAAAATTCTAACATTAATATAGCATGTGAGCAGGTAAAAAATGTAATAGAAGATACAAAAAATGGAGTTACAACTAATAGTTCGGAGGTTGGTTCTTATTCTTATTATAAAACAGAATATGGGCTTTATTATAAATGTCCATCTGGATATGGTCCAGATAATGGATTTTTTAATTGTTTAAGTATACCAGAATCAGAATATTCTGAAAATGCTTTTTCAATACCACCCGAAGATCAGGAAGAATTTGATAAAAATGTTGCCAAAATCGATTATTCAAGTATATGTGACTATAAACCAAAGAACACAGATACTGTTTCTTTTAAAATAAAAAGATCAGATCAATCAATAACTGGAGAATATGAGAAATATTGTGTTGAAACATATAATTTATGCCCTTATAATTTCCCAATATTAGGTGGAACAGAAGAAGTTGGTCAAGATTTTATGTCAACAACACAAAACGATATACCAATTTCTTATAAGGATGGAGTTTATGTGGAAGATTATGGTTCAAATAATACAAATGTTATTTCAAAGTTATCTACTATGGATAATGAATTAAATTGTGAAGTGAGGGGTGATGAAACTTCTGGTTTTATAAAAGAATGTGGTGGTAATTGTATTGAAAAGATTCAGGGCGATAGGGTTGGTGAATACGAAATTAAAATATTACCTTGTTATAATAAACCATCAAATTTTTGTCAAATAGATAGACATTGTGTTTATATAAAGAAATTTGAACCATCTGAAGTAAATATTAATTCTCCTTATGTTTCAACAGCCTGCATTAATGGTGTTGGTTCATCTCATAACTTTACAAATTATTCCAGAAATTATGGTGGTGCTACAACTAGGGTGTTTACAGCTCCTTTTGTTGAGTGTTTTGTTGAAACCTTCAAAAATATGTTGTTCAATAAAGCTGGACATACAAAGTGTTTAATAACTGGAGAAAAACCTGATTTAAATAATAATTGTTTAAGTGGTGAAGAGTATAAAGAAGGAGAAAACTTAGAAAAATATAATATTGACGGTCCATTTAAAAAACTACAAGAAAGTTTAATGGAAATAGTTAAAATTATACTTGCAATAGCTATTGTTCTCTATGGTTTCAAAATTATAATAAAAAATAATTCAGGTATAAATGTTGAAGATATAACACATTTTATTTTAACATCTATTTTTGTTATATATTTTACTATGACAACATCTTGGAAAGAGCCTGTATTTAATGCTGTTTATGGTACATCTAATTATATAGTAAATTTATCATCTAAGATAATAAGATTTGATAGAGTGTCGTCCACAATGTATGATTCTATATATAAGAATCCAAACTATCAAGGATGTTACTTTTTTAAACATGATGAAATACCAAATAATTATGAAGATTATGGACTTGGAAAATCGTATTTAGCTTTATTTGATACTTTGGATTGTAAAATATCTAGATATTTTGGTATTACAACAGATAATGTAACAAATATTCCAATAATTAGCTTTTTCATAGCTGGAGTTTTTTCTTTTGGTTTTGCTATAATGACAATTATGCCATTTATTTTATTAACAATAGGAATAATAGCAATAGCTATAAAAATAGCTCTTCAATTTATAACATATTCTTTGGAATTAACTATATTGTTATTTATGGCTCCATTGGTGATACCTCTATATTTGATAGAAAAAACAAGAAAAATATTTGATTCTTGGATAAATAGTATATTAAAACTTATATTTAGACCAATGTTTACAATATTATCAACCATGTTATTCTTATTAATATTTGATAAATATTATATAGGAGATGCAAAATTTTATGGAGTTAGAGAACCGGTTAGGGATATTTATTGTGGTAAAATATGTAAAATAGATAACAATAATTTCTATTATATATATGATAATCCATCTAGTTCTGGTGATGAATTTGTTTCTATGGTTCAGGAATGCGAAGAAAAAAGTAAAGGAAAAGTTATTGATTTAGGAAATGAATCTCCTATATGTATAGTTTCTTCACAAGAAGTCATTGGAAATTCTGGTTCTACTTTAATTGATATTTTTATTAGTGGTTTTGCTGGATTTCCTAGTGTAATTAAAAATTCTATGGACTTTTTTAAAATATTTTCTGATATGATATTTTTATTGCTTTTGCTTGGAATTTTTGATAAGTTTATTGGTGATGTTGGTGGTGAAATATTTGGTAAATTGGGAGAGAGTAATTTTACAGTTTCTGGTATTTTATCTAAAGCTTCTACTGCTATGATAAAAATAGCTAATGTAACAAACGCTCTTCCTAAAAAGGCTATTAAGGGACTTACGTCTAAAATAATAGAATCTAATTCAAATCGTACCGATAATAAAATTAAAAGAAGAATGGGGGCTGATTATTACAATAAAAACAAAGAAACCATAAGGAATGAATCTTTAAAAAAATCAAAAGAAGAATAGGAGTTAGTTATGAAATTTATACATTATTTTTTATTAATATTTTTTATTTTTACAACAAAAAGCTCCCATGGATTTAATTATTTGATGAATTGTGGTAGTAATGAAAGCCTTGAATGTACAAAAGGTAGTGATGGAAAAAGTTGTTCTGGTGTTGGATATATATATGATTCCAATTCAAGAACTAGAATTATGTGTAAAGATACGGATCTTCCTTATTTTGGTTCTCAAGTTACCAAGGCTATAAATACTATATCCAGTATTCCAATTATAGGACAGATAATAAATATTTCTGAGATGGTTATGCCTTTTGTATTTGCTGGACGTGTTGCAGATTTATCTGCTAATGCTGTAAGTAAATCAGATTTAGATGCTCTTATGGGCGCTATTACATTTTTAACTAATTTTCTTAGTATTTTTGAAACTACAAATGTTGATGCTGCTGGTTTTTTAGCTTTTAGCCAAGTTTATAATACGAATCAGTATTGTCAGGTACAAGCTTTTTATAAAGAAGAAACAAAATATATAACAAGACAAGAATCTTCTTCTGTTGGTGGTTATCCTGTTTATCCTATATATCCACAAAATATTTCAGTAGTAAATAATCAATGTAACTATTATGATACAATTAATAAAACTTTTTTGCTACCTAGTCATGATAGCAGTTTATGGAAAAGTACATTTTTAACAGATACAAATTCAACAAAATGTTCATATTCTTATTCTCCAACAAGAGCTCATTGTTTAAGTTTAGATATTCCTATATTTTCTACATATGCTTCAGCATCAATTGCAGCCGAGTCAAATTGTATTGTTTGTAATCCAAAAAAGATTGCAAAAGCAAAACAAAAGATAGCACAAGCTCAAACGAAATTAAAGAAATTTAAAGCAATTATGAAGGTTATTTCTAAAGTTGGATCGGATGCTCTTTCTTTGGGTACCGAAGTAGCTTCTATGTTTGTAGATCCAAAAATGGTTTATGATCCAATATCTTTGAAATATGTTTTGGATTTTGAATACGCTTTTAGTCTTGTTTTTGGTTTTAGAGATTATCTTTCTCAACCGTGGCCTGCTGCAATACTTTGTTTTTCATCTAGGTATGCTGTTTTAACTGCTACAAAAACTGCACTTTTAGGAGTTGGTGGAGTTAATATTAAGAGTAATTATGAAAAAGCAAAGAAGGGTTTACAACATATAAGATTTTGTGGTCAAGATTGGTTTAGTTATGAAAAAACAAGAGATGGCAAATATTATGTTAAAGGACCTTATACAAATTCTAGGTTTAAGGCTGTTAATGATTGTATAAATACAAGCACAGATCCAAATTATAATAATGAATGTGATAAGATAACGGATGTTGTTTGTAGTGAAGATTCCGACAAAACTTTCTGTAATGGTATAACTAAAACTTCAAAAGATATAAGAAATAAAATATATAGAGAATTTTTATATTCCGGAAGAGAATACGAATCAAAAATAGTAGAGAAAGATATAAGTCTTGATGTAAATGATAATAGAAATAGAGCTATAACATATGATATTGATTATTGTATAGATCCAAGACTTCCAAGAGTTAAAGGATATTATTCTTTAATGCAAAGATATTATATGAAAGGGAACGATAAAGCTAATTTTGCTTGTAGTAGATTTTTTTATGATGGTAAGAATGGTTGTGTTTTACCAAAAAAAGATATTGACAGTGTTATAACTGCTTTGAAAAATGATATTGCTAATGGAATTATACCAAATAATGATGAAAGAGTTTCGGTAGTAAATAATATAGAAAATATTTTTATATCTTATAATGGTATTATTAAGGATGATAATGAAAATACCTTTTATATTGTAGATAAAAATCAAAATGAAATTATATTTAATATTTTTAATGAAAAATGTAGCAATGCCTTTTTAGAAGCAAGACAATGTTGTAAATATAGAAGTCAACATATGTTTTGTTTAGAGAGTATAAAAGGTACAGAAACCGATATTACTGGGGGTAAGGCACTAACTGATATTAGTGTAGTAAATAATAGTTTTTGTTTTTCAAATGTTATAAATAGTTATGCAACTTCAGAAACATTAAAAACTACACTTGTAGATTATATTAAGTCATTAGATACAGATTTGGGAAAAATAACATGCTCTATAAACGATGAATCTGGAGAAACATATTATTTTGAGGGAACAAAAAAAACAAATACTAATTATGTTTGTGTTTTTTCTGATGCTTTATGCCCATATGATTTTAAATTAAATGTTGGATTGAATTATAGGGCTAGTTACTGTGATTCAAATAACTTTTTAGATAGTGGCGATTTTGATGCTAGTGCGGATCTTAAGAGAGAATCAACACACTTAAACGCTGCTTCTTGTAAAGAAGGATTATTTTCTGTTAATATGAGAGAAAAATATAAGGATCTTTATTCTTTTAGAGCAACTGCTGCTTTTATTTTTGACATGGTAAAAAAGGATATTGGTAATTTTAACGATAACGATTTTAAAACTATATATGATTTTAGTAAATTAACCGATGAAGATTTGGATAAATATTATGGTGGAAGTAATAACAGAACAAATTTATCAGATGCTGGTTTTTATACAATTTCTTCTTTTGATGATGGAGTAGAACTTGTTTATCCTTTAGTTTTGAATGATGAAACTATTAATAAAATAAAAACAAGTGCTTATGGTCAAACAAAGAATTTTTGTCAATATAGAGCTCATTGTGTTGAAGTTGAAAAAGAAGAAGTTAGAGATACAAGTGACATTATTACATCAACCTTTTTAGACTCTTCATGTAACTCTTCAAGTACAAACTCTAGAAATATACAAAGAAGTTCAGATGGAACAATTTTAAGACAATTGTCTGTTCCAGTTGTGGAGTGTGTATATGAAAGTTTAAATAATTTAATTAACGGTATTTCTGGTATGAGTTCCTGTAAAAATTCAGAACTTAACAGTTACGGATATTGTGGTTCAGATACAGAAGAAATTGTAAAAGAAAATTTAAAAAATGGAAATATGGCGTTTTTTGAATCAAAATATAATTCTATAGTAAATGCTGATGGTTCTGTATCTTACATAATAAAAGGAGAAAGATTACCAGAAAAATTTAATCCATTCTTAAAAATACAAAATAATTTTAAAGATATAATTAAAATAGCTTTAACTATATTCTTAGTTTTATTTGCTTATTCTGCTTTATTTTCAGGTAAGATGGACTCTATAGTCAAAGGAGAAAGTGGAAATGCTTTAATGTTATTTATATTTAAGTTTTCAATAGTATCTTTCTTAATATTTAATAACGGTTGGCAGAAGGGTATTTATAATTATATACTTAATTTTGCTACAGCCGGTTATGATTTTGTTAATTCTTTATTTATTGGAGTTATTAATTCTCCAAAAAATCAAGTTTTAAATCTTAATTCTAATGCTGTTATAAAATTAGTTGAAGAAGACAATATTACGAAAGAAGAGAAAAATGTCTATTTATGTTATAAGTATAATTTATATAACAATGCAGAATACAAAATTAGAAACATTGAAGATGGTGGCTGTGGATCTGGCGGTTTTAAATCTAAAACAAATAGTCCAGAGATATATATTAAAACAAATAAAAATTTCCCAGAACAGTTAGAAAATAATTTAATAATATCGAAAAATCAAGAGATACAGCAATTACTTTATGTTATTGACAAATATAATGATACCAATTATGGTTCAAAGATAAAAATTAAATATAAAACAGGAAGTTCTTGGGGAGATAGTTTAGCTAATTCTGCCGCTTGGAATAGTGAATATGATGGTTGTTATTTTGATACATCTGAATATAAAACTGGAAAAACATATTTAGCATTTTTTGATACTATAGATTGTAAAATAACTAGGTATTTAGGATATTCTGTCCAAAATATAGCACCAAATTTGGTTTTATATAGTGTTTTATTTTTAGTTCCACAATATTTCTTTCCAAATGTTCCTGGATTTAATAAGGTTGTATCTACTGTCGGTAGTGTTCTTTCTGGTTTAATATTAGCTTTTATATTTATAATGTTTAATTTTGTTATAAAAGCAGCTTATACTTTTGTTTCATCTTTTTTTATTTTATCTATTTTAATATTTATATCACCAATAATTTTACCATTGATGTTTTTCAACAAAACAAAAAGTATATTTGATTCATGGTTTAAGGAAATTGTTGGTTTAATATTTAAACCAATGTTTAATATAGCCTTTTTGACTTTATATATAAATATTATGGATATATTATTAATGGATGGAATTACTTTTACAAAACATAGTGAATATGGAAGAGATCCAAATGTTATTTGTGATCAAAATTCATTCTCTTTCTTTTGTTTGGTAAATAGAAATATTTTTGAAATGTTTGAAACTTTACTTAAATTATTTGATGGTTATATAACAACATTTTTATTTAATGTACTTATAGCATTTTTATTCTTTAAATTAGCCGATACATTCTTAAGTGAATTAGAGAACCTTGTTTCTAAAATATTTAGTGATATGATGACCGGTTCTTCCAAAATGACTGGAATTGGTGGAGCTAACGGAGCATTAGATACATATGGTACTTTAAATAAAGCTATGGATACTGGTAAAAAATTAGAAGAATTTAGAAGCACATATGTTCAAGGTTCAGCTTATGCTCTTGGTTCAACTGTAGATAATATTGCTAAGGGAGCAGTTAATACATACTATGATAAAATGTCAAGAACATATAATAAAGCTAGAACAGATTATGAAAATGATAAATTAGCACAGCTTGGATTTTTAACTAAAAAAGGATCTTTAATAAATGATAATTTAGAAATAGACAAAAAAATTAGGCAAAAAAATAAAGAATTATTATCAGCATCTAAGGAAGACCAAACAAGATTATTAAGTGAAATTAATTCCTTGAAAGAAAATAAAGAGCAAAATAATAATACTATTATGGAATTAGACTCAAATATATCTGAAATGTCTAAAAAAATAGAAAAAGATAAAAAAGATTTATCAAAGATTGATACAGAAAGACTTAAAGCGTTATCTGTGGTTGATTCTATAAGTATTAAAAACGGACTTAATATTTTGGGAGATAAGATTAGTAATTCTTATGTTGCTAATGGTATCAGAAAAGGACTTTTAACATTGTCTGAATATACTGCTGGACACCATTCTCTATTGGGACGAACAATGTCAAAAATTAAATTAGTAGCTGATAGAGTTTCTATTACTTTTAACTATCCATCTGAGAAAGAAAGGTTATCAAAAATAGAAACATTATCAAAAAAGATATCTAGATTAGAAAATGAAATAAATTCACTAGAAGAGAGTAAATATGGATTATTAAATAAAACAAAATTAGATGCTATTGAGGCTATGATAGATAAAAAGAAAAATGAAATTGTTGATGCTTATTTTGACATGAAAGAATTAAAGTCTGATTTGAAAAAGATAAAAACTATTAAAGATATTATTCAAAACGAAAGTTATGAAGAAATTCAAAAAGCACCGAAGAAATCAAAAATTGAAGAAGCAGCAGAAGAAAGAAAAAAACAAGAAGAAACTGATAGAAAAATAAAAGAAAGAGAAAAAGAACTAGAAGAACTTGATGGTGCTGAGTCAAAAAACAGTTAATCTTTGTTATATATAGTTTGTTATATACAATGTTGTTTAAATATTGTATATAACAGACAAATTTTTTTTATTATAAAATAATAAAAAAAATTTACATACACACACAAATGGTTAGTTTTTATTTTAATTGATTTAAATCGATAAAAATTAGATTGTTTGGTTGCGGAGGATGGATTTGAACCATCGACCTTCAGGTTATGAGCCTGACAAGCTACCAAGCTGCTCTACTCCGCGCTTCTTATAGTATAAATAATTTTTTTTAAAAGTCAAGTTATTTTATATATAATTTTATACTATTTTAAATATTTTTTTAATAAAAAATATTTTTGAACTTTTGTTTATTTTGTTAAATATTTTATATTTTCTAATTATTTTTTAAAAAAAAGCAAGAATTTTTTATTTGTTTTTTTAAAAAGTTATTATAAAATGAAAAAAAAACAATAATATTTTTATATATGAATAAAAAGAAGAAAATATTTATAATAACACCAATATTTTTATTTTTAATATTATTGATAATATTTAGTAAAGACTATAAAACAATATATAGTAAAAAACCAGTTATAACAAATATAAAATATAAGGAATTCTTAGTAAAAAATAGAGATTTTAATAATTCATGTTTAGGAGAAATAGAAACTATAAAATACTATAATAGTTTATATAATGATTTTATTGATATTGTTCTTGATTTAGAAAGAAATGGTTTTATAAATAATAAGTTTAAAAATGAGCTTTTTTCTTTGTTAAAAAATGGAAAGATATATGAATTATTGGTAAAATTGGATAACATTACTTTGACAAAACTAAACAATACATCTTTATCTAATAGATTTTTATTACAGGCTTTAATAAACGATATGACTTTTAATGATAATAATGCAGAAAAGTTTTACAAAATATCAATAGAAAATAATAAATTTAATTATAAAGCCTATTTTCATTTGGCTAAACTATACAAAAAAAACTGTAAGTACAAAGAATCAATAAATGTATTATTAAGTTTATCTTCAATATTAAATAACAACAATTTAAGAGGAGAATTGAATGTATTATACTCTGAATTGGGTGATTTATATTTTGATTTAAGAGATTATTATAACTCTTTATCAAATTATGCCAACGCTTTAATAAATCTTGATATTAAAAATATAGATGAAGAAAAATATCATGTTCTAATTAAAATGGGTGATATAATGTTAATTAGGGGAAATATTGTTGAGGCTATAGATTATTATAAATATGCTTTAAGTTTAAACAACAGAAAAATATCTAGAGAAGAAAATATTTCTTTATTATTAAAGCTTTCTAGTGCTTATTATTCATATGGAAATTATTACAATGGATTAAAGTTTGCTAAAACAGCTTCAAAAAAGGCTAAGATTTTAAAAAATAATCTACTGTGTTCAAAAACATACTATTTAATGTGTTTAAATTATGAGTATTTAAACGAAAACGAAAAAGCAAAAACTGCTTGTAATATTGCTAAAAAATTAGTAGAAAACAATAACGATTTTGAATCTTATATTCATCTTGCCGATATGTTGAGTTTTGTTTCTTATATAAGAGATGAGGATTTAGCTATAGAATATTACACAAAAGCAATGAATATGATTGATAAAAACATATTATTAAAGACATCTTTATTAGAAAAAATATCTGCCATTAAGTCTTATAGAATGAAACCAGATGCTTTAAAAAGCTTAATAGATCTAGATGAAATGTATGATTTTTATGGTATTAATAGAGGTTGTTGTAATAATGTTATTAAGGGTTTAATAGAAGAGAGAATGGGTAAGAAAAAAGATGCCGAAAAAATTTATATACAAGCAGAAAAAGATAATCAATATAATTATTCTTCTTTGGCTACACTTTATGGTTATATGTCAGACTATTATAAAAACAATAATAATAGTGAATTAGCTGTTTTTTATGCCGAACAAGCTCTTTACATTGCTAAAAATATTTATAAGTATGATCACCATTATATAAAATATTATTATAATAAATTGAGCAGTCTTAAAAATTAGCTTTTAAAAGAGGTTATATCTAGGGAACTTTCAGCATTCATTGTTGTGTTGAAAGTTTTTTTAGTCAGTATTATTATTATTGCTATATTTATAGATGTTCCTAATAGTGATGAACCACCATAACTTAATAATGGAAGAGTCATTCCTTTTGTTGGTAAAATATTTAAAGAAACTCCTATATTTATTGTAGCTTGAAATAATATAAGAAAAGATAGCCCATAAAGAGATAGCAGTCTAAACAGATTTTCTTTGTCCATATTAGCTTTTAATATAATTCTAAAAAATAAATAAAAATATAAAGTTATTATTAAAAAAGATATTAGAAAACCAAATTCTTCTGTTATTGCTGGAAAAATAAAATCTGTATGGGCGTCTGGAATATAATTTTTAACTTCTCCTTCTAGAAAACCCTGCCCTAAAAAACCACTATGTTTATAACTACTAATAGATGTTTTTACTTGATAATTTACATTAGATGGATCTTTTAGACTTAATATAAAATTGTTTATTCTATTATTTACATGTGGTAAAGTTAGATATGATATAAAAAATAAAAGCATTATAAATAAAATAATAAAAATAGAATCTTTTATTTTTATAAAATTTAATAAAAACATTTGAGCAAAAAAAACCAGCGTTATTAAAACTAATGTTCCTATATCTGGCTGTTTATATATTAGAAAAACACAAAATAAATATATAAATATAGTAATTAAAAAAAATTTAATATTTTTTGTATTATTAAATTTTTCTAGAAGATAAGCGTTTAAAACAATTAAAGCTGGTTTTAATATTTCTGTCGGTTGTATTGAAAAACCAAAAATATATAACCATCTTTTAGCTCCTTTTGCTTGAAAACCCAAAAATGGAACCAATATTAATAGAAAAAAAGATATTAAAAAAAATATTTTTGTAGTTTTTTTAAATGTTTTTTCGTCTAAAAAAGTTAAAAAAAGAAAAATAGAAGAGGATATTCCTATAAAAAATATTTGATGTTTAAAAAAATAAAATTCACCCATATTTATTCTTGTTGCAACAGAAGAGCTGGATGTAAATATAAAAATTGAACTTAAAAATAAAAAAACAAAATAAATCAATAATATTGTTTTATCTATTGTTAAGAACCAGTTTTCTAATAAAATTTTTATCTTATTTTTTATCAAGTTTTTATTGTTTTTTAAATTAATAAAAATATACTTTAATTAATAAGTTATATTTTTATAAAAAATTTTCAATAATTTTTTAAATATTTAAAAATAAAAAAGGTGATTATGACAAATAAATTATTAATTGATGCAGTTTTTCCAGAAGAAACGAGAGTTGCTCTTTTGGATGATAATAATGTTTTAAGTAGTATCGATAGAGAAATTAGTTCTATAAAACAATTAAAAGGTAATATATATCTTGCTAAAATAATTAGAATTGAACCCTCTTTACAATCTGCTTTTATAAATTATGGTGGAGATAGACATGGATTTCTTCCTATGTCTGATATTCACCCAGATTATTATAATATTCCAGAAGAAAGAAAAACTGATTTAACCGCTGTAAAATTTCTTAATATAGAGGATAAAAAATATACTTTAGATCTAGATGATGACGAAGAAGCAGTTGAAGCTACTGCTGAAGATTTTGAAGTTGAAAATCTTGTAAAACTTGATGAAAATAACGAGCCTGTTTTAAATGAAAATAATGAACCTATTGTAGAACAGGATTTATCATTAGAAATAGTTGACAATAATAATGACAATATTGATATATTAGAAGAAGCAAATATTGAAGAAAATATTGTGGAAGAAAAAGAGGATGAAGAAGAAAAAAATGATATAAAATATAATGATTTTAGAAAATACAAAATAGAAGATGTTTTAAAAGAAGGTCAATACTTATTAGTTCAAGTCTTAAAAGAAGAAAGAGGTAATAAAGGGGTTGCTTTAACTACTTATCTATCAATAGCTGGTAAGTATTCTGTTTTAATGGCTAATGTAGAAGGTAAAGGTGGTATATCTAAAAAAATTACTAATTTAAGAGATAGAAAGATTTTAAAAAATATACTAAACACTTTAAATCCTGATAATACTAAATCTGTAATTATTAGAACAGCAGGTGTTGGTAGAAAGCCAGAAGAAATATTAAGAGACTATGTTTATTTATTGAGATTATGGGGAGCTATTAAACAAACAGCTTTGGAATCTATTGCTCCTACTTTTATACATTCTGAAGATGATATTTTAAAGAGAGCTGTTAGAGATTTATGCAATGATAAAGTTAAAGAAATAGTTGTTGAGGGTGGTAATGCTTTTAAAACAGTAAAAACATTAGTTAATTTAATAATGCCCGAACAAAAAGCTATTATAAAAGAGCATACTGATAAAATACCATTATTTTATAAATATAAAGTAGAAGATCAAATAGCACAGCTTTATAGTAATAGAGTTGAATTACCTTCTGGTGGTTCAATAGTAATAGATCAAACTGAAGCTCTTGTTACAATAGATGTTAACTCTGGAAAAGCTACGAAAGAAAAATCCGTTGAGGAAATGGCTTTAAGTACAAATATTGAAGCAGGAAAAGAAATTGCTAGACAATTGAGATTAAGAGATATTGGTGGACTTATAGTAATAGATTTTATTGATATGTTTGAAAATAGAAATAGAAGAGCTATTGAAAGATTGATGAGAGATGAAACTTCTATTGATAAAGCAAAAATACAAATTGATAGAATATCAATGTTTGGACTTTTAGAAATGTCAAGACAAAGATTAAATGCTAGTTTTGGAGAGAAAGTTAGTGAAAAATGCCCACATTGTGAAGGTAGAGGAACTGTTAAATCTAGATATATTACAGCAAATGCTATTTTAAGAGCAATAAAATATGCTACAAAGGAAAAATTTGTAAAAGTTGTTAATGTTATAACAAATTCTAATATGATTAATTTTATATTTAATTATAAGAGACAGGAAATTATTGATATAGAAAAAAGTTATGATATACATGTAATATTTTCTATTGATGAAAATAAGTTTAATAATGAATTTGATATAACAAAAAGAGATTCTTTAACTAATGAAGAAAAAGAAGATTTATGTCCAATTCAACATATAGGTAAAGTAAATGAATTATTTGATGATTGTGATTTATATAATAATGAATTGAATGTTTCTTTTGCTGATAATTGTTATTATGAAAAAGCTAATAATCAAAACAAAAATAATAATAGAAGATATAGTAATAATAGAAAAAATAATGTTGTATCAAGGAAAAAGAAAGGCTTTTTTGATAAAATTAAAAGAATTTTTAAATAATGGATAAAAATTTTTATCAATATCTTTTATATGAAAAAAATTATTCAAAAAAAACAATTTTAGCATATAAGAATGATATTGATAATTTTTTTTATTTTATTAAAAATATATTAAATAAAACAGATTTAGATAAACTAGATTATGATGATTTTAGAGCGTGGTTGTCATATAGAAGCATGGCAGGGCTATCAAACAGAACTAATTCAAGAGCTTTATCATCTATAAAAAGTTTTTTTAAATTTTTAGAAAAAAAATATTCTATATTTAATGAAATTGTTTTTAAAATAAAAGGCCCAAAGTTTAATAAAAGTCTTCCAAGAAATATAAGTGATAATAATTTATATAAAATGCTACAATGTATCAAAGATTTTAATAATGAAGAATGGGAAATTGATAGAGATGTGGCCATTTTTTTGTTATTATATGGTTGTGGTTTGAGAATTAATGAATGTTTAAATATTAAATTAAATGATTTTATAACAAAAGATACAGTAAAAATATTAGGTAAAGGTAATAAAGAAAGAATTGTTTATATTTTGCCACTTGTTGTTGATTTAATTGAAAAATATAAAACATCTTGCCCTTACAATATTGAAAATTATTTATTTTTAAGCAAAAGAGGTAAAAAATATTCTGCTACAGCCTTTGAGAAGTTGATACAAAATATAAGAATAGGGTTAAACCTTCCAAACAATATAACTCCGCATTCTTTAAGACATACTTTTGCTAGTGATTTATTAATGAATGGTGTAGATTTGAGAATAATACAAGAATTGTTAGGACATAGTAGTTTAAAGACTACTCAAATATATACTAATGTAGATATAAATAAAGTTTTATCAATATATAAGGATAAACATCCAAGATATACTAATTTTTCTTGATTTTTAAAAAAAATATTTTATAATAATGCTGTATGGGCTGTAGCCAAGCGGTAAGGCAATAGGTTTTGATCCTATCATGCGCAGGTTCGAATCCTGCCAGCCCAACGTTCTATTTCATTTCAATTAAAAGTTATTGACTTTTTTGAAGCTTATATTATATTTTATCTAGTTGTTTTTAAAAAAATATATGAAAAGAGTATTAATTTTTTTATTCTTAAGTGCTTGCTGTAATAATGTTAAAAATGTAAATACTGCTACAAAAAATACAATTGTTGATCAAGAGTCTTTTTGTGAAAAAATAGCAAGAAAAGATATTAAAGCTGATGTATATTATCCACTTGGTATTATTGGTGAGGTTGAACCTGTTTATTTAAAAGATATAGATTCTGTGTTTTATGCTAGAATAGATACTGGAGCTGAAACATCTTCAATAGATGCGTTTAATATAAAAGAGTTCGAGAGGGATGGTGAACCATGGGTATCTTTTGATGTAAAAAATAGAAAAACGAAAGAAAAAAGGACATTTGAGAAAAAAATTGTTAGAAAAACATTTATAAAGAGACAACAAGGAGAAAATGAAAAAAGAATAGTTGTAAATATGGAGATTAAAATTGGAAATCAATTATTTACAAAAGAGTTTAATCTTGGTAATAGAGAAAAGTTTAACTATCAAGTTTTAATTGGTAGAAATATTTTAAGTGGCCTAGCTGTTGTTGATGTTAGTATTAAGAATAGTTTAAATTAATTTGGTTAATATATGAAGAAAAAAATATCTCTTAGTTTAATATTGTTTATATGTTTTAGTTTATCTTTTATATATGCTTTATATTCTATATATTATAAAACAAGATATTATGGTTTTTCAATAAATCCTAATGATAAAATTAATGTTTGGTTAGTAGAAGCAAAAATAACTTATGAAGCGCTTGGTGGTCCTGTTAAGTTATCTTTAACAACCCCTAATAACAAAAACATTTTGGCAGATACAACCACTGCCGATAATTATAAAATTACTGAAACACATTCAAATTATAGAAATATCATTAATTTTACAAAAGATAATTTAAAACAAGGAGATATAGAAAAATTATACTACAAAGTTTTAGTTTTAGATAATGGTTTTAGACCTAATCATAAAAATGAAAGATTTAATGGTAAAGTTGAAAAACCATATTTTGATGATAATCAATTAAAATCTGCTAAAAAAATAGTTGATATAGCTAAAAATACAAATAATGATAAAGATTTTATCTCTAATTTGATATCAATTTTAAATGAGAAACCAGCAATTCCAGAAGTACAAACATTTTTACCTTTAAAAATAGATCAAAAAGATATATTTAATATAGCAAAATCTCTTCTTTCTTTTGAAAATATTCCTGTTAGAATGATTAGAGGAGTTAAACTTGTTGAAGGTAAAACTTTTCAAAAAGCAGATTTATTATTAGAGGCTTATTATAATAACGAATGGAAAGTTTATGATTTAAATACTGGATCTATTGGATTACCTAATAATTTTATTATTTTTCAGCATGGTGGAGATTCTTTACTTGATATTGAGGGTGGTAAAGATTCAACAATATTGTTTTCTGTTTTAAAAAATAAATACAATACTTTATTTTTATCTAAATATAAAGCAGAGTTAAATTCTGCAGAAGGATCTTTTAAATATTCTATGTATAATTTACCGATTAGAGAGCAAAATATTCTTAAAATTATTGCTACATTTCCATTAGCTATATTGGTTATAGTTATATTAAGAAATATGGTTGGTATAAAAACATTAGGAACTTTTACTCCAATATTAATAGCTATGTCATTTATTGAAACAGGTTTAATTAGAGGGTTGATTGCTTTTATATTTTTGATATCTATTGGATTATTCATTAGAAAGTTATTTTCAAAAATGAACCTATTATTAGTTCCAAGAATATCGTCTGTTGTTATATTTGTTATATTTTTAATACAAATTTTAACTGTATTGAGTTATAACTTAAATATAAGAATTGGTTTGTCTTTATTATTTTTCCCATTAATTATTACAGCTTGGATTATAGAAAGATCTACAATTTTAATAGAAGAAAGTGGAGAAAAAGAAGCATTAAATCAAAATATTCATACTTTACTTGTTGCTTCCTTAACTTATTTAGTTATTAGTAGTGAACAAATAAGATATATGATGTATGTATTTAATGAATTAAATGTATGTATTTTATTTTTAGTTATGTTAATTGGAACTTATACAGGTTATAGATTAACTGAACTTACAAGATTTAAAACTTTAATTGAAAAAAATGATTAATTTATTTAAAACTTATAAAGAATTAAAAAAGAATGGTATTTTAGGTATAAATGCTAGAAATCATAACTATGTCTTATCACAAAATAATAGAAAATATTTTCCACTTGTAGATAATAAATTAGAAACTAAGAAAATAGCTTTAAGTAATGGTATTAATACTACAAAAGTTATAGGAGTAATTAATTTTAGTTATGAAGTAAAAAATCTTTTAAATATAGTAAAAGACTATAAAGAATTTGTTATTAAACCAGCACAGGGCAGTGGAGGTAAAGGTATAGTTGTAATTAAAAGTTTTAATAATAATACTTTTACAACTGCTTCGAATCATGTTTTGACATTAAAAGAAATAAACGAACATTGTTTTAATATTTTAAGTGGGCTTTATAGTTTAGGTGGAAAAAATGATGTTATTATTATTGAAGAAATGATTCAATTTACTGATATTTTTAAAGAATACAGCTATCAAGGTGTTCCTGATGCTAGAATTATAATATATAAAGGAATGCCAGTTTTATCTATGATGCGATTATCAACTTCTATGTCTAATGGTAAAGCTAATTTACATCAAGGTGCTGTTGGAGTTGGTATTGATTTAAAAAATGGTAAAGCTTCATATGCTGTTATGAAAGGTAAACCAATATCAATTCATCCAGATACAAAAGCCGATTTATCAAAACTTATTATTCCTAATTGGGAAGAACATTTAGCCATTGCTTATAAAGCTTGTGAAATAACTAACTTAAATTATGTTGGAGTTGATATTGTTTTAGACAAAACAAGAGGTGCTTTATTACTTGAAATAAATGCCAGACCTGGATTAGCTATACAAATAGCAAACAGAATTGGATTAAAACATAGATTAGATACTGTTGATAATAATATCAATCTAATATCAAAAATGTCCAATGAAGAAAAGTTT
The DNA here is from genome assembly GCA_949288805.1 of uncultured Alphaproteobacteria bacterium. Lineage (GTDB taxonomy): Bacteria > Pseudomonadota > Alphaproteobacteria > Rickettsiales > UBA1997 > RGIG8782. Next base: position 114,246 of record CASELL010000001.1, on the reverse strand, counting down.
AATTTTATATGTGAACATTTTTAATTTATCTTGGATCTGCATGTAAAATTATTTCACTATTCTCAATTTCGTTTTCAACATCATATTGTATTTTATCTACTATATCATGAGCTAATTTAAAAGTTATATCACTAGGCAATTCAATATCCATTTGAATAAATATTCTTTCACCAGATTTTCTTGTTTTAAATTTATGGTAACCCATAACAGTTTTGTCTCTAGTTGCTATTTCTATTATTTTTTGTCTTATATCTTCATCAACTTCTTTTGACATGATATTATTTATAGCATTTATAAGTATATCTGTTGCTGGTTTTAACGATATTAAGGCCATAATAATAGCTATAATTGGATCTATTAAATAACTAGTATAAAATTTGCCTACTAATAAAGATATTAATACACCAGCATTAGTAAAAATATCAGAAGAATAATGTGCTATTTCACTTCTAACTAAAATTGATTGAGTTTTTCTATAAACATAATACAAGAATAGAGATATTACTATTGATGATAATGTGGAAAAAGACATAGCATAAACAGAAGCATCGGAATATTCAATTACAGTTTTGTTAATTAGATTAATTATTGATTTATAAAATACTGTTATTGAAGTAGCTATAATAAAACCTGCTATTATTACAGTTGCTATGTCAATTACACCATGATAGCCATAATTATATTTATGATTTTCTTTTTTTAATGAGTATTTTAAAGCAACAAATGTTATTAATGAACTTACAAAATCTAATGAAGAATCTGTAAATGATGAAAATATAGCCAAAGAACCAGTTATTTTATATACTAAAAATTTTACAATTATTAAAGCTATTGTAAAAAATATTGGAACTTTTAAAGCTATTGTTAGTAAAATGACATTATTATTAATCATAAATAAACATTTTTTTATAATCAAAATGTATTTTAAATAGAATTAATTAATTTACAATGTTTACAATTAAAGAAATAATTTTATTATTAATTTATATAAATCTTTTTAATCTATATGCAAAAATAAGAACTACAATTCAATTACTTATAATTATATTAACTATTACTATAACATTCAAATATACAAAAATAGGCACTTATTTAGTACTATTTATAATATTTTTCGGTGTATTTTATTGTGGTTGGATATGTCCATTTGGAGCAATTCGAGATTTTATAAATAAAATATCTAAAAAATTAAAAATAAAAAGATATAGAGTTCCAGATAAAATTCAAAAATATCTAGTTTATACAAGATACTTTTTATATTCTTTGGTATTTGTAAAGTTAATATCTATGAGTGGTTGGAATCCAAGGGTTCTTTTGGTGATATATTGAGAGGTATTGAATTATCTACACTTTTATATTCTATCATTGGTATATTTTTAATTACTTCAATTTTTATTGATAGGCCTTGGTGTAATTATTTTTGTGAGAAAGGTGCTTTTTATGGTTTGTTAAGTTCTTTTAGATTGTTTAGTATTAAAAGAGACAATAATATCTGTGTTCATTGTCATAAATGTGATAAAGTTTGTCCTATGAATATTAAAGTTGAAAGTACTGAATTTGTTAATCATCCAAACTGTATAGGTTGTTTTGAATGTATATCAAACTGTCCTGTTAAGTGTTTAAAGTATAAGAAAAAATAATTTGTTGATTTTTATTTTAGTTAATATATTATCTATTTTATTAAAAAATTATATAATATAACTAATATGTTATCTAATTTAAAAACAGAACAAGAAATAATAAAAGATATTTCTTTAAGAGTTAGAAATAAAAGAAAATTATATAAATTAACTCAACAACAATTGTCAAATAAAAGTGGTGTGAGTTTAGGGTCTTTAAAAAGATTTGAAAGAACTGGGGAAATATCTTTTAAAAGTTTGCTTAAAATAGCTTTTATATTGGATAGTCAAAATGATTTTGATAATTTATTTAAAATATCTACAAATAATTTTAAAAATTTAAAAGATTTATTAAAAAACGAAGATAAAATGATATGATGAATGTTTTTATAAATATTGAGAATAATAGAGTTAAAGTTGGAGAATTAGCAATTTCTAATAAAAAAATATATTTTCAATATGATAATGATTTTTTAAGTAAAAATATTAATATAAGTCCAATAACCTTGCCATTTAATAATCAAATATATACAAATAATTTTGATTTACATGGGGTTTTTAAAGATAACATTGCTGATGGTTGGGGTAGATTATTAATAAATAGATATTTTAAAAAAAATAATATTAAAAATGTAAATGAATTTGATTATTTAAGTTTTGTTGGAGACAATGGGTTTGGAGCATTAGAATATGAACCAGCAAATAATATTTTAGAAAATAACATAAACAATATAGAACTTGATAAATTAGCAAACGAATCTATTGAAGTATTAAATAATTCAAATTATTTTGTAGATGATTTACTAAAACTAAATGGTTCATCTTGTGGTGCTAGACCTAAAATTACAGTGAAATTAAACAATAAAAATATTATATCTAAAAAAGGCACAGATTACATAATTAAGTTTCGATCAAATATGGATGATTATGATATAGGATTAAAAGAATATGTTTATTCTATTATTGCTAAAAAATCAAATATAGAAATGTCTAAAACAGTTTTATTGCCTTCAAAAAATTGTGTTGGTTATTTTGCTACTCAAAGATTTGATAGAATTGATGACAATAAAAAATTACATTTACATTCAGTTGCTGGATTGTTAAATATTGATTTTAGAACAACTTTTATTGACTATATAGATTTATTAAAATTAACAAAATTAATTACAAAAGATTTTAATGAAGTTATAAAAATGTATAGATTAATGTGTTTTAATGTTATAATAGAAAACAAAGATGACCACTCAAAAAACTTTTCTTTTTTAATGGATAGCAAAGAAAATTGGAAATTAAGCCCAGCATATGATTTAACAAAATCCAATGGAATAAATGGAGAACATACAACAACAATAAATGGTAAAGGTAAAGATATAAGTAATAATGATCTAATTAATATAGGTAGTATGTTTGATATTGATGAAGAACGTTGTAAAGATATAATCAATCTAATTACAGAAAATAGTAATAGTTTTGATAAAATAGCTAGAAATATTATCTAGCTATTATTTGTTATATTCTTTAAACCAATTTATAAAATTATTAAAAGCAAGTGCTCTATGACTAATTTTGTTTTTCTCTTCCATGCCTAATTCTGCGAAAGTTTGATTATAACCATTAGGAACAAAAATTGGATCATAACCAAAACCACTTTCTCCTTTTATTGTAAAATCAATATTTCCATTAACTTTACCTTCGAAAGAAAAAGTTTCCTTTTTATCATAATCATAAAAACTAACATTACAAACAAAAAAAGCAGAAAGATCTTTTATATTGTTATGTTTAAATAACAATTCTAAAAAATTAAATGTATTTTTGTAATCTTTATTATCTCCATTTATTCTAGCAGAATATATTGATGGAAAACCATTTAAAGCATTAATACATAAACCAGAATCATCGGCTATTGAAGATATTTTTAATTTTTCGGCATAATATTTTGCTTTTATAATTGAATTTTCTTGAAAAGTTTTGCCATTCTCTTCTGGTTCTTCAATATCAAAATCTCTTAAAGATAAAACTTCAATGTCAAAATTACTTAATAATTTTTTAAACTCTTCAATTTTGCCATTATTTTTTGTTGCTAATAATATTTTTTTAATCATAAAAACCTACATTGTTGGAGTGAACATTAATCCATCAAAAATACTTTTAAATATATTCTTTTTCTCGCCCGTATCTTCTTTTTTTATACTTTTTAGATTTTTTGTGTCTTCTTTTGTAGTGTAAGAATATTTACTTACATTGTCTTTCTCGTCAAAGTACACAATTAAAATATCTTCACTTTTTATTTTTGGTCTTAAAAAATTGTAATTTTCTGTTGTGTATGAATAATATAACCAAGTATTGTCGTTTAATTCTACGGATGGGTAGCCTATGTTGTCTATTACATCTTGTTTTGTGAAGTTGTAGACGTCGAAGTTTTCAACCTTGTCTTTGTCGGTGAAGTAAAAGCCTCTGTTTTGTTTTATGGTGCAGGCACCAAGTAGTATGAATAGTATTAAAAATATTTTTTTCATGTTCTTTTCTTTTTCTTGTAATTAAAATATATATTTTTTGTTTTGTTTGTCAAGGTTGAATTTGAAAAAAATATTTATTTGTGTGTGGAAGTAATATGTTTAAAGATACAAAAAACTTTAACAACAAAATATGCGTTTTTTAAATAACGTTAATAATATATAATAGATTATACATTATTAAAATGAAAATTATCAACATAGAACAATGTCAATATATTTTTTAGATTTTTTTTATATTTTTATAGTTGCTTTAAAATATATATTTTTTAAACTAGAAATTATTATTAATAAAAAAATATATCATGTTTGAAGATTTATTAGAAGCAAGAAAAGAATTAATAAAAAGTATTATCAGAAATATTGAAATATTTTCAGAAACAAACAAAGAGCACAAAACATATACTTTAGCTTTATATGGCAAATATGGAACTGGCAAAACATATTTTTTAAATTCTTTACAAAATTTTATAGAAGGAGAACATGAAGATTTTGATTTTAAAAATAATTTTAAAATCTTAAAAATTAATGCTTGGCAAGATGATGTTTTAAACAATCCTATATTAAGTATTGGTTTGTCTATTTTAGATTCTATAGACGAAAAGAATATTAAAAAAAGTTTTAAAGATACTTTATCTAAATTTACCACAATAGCAACAAAAGTTGGCAAAAATTCGTTACCTGTAATTGGGAAATCATTTTTTAATTTATTGTTAGATAAATTATATATAAAAGAAGAAAGTAAAGAAATAATAAAAGAAATTAAAGATGCTTGTTTAAATAAAGATTTTCTAGAACAATTACAACAAAACAATATTGATGAAGAATATAAAAATTACAAAAAATATATACAAAATATACAAAATGTATTAGGTCAATATATTGAATCTTTAAATAAAAATCAAAAAAACACAAAATTATTAATTATAGTTGATGAATTAGACAGATGTAGGCCTGACTATGCTGTTGAATTTTTAGAAGCAATAAATCATATATATGATGTTGAAAATATGGTATTTTTAATAGCAGTTGATGACAATAATTTAAAATCTTCAATGAAAGTTGTTTATGGTTTGAGTATGGATTTTGATAGTTATATTAAGAAATTTTTTGATTATCATTTTGATTTGAGAAATGTTGATAATAATATTGATTTAAAAAAGTATATAAAGAATAAAATTAAAGAGGCTGATATTACAAATAAAATATATAATAGTATCTATATTAAAATAGCTTTTGGTAGTTATCCTACATTTGGTGAAAAAGAGTTTATAAATTACATATCGTATTTATTTATTGATTTATTTAAATTAAATTTAAGAGAAATTAATTATGCTTTTAGATTTATTGAGTATTATTTTAATGAAGAATTAGATTTCTTATATGTTTTATCTTTAATGTTTTTAATTTGTTTAAAAACAAAGAATAATGAAATTTATAAAAAATTATTTGATAATCAGACAAATGATATTGTAGATATAAATATTAATATTTTAGGTAATTTTTTAAAAAATATTAATTTTTCTTGTAGATTAGATAAGGAATATAATATTAAAAATTTTATTGGTTTATGTATTTTTAATAATATTAGTTGCGCTAATGGATCGCTTAATAAAGAATATAATGACGAAATATATAATAAAATTAAATCTTTAAATTATGAAAATTATAAATATATTTTTGATAAAGAGTTTTTTGATTTTATGATGGTAAAAGATGAAAATAATGAAAAATCTAATGAATATCCTAAAATTATGAATTTACTTCATAATATAAATTATTTTAAAGAAAAATCAATTTTAAGACAATGTTTTGAAATGTTATATTAATTATTAATAACCATAAACTAAAATGCCAGACCTATTTCCCGAAAGACAAAAACTACTAGACAAAATAATCACAAAAACAGAAGAATTCAACTTCACAAAAACAGAACACCCCGAACTAGAAATTGGCAAACAAAAATACTTTGAAGAATTAAGAAACGTATTTTTAATTGAAAGCGATTTTGGAACCGGAAAAACATACTTTGCCAGAGCATTAACAAAAACTTTATTAGACAAAAATATTGATGCCGTTTATTTTAGTGCTTGGGAAAACGATTACTACGAACAACCACTAAATTTAATTTGTAATAAAATATTAGAATATTATAGAAGTAAAATTGGATTAGAAAAAATTAAAGATTTTATTCAAAAAAGTGCTTGTGTTATGTATGAACTTGTTAAAGTTGCTTCGAATGTTTTTTGCCCTTCTGCTAAAGAATTTATTGAATATTTTGAGAAAAAACCACAAGACCCAATAACAGAATTTAAAAAATCTTTAACAACTTTAATTAAAAAAACAGATTCAAAAAAACTTGTTCTAATTATTGATGAATTAGACAGATGTAGGCCTGACTATGCCATGAAAATACTTGAAACAACAAAACATTTTTTTGATATCGATGGAATAATTATTTTTTATTTTGCTAATAGAAGGGCCTTAAATCATTCTTTACAAGCAATGTATAATTTTAAAGAAGAGTCAGATGGTGAAAATTATTTTGTAAGATTTTTTGTAGAAGAAATTAAATTATCTAAAATTGACTATTTAAGTTATATAAAAACAAAACTAAAAGAAAAGTTTAGTTTTGATATTAAAGAAGAAAAAGATGTTTATAATAGTGAGTATTTATTTATCTTTAAATAAACTGGCATCATCAAATAATATAACTTGTAGGCAATTTAACTTAATTTTTGATTATCTTTTTGAATTTTATAATAAATATAAAAGTGAATTTTATTGGGATTATATTGTTAATGAAATATTTGCTAGAAAGGGCTTTAAATATAATAAAGATTGTATTTTGTATGATATTAATAAATATGAAAAGGAGAAAGAAAATATACTTAAATGTTTTAATAAAAAATTTTGTTATAGAGTAACACTTTCTACAAATTTTATTGACATAAATTATTGTTTTCGTCAAACAGATTTTACAATAAAATTTGGTAATTTTGTTGATTTTTTTAAAGGTATAAAAGAATGTAATAAAATATTAAATGATTATAAAAATAATAACAGTAGTAATCTAAGCTATCACTTTGAAAATGGTAATTATAAAGAAGTTTCACAATTTCTCAACAAACTAGAACAACAAGCCACCGACTTCAAAAACAAATACGGCGATACTGATAATATAAAGCTAGAAAAAACAAAAGATAACATTGATAAATGTTTAAATAGTATTGTATTTATTGATTCTTAATTATAATAAATAATTAAAATTTTGTTTATTTTTTTAATATATTAGACAAAATTGTTGATTTTTGTAATTTTGTATATTATACTTAATTATATTAATAAAATTAGAATAATGACTAATAAATCAAGTAGACAAATATTTTTTAGAAGAGAAGTTTATTCTGATAAATTAGAATCTTTATCTGGAAAAACTGATATTATAAAAATTATTACTGGCGTTAGAAGATGTGGAAAATCTAGTTTATTATCTTATTTTAAATCTAGTTTAGAAACTAAAACTAATAATATCATAAGTATTAATTTAGAAGATTTATTACAAGTAAGAGAAATTGGTCTTATTTATAATGATAAAAATTTTTTAGTTGATTATAATAAAATGTTAGATTTCATTTTAAAAAAAATAAATAAAAATAAAATAAATTATTTAATTATAGATGAAGTACAATTATTAGAAGGTTGGGAAAAAATAGTTAATACTTTAAGATTACAAGGAAATATAGACATATATTTAACTGGATCTAATGCCTATATGTTTTCTAGTGATATAGCAAATGCCTTGGGTGGTAGATATATAGAAATTAAAATGTTACCATATTCTTTTAAAGAATATTATATAGCTTATAATGAAACTACAAAATTTATTTCACTTAATAAAGAAGATTATTTAAATAGAAATGATTCCTTTAGTTTATATAAAAAATATATAACAGAAAGTAGTTTCCCACAAACAGTTAGTTTTTTAGGCAATAGACAATTAATAAATGATTACTTAAATGATACTATATATACAAGTACTTTACAAAAAGATATAATTAAAAGATACAATATATCAAATGTTGATAAACTTGATGCTTTAACAAGATTCTTATTTGACAATATAGGAAACGAAACTTCAATTAGAGGAATAGAAAAAAGTTTAAAAAATACTCCTCAAAATTTATCTGCTATGACTATTGCTAATTATTTAAATGGACTTTTGGATAGTTATTTATTATATAAATGTGATAGATTTGATATTAAAGGTAAACAAATATTAACAAATACTAATTCAAAATATTATATGGTAGATTTAGGTTTAAGATCTGCTTTATTGGGTTATAAAGAAGGAGATCATGGTAGAATATTAGAAAATATAGTTTATCTAGAATTATTAAGAAGAGGTTATAAGGTATATGTTGGCAGAATAAATAATAGAAGCAATATAGAAGTAGATTTTGTAGCACAAAAAGAAGGATTAACTGAATATTATCAGGTCGCTTTTTATACATATAATTCTAAAGAAACATTAGAAAGAGAATTGAGATCTTTAAATAGTATAGATGATAATTATCCAAAATACTTACTTACTATGGACGAAGATGATGGCAATATAAAAGGAATTAAAAGATTAAATGTTTTAGATTGGTTGTTTGATAAGTAATTGTTAAAAATTGTATTTATTTTATAATTTTGTTTAAAAAGTTTACTAATTTAATAAAAAATACTTGACAAATAAAAAAATTATTATTATATTTACAATAATAAATAAATATTTAATATATGGTTAATAAATATCAACATTTTAAACATAAAAAAAACAAAATTAATAATATATATAATACATATAATAATTATAATTGTAATAATTGTAATATATATAGTAATGTAAATAAAAAAAATAATAAAGGTATTTTTAGTGAATTATTTAAATTATTCAATATTTTTAAACGAGGTAAATTATGGTAGAAAGAAAAAAAAGAGTTGTAATTAAAGATTTAAAAACTATTAATTTAATTAAAGAATATAGAAAAACACATTCTTTAAAAGAAACAGCAGAGTATTTTAATATATCTCAAAAAACTTTAATTAAAATTTCTAAAGAAAATAATTTTAAAGTAAAAATTGAAGATAGAAGTAATGAAGAAAAATGGAATATTATTAATTCATACAATAATTTTGGAATTGAAGATACTTGTAAAGATTTTAATCTTACAAAAACAGAATTAAAAAATTTTTTAAAAAATGAAAATCTTATGATTGTAAAAAAAGATTATATTTCTATTATTTCTAATGGAGAAACTTTCGCTGAATTTATTCTCAGATTAATTGTTGATATATATGGAAATAATGATTCAATTAGAATACCTATTAAAGATGGAGTTTATTTGTCAGGTTCAGATGGTTATGCTAAATTTAATTTTGATACAAAATTTGGTATAGGTAATAAAGAAATAATTTTTGAATTTGGTATAGAAGAAGATTGGGGCAAAAAATTTGAATTAGATATAAACAAAAGATTAAAAAATGAAGAAAACAAAAATAAAACTTTTTGCTTTATTACTAAACAAAACACAGAAGAAACTAAAAAAAATAAATTAATTGACTTATATAAAAAAAAGAATTTTTTTTATGATGTTAAAATTATTGATAAACAAGATTTAAATAGTTTATTAATAATGTCAAAGTCTACTGAAAACTGGTTAAAAATAAATTTATGTAATCAAAAAATTGATGGTTATGATGAGTTTGATAAATTTTTTGAAACTTGGAAAAATTCAACAAAAATACCTTTGAATGAAGAATTAATATTATCAAGAAAATATGAAAAAGAAGATATTGATAAAAAACTTAAAGAATGCGATATTTTATATATAAAATCAAATTCTCAAGAAGAATCTTTGTTGTTTTTGATATCATATCTAAAAAAATATAATAACTATAATATTTATTTTAAAAGTCAAATAATTACTACAAATGAAACACTATTAGAAATATCTAAATATTCTTATATTAATAGTATTATAGTACCATATATTATAGATAAAAATCCCAATTATGAAATTATGTCTATTTTATCTAAAAAAACAAAAATTATAATTCCTATTGGTAATGACTTTAAAAATAATTTTCTTAATAGTTATAATACTATATATCTAGAAAATATAACACAAGAAGGTGTTTTATATTATTTTAAAAACAAATTTAATATTATTAATTATATTGATTTAATTAATGATTGTGATACAAATTTAAAATATTTACATCAAAGTTTATTAAAAATAAATAATTTTAAAATAGATCAAAAAGATTTGTTTTTAAATATTTTACCTTTTTATAGATGGGGTAATGGTAATTATGAACAACAATTTATAAAAGATAAATTTAATAAAACTATAAAAGAGTTAAAAGAAAATAATTTAATATTAGAAAGAGAAAATAATTATTGTAAAGTTTATTATGTTTCTAATTTTATACAATGCTATAATTTTGATGAAAAAGAAATAGAATCTATTTTAGATAAAATAGAAAGTTTTTTATTAAATGAAGTATTACAACAAGAGGACAATAAATATTCAAACTATTTAATTACTGGTGTTTTTAATATATTTAATATGTTATATAAAAAATATAATTATAAATATGTTTGGTTTGAGCAATTATTTAATAAATTAATAGAGAAATTTATTAATAAAAATAATTTTGAATTATTAATTAACTTAGCTTTGATTGATATTCCGCAGTTTTTGACAAAAATTGATTGTATGATCAAAGAAAATGAAATTAATAATATAAAAGATATTATAGAGATATTTGAATACATATTGTATAAATATAAAAATTATGATGATCGTGTATTGGAAGAATTATTATATTTATTTTATAATAAAAATATATATGAATATTTTGAATACCTTATAAAAACAATATTTATGATTGATAATAAAAATATACTAAATAGTTTTGAATTACGAGAAATTTTAGAAGAATATAAAGATAAAGAGTTGTTTAAAAATATTATATTTGAAGTTTTAAATGCAAAAAATGTTGTCATTTTTATAAGGAGAGCAAATAATGAATTATATCCTAAAAAACTAACTTTAAATAATAGTATTAAACAATATTTTTTAGAAAAATATTTTAATTTCCTAAAAAAAGAACCTGTTAAATTTTGTAATAATATTAATTTATTGGAAGATAAAGATATTATTGAAAAATATATATCTTTATTAAACGATATTGATTTTAATAAATTTGATAACGAATCTAAAAATAAATTAACAAAAATATTTAAAGAAAATATAAAATATTTAGAATATAGAAAAGATAATGATAATATAAAAAAATTAGAAAAAATTTGTAATAAAATAAATATAGATAAATTTGAAAAATATGTAATATATTTTAGTAATATTAATCATTATAAGTTTTATAAAGATAAAGATCTAGAATTAAAGACAATTAATGAATTAGATAAATTTTTAAGAGATTATGATAACGATATAAATAAATTTTTAGAATTATATGAAAAAATAAATGAAAAATATTTATTTAAAATATTAGCTAAAACAAAAATTAATAAAACAAACACAATTAAACAATTATTTGGAAAAGAAAAATATCATGAATTATTTATTTTTTTAAATTATTTAGATAAAGAAAATATATTTAATAAAGCTTTTGATATTTTAGATAAAAATGTATTGTTTATTGAAAAAGTTTTATCATATAAAACATTTGATGATGAAGTAAAAAAAATTATTAAAAATAATGAAAAGTATTATTGGGAAAATTGTTCATTTTTTTATATTGAAGATTATAAAATTTTTAATATATATTTAAATAATACAGAAAAATATAATAAAAAAAAATATGTTGAACTTTGTTTAATAAATCATGAACATGTAAATAATATAGATTTAATTTTTAAAGTATTAAAAGAATGTACAAATTTCAATAATGATAAAATATTTAGAGATGATATGTTTAGTTATTATTTAGAAAGTCTTTTTGAAAAATTATATAGTAATGAAAAATTTTGTGAAGAAAATATTAATGATATTATAGATATAGAAAAATCTATGTATTCTTTTATAAAAAAAGATAATACTATTCCAGAAATGTTAAAAAAGAAATTTCAAGAAGATTATAAATTTTATTATGATTTTGTAATTGAATATTTAAAAAACAACGATAAATTAAATTTTGATATATTAAATAAAATAGATATTAAGCCAAATTTTGAATGGTTTCAGGGTTTATTTGAATTAGTTAGAAATAATAAAGATACAAAAGAAATATATAGATATATTGGCATTATTTTATATAATTTTGACATTACAGATGTTACTATTTTAATGGTTATTAAAAAATACTATAAAGAAGCCAATAAAAATATTAAATATAAAAATCATAAAAATTTAGAATGCAATAAAATTACTAATCTTATTGAATGTGGATATTTATATAAAATGTTATTAGATTATATGGGCTTTGAAAATAAAATAGATGATTTAATTAATAAAAAAAATGAAATTGAAAAATTTTTAGAGAATAAATCGATAATTAAAAATATGGATCAAGAAATTTTTTATAAAAATGTTAAAGAATTTATTGAAAATCAAATCGATTCTTATAAATCTTATGATTTAGAGCCAATAATATAAATTTACTTAATTAAAATTTGCTTGTTCTGGGGTGTTTATTAATAAACCAAAGATTTATAATTAAACTATTAATTGACAATTATTAGTTTAATTATAAAATCTAATCAGTTATTATTTTTATAAAAATGTCAAACGAAACTTTTGATAATATAACAAAAATATTAAAAGACGATTTATCTTCAGAAATAAAGGAAAAAGCTAATATTTCTGTGAGTGCAAATTGTTTTTCAATATATGCCTACCAAGAGTTAAGAAAAGAGTTAAACAAAGTTAAAAGTTTTAGATTTATTTTTACATCACCTACCTTTTTAAATGAAAAAACTCCAAAAGAAAAAAGAGAATTTTTTATACCTAGATTAGAAAGAGAAAGAAATATTTATGGGACAAAGTACGAAGTAAAATTAAGAAATGAATTAAAACAAAAGGCAATAGCAAAAGAATGTATAGAATGGATAAGAACAAAGGCACGTTTTAAATCAAATAAACACCCAGATTATATGTCTACCTATATGATAATACAAAATCAAGATAAAATGCCTATACTATATAATCAAATTATTGATTTTACAACTACGAGCCTAGGGGTTGAAAATAGTAATATTGATTATTGTATTAGCAAAATTGAAAATGATAGGGTATTAAAAAGATTTGATGAAAATTGGAATGATAAAGATAAATTACAAGATGTAACAGAAGAAGTAATAAACAATATAGAAACTATATATAATGAAAACTCTCCTGAATTTATATATTTTTTTACTTTGTATAATTTATTTAAAGATTATATAGAAAATCTTGATGAGGATACTTTACCAAATGAAGCAGTAGGTTTTAAAAAAAGTAAAATATGGAATAAATTATATGATTTTCAAAAAACTGCTTCTTTATCGATAATTAATAAATTAGAAAAGTATAATGCTTGTATTCTAGCTGATAGTGTTGGACTTGGTAAAACTTTTACAGCACTTTCTGTAATAAAATATTATGAAAATAGAAATAAAGATGTTTTAGTTTTATGCCCTAAAAAATTATATAACAATTGGGACAGTTACAAACATAATTACAAAAACAACCCACTTTTGGGAGATAGATTTAATTATACTGTATTATTTCATAGTGATTTAACGAGAAAAAAGGGAATATCTGAAAGTGGAGTAGATTTATCAAGAATAAATTGGAGCAATTTTGATCTAGTAGTAATTGATGAATCACATAATTTTAGAAATGGTGGTTCTTCTTATTTAACTGAAGAAAACGAATTAAAATATAATAGATATAATATATTATTAAATAAAGTAATAAAAGAAGGAGTAAAAACAAAAGTTTTGATGTTATCTGCTACTCCAGTAAATAATAGATTTACTGACTTAAAGAACCAATTAAAATTAGCTTACGAAGACGAAGAAGGAAACGATAGAATAGATAAAGTTTTAAAACAAGCGCAACAAAGATTTAATGAATGGAGTAAAAAGAAAAATGGAACTACTCAAGATTTAATAAATAGCCTTGATGAAGATTTTTTTAAATTATTAGATGATGTAACTATATCAAGATCAAGAAAAAATATTGAAAAGTTTTATAATATTGACGATATAGGTAGATTTCCAAAAAGGCTAAAACCAATAAATGAAAGCCCAACTTTAACAATAAATCAAGACGATATTAATTATAACGAAATAATACAAGATTTAATGGATTTAACTTTATGCGTTTATAATCCTACAAGTTTTTTATTACCAAGTAGAGTTGAAAAATACAACAAAAACGAAAACGACAAAATTAAACAAAGCGATAGAGAGAAAGGCCTTGTAAAATTAATGTCAATTAATCTATTAAAAAGAATGGAAAGTTCTGTTTTTTCTTTTAATCAAACTTTACAAACAATAATAAAGAAAATTGATTATACATTAAAAACAATAAACGATTTTTTAAATAAAAAAGAAGAACTAGATGCTTTTAGTATAACAAAAGATGTTTTTAGTAGTCAATTTAATAATTATAGTTTAAATAATGAAGATTTTAATGATCTTGATTATGAAGATTCAAACAATATGACTATTATTAATAATAAAATGGAAATAGATTTAGCTGATATAGATTGTTATAGTTGGCAAGCAAATCTTGAAAAAGATAAACAAATCTTAGAAAGTTTATATAATAGCACAAGTTTAATAAATAAAGATAAAGATTATAAATTACATAAATTAAAAGAAACAATAAATAATAAAATAAACAATCCAATAAACAAAAACAATAAAAAGATAATAATTTTTACTGCATTTAGTGATACTGCTATATATCTTTATGACAATTTAGTAAATTACATAAAAGATAATTTTAATTTAAATACTGCCCTAATAACTGGTAATACTATAAAAACTAATGCTAATAAAGTTAATAACGATATCAATTCAATTTTAACTGAATTTTCTCCTATATCAAAAGAAAGAGATTTATTACAACAAGATAATGAAGACATAGATATTTTAATAGCAACTGATTGTATTAGTGAAGGTCAAAACTTACAAGATTGTGATTATTTAATAAATTATGATATACATTGGAACCCTGTTCGATTAATACAACGATTTGGTAGAATTGACAGAATAGGCAGTAAAAATGAAGTAATACAAATGGTTAATTTCTGGCCTCCAGTAGAATTGGACGATTATATAAAATTAAAAGATAAATTAACAAATAAAATGGCCGGTGTAATTAGTGTTAGTAATGACGATAATATAAACGAAGAAGAAATTGAATTAGAATATAGAAAAAAACAATTAGAAAAAATCAAAAACGAAGTTGTAGATCTAGAAGAAATAGATAATAATATATCAATAATGGATCTTGGTTTTAATGATTTTAGACTTGAATTAATAGATTATATTAAAAAACATCCTAGTATAGAAAAAACTCCTAATGGAATGAATACAGTAATAGAGGCAAACGAAGAAATGCCCGCAGGAGTTATTTATTTATTAAAAAGTGAAAATGAAAGCAACAATCAAAATATTTTAGACCCTTATTATTTAATTTACATAAAAAACAATGGAGAAATATTTTATGATTATCTAAAAACAAAAGATTTATTAGATAAATTAAGATTATATTGTAGTGGAAAAGATGTAAATAAAAAATTATGTAAAGTTTTTAATGAAAAAACTAATGATGGCAAGAAAATGGATTTTTATAGTAAACTACTTGAAAAATCAATAGAATCAATAGTAGAAATAAAAGATAAAAAAGATGTTGATAGTTTGTTTTCTTCTGGTGGTACTACTATAAATAAATTAAAAAGTTTAAATGATTTTGAATTAATTTGTTTTTTTGTAATTGAGGAGGATTTATGTTAAGTTTACCCGAATCAACCGAAATAAACAAAATTATACCAAAAGAAAAATTTTATCAAAAAGCAAATAAAACTCACAACTAAAAAAAGAGTTTGTTAATAATATAGAAAAAATAATATGGACTAATTCTATAAGTTCAAAAACTTTAAACATCAAAGAAGAAGAACAAGAAATACAATTTTTCAACATAAAATTAAAAAATATTAATCTTGATAATAAAGTTTTAGAAGCAATAGATAAAGCTATACCATATTTTATAGTTTTTATATTAGAATATGAAGGGAGATATAAATTATATATTTCCTACAAAGAAAATAATGTTATAATAAAAACATTTAATACTTGTTGGCTATCTGATATAAAATTAACAATAGATGGCAACAAAATTGAAAATATTTTTAGAAATTTTATTAATCAAATATCTCTTGATAATTTTAATGGAGAAAAACAGTTGTCAGAAGAAATTATCAACAATATAGAACAAGAGAAAATTATTAAACAAATAAAAGTATTAGAAAACAAGACTAAAAATGAAAAACAACTAGACAAAAAATTTGAAATAACTCAAGAGATTAAAAGGTTGAAAAGCCTTTTAAAATAAGGGTAATATATGAAAATAAATGATTTATTCAAAGTTGAAAAATTAGAAAATACAACTATTGATATAGTTAATAATAATATTAAAATCATGGAACAATTATTTCCTCAAGTATTTACAGAAAGCATTGACGAAAACAACAACCTAGTTAGAAAAATTGATTTTAATAAATTAAAACAAGAATTATCAAATGAACTTATAGATAATAAAGTAGAAAGTTATGAATTTACTTGGGTTGGTAAAAAAGAGGCTTTATTAGAAGCAAATAAAAAAATTACAAAAACTTTAAGGCCTTGTATAGAAGAAAGTAAAAATTGGGATAGTACAAAAAATTTATATATTGAAGGTGATAATCTCGATGTGTTAAAAATATTACAAAAGTCATATTTTAATAAAGTAAAAATGATATACATAGATCCGCCTTATAATACCGGTAAAGATAGTTTTACATATAATGATAATTTTACTATTGATGATGAAGAATATAAAGAAGAAATTGATTATAGAGATGAAGAAGATAATAAACAATTTAAAGAAAATAAAGAGACTAACCCTAGATTTCATAGTGATTGGTGTTCAATGATATATTCTAGATTAAAATTAGCAAAAAATTTATTAACAGATGATGGTGTAATTTTTATATCAATAGACGATAGAGAACAAGCAAACTTAAAAAAAATATGTGATGAAGTTTTTGGAGAGAGAAATTTTATAAGTTCTTTATTTATTTTAGATAATTTAAAAGGAAAAGAAAATGATAATTTTATAGCAGAAGTCGGACATAAAATTTTAATATATTCAAAAAATAAAGAAAAAATAAAAGAATATGGTTTTAATAAAACTGAAAATATTTTTGGTAAAAAAACTGAAAATAAATTTAAATATTTAGATGATATTGGGTTTTACAATGAAATAACTTTTCAAAAAAGTGGACAAGATAAAGAAAGAGAAAAAAGACCTTATATGTATTTTCCAATTTTACTAAAAGATAATCAATTATACTCAATAACAAAAGAAGAATTTGAAAAAATTTATGATAAAAATTTAAAACAATTTAATGATACATACATTGAAAATTTAAAAACTTTTTATGAAAAACAAGGATTTAAATTTATTTTACCTATAAATTCTTTTAATGAAAAGGTTAGATGGACTAGCGGTTTTGAAACTTTTAATAAGCTATTAAAAAATAATGATATTTTTTATAATAATGGAATTAAACAAAAAAAAAGACCTGAAATGGATGAATTATTATTAGAATATGCTTCTACAACATGTAAGTCTATATTGTATAAAACTGAATATGCAAATGCAACAAATGAATTAAATTTATTATTTAATAATAAAAAAGTTTTTGATAATCCAAAATCTACTTATTTAATAAATGATTTACTCAAACTTTCAACCACCCCCGACGACATAATCCTAGACTTTTTCTCCGGCTCTGCCACAACAGCACATGCAGTGATGGACTTAAATGCAGAAGATGGTGGCAATAGACAATTTATAATGGTACAATTACAAGAAGAATGTAAAGAAGATAGTGAAGCTTTCAAAGCTGGTTATAAAAATATTTGTGAAATAGGCAAAGAAAGAATTAGAAGAGCAGGCAATAAAATTGTTGAAACAACAGGTAAAAATGATCTAGATATTGGTTTTAGAGTATTTAGGGTTGATTCTAGCAATATGGAAGATGTTTATTATGAACCTAATAATTATACTCAAGAAATGTTAGATGGGTTAGTTTCTAATATTAAACAAGATAGAACAGATGAAGATTTGTTGTTTTCTTGTTTGTTGGAAAATGGTTTTCCATTGACTATAGAACATAAAATTGAAGTTGTTGATAATCGTAAAATATATATAATTGATAATTTGGTTGCTTGTTTTGAAAAAAATATAAATGAAAATGTTATTAGATATATAGCAGATTTGAAGCCTGAAATAGTATTTTTTAGGGATGGTTGTTTTGTTGATTCTGCTGAAAAAATTACAGCCGATGAAATTATTAAATCTAAAATGAATAATTGCACTATAAAGGTATTGTAAGGAGGATTGAATGAAATTAAAATTTAAACATCAAAAGTTTCAAGAAGATGCTAGTAATGCTATTTGTGATATATTTGAAGGTAATAATAAATCTGGGACTTTAAGATATTTAAAAGATAATGGTTTTATAGAAGGTAATCTTGATCTTGAAAATGATGCTTATAGAAATGGTGATATTAATTTAGAAGAAAATACTATTCTTGCTAATATACAAAAAATACAAAATAAACAATATCTGGAAGTGTCTAGAGATCTTTATATTACTAAAAATAAAAATGAAACTAGTAGCTATAATTTTAGTGTTGAAATGGAAACAGGAACAGGTAAAACATATACATATATTAAAACAATGTATGAATTAAATAAAAGGTATGGGTGGGTTAAGTTTATTGTTGTTGTGCCTAGTGTTGCTATTAGAGAAGGAGTTTATAAAACGTTTAAAATTACAGAAGATCATTTTTTGGAAGAATATGGAAAAAGAATAAAATATTTTATTTATGATTCTGCTAATTTAAGTAAAATAGATGATTTTGCTAGTAGTGTAGATATTAGTGTAATGATTATAAATATGCAGGCTTTTAATTCTAAAGGAGAAAATGGAAGAAGAATATATTCTAAATTAGATGAGTTTAGATCAAGAGCACCTATTGATGTTATATCTGCTACAAGGCCTATATTGATAATTGACGAACCACAGAGTGTTGAAGGTAATTCTACAAAACAAAAATTAAAAGAATTTAATCCTTTGTTTACTTTGAGATATTCTGCGACATTGAAAGAAAATTTTAATCTTGTTTATTCTTTGGACTCGGTTGATGCTTATAATAAAAAACTTGTAAAAAAGATAGGTGTTAAAGGTATTACTTTTTTGAATCAAGCAAATACTAATGGTTATATTTATTTTGAAAATATTATATTGTCAAAAGATGTGCCCCCTATGGCAAGACTTCAAATAAACTTTTTTGGTAGTAATGGAGTTAGAAAAGTTTTTAAAAAAATAGAGGAAGGCGATGATATTTTTTTTATATCTAATAATTTACAAGAATATAAAAATAATTTTATTGTTAAAACTATTGATGCTAGGGAAAATAAGATTGAGTTTTTAAATGGTATTGAATTAAGAATAGGACAAATTATAGGTAATGAAAATAGTATTAAAGAATTAAGAAGAATACAAATTAGGGAAACTATTATTAGTCATATTGAGAAAGAAAGAGAATTGTATAAATATGGTATAAAAGTTTTATCTTTATTTTTTATTGATGAAGTAGCAAAATATAGAGTTTATGATAATGAAGAAAGTAGTAATGGTGAATATGCTAAAATGTTTGAAGAAGAATATAATAAAATTGTTGAGTCCTTACAACCCAGGTTTGGTGAAAAAGAATATTTTGATTATTTAACAAAAATTGATGTAAAAAGAACTCATGAAGGTTATTTCTCGCAGGATAAAAAAAATAAACATTTTATTGATGGAGTTAATAGTAAAGAAGATGTAAGTGGTTATGATTTGATAATGAAAAATAAAGAGTTGTTGTTGAGTTTTTCTAATGATGTTAGATTTATTTTTTCACATTCTGCTTTAAAGGAAGGTTGGGATAATCCTAATGTTTTTCAAATATGTACTTTGAAAGAAAGTGATGCGACAATTAAGAAAAAGCAGGAAATAGGAAGAGGTTTGAGGCTTTGTGTAAATCAAAATGGTGATAGAATAGATTCTTCTTTTGTTACTGAAAATGAAGTTCATAAAATTAATAAATTGACAATTATTGCTAGTGAAAGTTATGAAAGTTTTAGTCAACAATTACAAGAAGAGTTTAAAGAAGATATTAGAAATAGATTGACGACTATTGATAGTAATTTATTTTTAAATAGAGTATTTACAAATAAAGATGGAAATGAAGAAGTAATTGATCAAAATAAAGCTATATGTATTTATGAAACTTTAATTAGAAATGATTATATAGAAAAAGGTAAATTAACTGATAAATATTATGAAGATTTAAGGGAAAATAAACTTGTTTTGGATGAAGAATTGGATGATGTAAAAGATGTAATTATTGATGTTTTAGATAAAGTATGTAAAAATGGAAATATTGAAGTTGTTAATGATAATATAAAAGCTACTGAAATTTCATTAAATAAAATAAATTTTGAAAAAAAAGAATTTAAAGAATTATGGAATAAAATAAATAAAAAAACTTTTTATATTGTTGATTTTGATAGTGAAGAATTGGTAAGAAATGTGGTAAATGTGGCAAATGGATCAATAAATATACAACATACTATTATTCAAATTGCTGATGGTGTTATTGATAATATAGAAGAACAAAGTAATAATGTGAAAAAAACATATCATAAAACTACTAATATAGAAAATAAAAACACATATGATTTAATTGGAGAATTAGTTGATAAAACTAGTTTGACAAGAAAAGATATTATTGATATTTTAAAAAAATTGAAGCCTGAAGTCTTTAATATGTTTAAAATTAATCCTGAAAGCTTTATAAATAAACTTTCTAAAATTATAAATGAACAAAAGGCAACTTTAATAGTTGATTATATTAAATATAAAAAAATTGAGGGTGAAGAAGGAGAATATACTAATGAAATCTTTACTAATCATAATCTAAAAGGTGTAGTAAATAATAACATGATAGAAACTAAAAAAAATATTTATGATTATTTACTATATGATTCTAATATTGAGAGAGAATTTGCTAAAGAACTTGAAGAGGCTGATAATGTTGTTGTTTATACAAAATTGCCTAGTGGTTTTTATATAAAAACTCCTATTGGTAATTATAATCCTGATTGGGCTATTGCTTTTGATAAAGATAAGGTAAAACATATATATTTTATAGCTGAAACTAAGGGTAGTATTTCTAGTCTTGATCTTCGTAATATTGAGTATAACAAAATATCTTGTGCCAAAAAACATTTTGCAGTAGTAAGTGATAATCAAATTAAATTTGAGGTAGTTAAAGATTATCAAGGGTTGTTAAATGAGATTTTGAAATAGCTTGGTTGATTTTTATAATAAATTATATTATATTTATATCAAAAATAAAAAATAATTTATGGAAAAGGATATAATAAATATATTAATAGAGAAATTAAAAGAATCTTTTAATAACAATATTATAAAAAATAAAAAAGACCTAGAATATAGAATTAAAGAAGAATTATTAAACATTAATGGTATTTCTAAAATAATAGCAAGATATCCAAAATATGATTTTCTAAACGGTAAAAATTATATAGATTTATATTTTGAATACAATACAGATAAATATTTTATTGAATTTGAATACAAAACAGCAGAATTAGAAACTAAACAATGTATATTTAAAAATCATGGAGCAGAAATTATTACTTGCCATAAAATATATTCTAATATAGAAAGAATGGAAAGATTATCTAATAAATTAAATTGTAAGGCTTATGTTTTATTTATTACCAATGATTATAAATATTGGAAATGTAACCATAGAAGAAATACAATTTTGTCGATAATTCCATTGTGGCAAGAGAAAATAGTTAGTGGCGATATTGTATTTGATGATATAATAAGTGATATTGAGAAAAAATATGGCAAAAATTTTTATAATTTACACATTGAAAAAAATTATAATCTAGAATGGAAAGATTTTGCTAGTGTTAATAGTAAATCTAAAAACAACCTATTTAGATATTTGTTAATAAAATAAAATATTTTTTCTAAAACCCCAAACCACGAGAATCAACATTTTTCCACTCCTCCAAGAATTCAAGAAAATGAGGCAAGTTTTCCTCTTTCATATAGTTTATTAGATCGTTATTCATTGACAAGAAGCCATCATTATTTATTTTTCCAGTTAAAAGCGCATAATTTAAATAAATTAAATATGTATTTAAGACATCAGTTTCACAATAATTATCAATATCTTTTAACAATCCATTATCATACATAGTAGCAACTTTTGAACCATCTATCCCAATTTTCCCTGGTATTCCCAAAATAGCACAAACTTCATTCATTTTACATCTAGCAGAAGAACCAAAATCAGAGAGGGCATCCAATAAATCACAATGCCAATCAAGAGAATATTTTTGATTATAATTATTCCACTTATCGCCAGACTTAAAAAGATTTTCAATGCTAATATTGTATTTCATAGCTCTATATTTCATAACTGGCAAGTCAAATGTTTTGCCATTATAATCAACAAGTCTTGGTATATGATTCGATATATATTTAAAAAACTTATCAACTATTTCTTTTTCTGTATTATTTATCGAAGATATCGTTCCTATTTTTTCAATATTATAATATTCATAACCATCAACATGTTTAATATCTGCAATCAAAATACTAACCGATATTACTTTATGGAAAAGCTGTCTAGGAAAAGGATTTCCATTTGATATTAAGGAACTATATTCTTCTAATTCTTTTCTTTTTTCGATAACATCTACTGTTTCGCTACCGGTTAAGTTATATAAAACATCGGTATCTGGTATTGTTTCTATATCGTAAACAAATAATTTATTTAGCATTATTCTTTGACTGTTTTTCTAAATGGTTGTGGAGTAACATCAAGATTTTTATAATTTGTGTCTATTACAACCTCAACCCTTCTGTTTAGTTGATTTTTATCTGTTTGTCTGGTAATTACATTCGGGGAGCTAGAGCTAACGCTTTCAACTTCGATAAAATCTCTTGGAACTCCATTTTTCAATAAAATATTATATACAGTATTTGCCCTTCTTCTAGCTATTGTATTATTATAAATTGCTTTTCCTATTCTATCAGCATGACCAATGACTGTGATTTTATAATCTCCTTTTAGAGTGTTTATATATTTTAATATACCACTAATTTTTACAAGGGCTTCTGGGTTTAATTTATAATTGTCATAGTCAAAAAATATATCTATTGATTTATTTTTAGCAAAATCAACAAAATATAATTCTTCTTCACCAGTTAAAAATTTTGTATTTTCTTCTTCGAGAGAAACTATTTTATTTTGTAGAGCAATATTTTTATTTTTTTCAATTAAACTGGTTAGTTTTACAAAAGAATCCTTACATATTGTAGCCTCTCCAAGATTTTTATTGTTAGTTTCAAAATATATCCAACAATTAAATAAAAAATAAAGATCAGCCAATGTTTCAGGATCTAGATCTTTCATTGTATCGTCTAGCGTTAAAGAAAAATCTTTTTTTCTTTTATAGGCATCTAAACCTAATCCAGCAAAATAACTAGAACTTTCATAGTCGTAGTTTCTTTTTAATATATCAGCATATCTTAGATATTTTAAAGCAAGAATATCGTCAAAATTATTGCTATTAATTAAGTCTTTTTCAAGTCTATTTAGCCTACTTAATCTTGTACAAGAAACAAGAAGTAATAACAAAAATATTAACGATATTCTTTTCATATTATTTAGCAGATTCTAACAATGATCTTATTGTAGCTTCTTCTATAAAACCAGGTACTAAAGTTTCTCCAATAACGAAAGCAGGAGTTCCTTGAAGACCTAATTTATTGAAAGCTAAATCTCTATTTTCTTGTAAAACAGAATCTATAAGAGATTTTTTATTTTCCATAACTTTTTTAATTTTAAAAAGACTTATATCAGCTGTTTTTAGAGCATTTTCAATATCTTTTTCACTTCTTGCTCCACTTTCCATTAAAGTTGAATGGAAATCTAAATATTTATCTGGATATTCAATAGCAACAGCTGTAGAATATCTAGCAGCTAGATCAGATGTTCCACCAAAAATTGGTAATTCTCTGAAAATAACTTTAATATTTTTATCTTCTCTTGCCATTTTATCAACAACTTTTGAAGCCATTTTACAATAACCACAGTTATAATCAAAAAATTCAACTATTACTTGAGTTCCTTTTTTATTAGCTACACCAGAGTTTTTCTCGTTAAAGATAGCTTCTTTATTATTTTTTACAGCTTCAGCTGTTTGTTGTTGCTGTTGTTGTTGAGCTTTTGCTTGTTCTGCTTCAGCATATTTTTGAACAGAATCTAAAATTGCCTTTGGATTGTTATCTATCCATTTTGCAAATGTTTTTCCACTACATAATTTGAATAAAGTAAAAATATTACATAAAAACAATATTATTATTAGTAAATAAACTAACTTTAATTCACAAGGAATCTTTTTTAAAAAACCACCCAAATGGCAAGATTTTTTGTTTTCACTCATAAAAACCTCATTTAATTAATAAATCAATAAGATTATATTATGATAAATATTATTTTCAATAGAAAAATTTATTAAAATATATTATTTAATATTTTTAAAAAAAGAGCTTTTCCAACAATTAAAAATGTTAATTGCATAGCAAAGTTTATTATAAAAAATATAATACCTAGTATTACAAACAATCCATCTTTATTTAAATAACCGAATATAGTTAAACATACAGATATTACAGCAAAAACACTTAAAAAAGGCACAGGAGAAACACTAAGTAAAGAAGCCAAAAAAATTATAAGATTAATTAATTTTTTATTAGTAAAAAATATTAATCTATTTTTTGTTATTATTTCTACTTTATTTATATATGGTGATATTTTCTCAATTAGAGTAGTTATTGTAGATTTATTTATTGATAGATATAATAGTTTTTTTGGTAGTTTTATTGTTTTTTTATTAGTTAACATTTGATATGATATAATAACATTAATAATTCCAAAGACAGTAGATAAAACAGGTATTGGACACATTATTAAAATGGCTACAATAAAAATAACCATATACTGGCCATTGACACCATTATTCATAATGTTTTTTAATGTTAGTTTTTCTATATTATCATCTGTTCTAATAATATTTTTTATATCATTTAATAGATTTTTCATATATAAGTTGGTAATTCTATATATATAACATCTTCTTGTATATCTTTAATATAAGTTTCATTAAATGGTATTGACTCTATTTTTCCATCATTCCATTTTACTTCTATTACATCGCCAGCACCATAATTATATGATTTATCAACAACTCCATTTTTTGTATCTGCTATAACTTTTTTACCTATTAAATCACTAATATAGAATTGGTTTTTATCTAATTCTTTAAGATCTTTTCTTTTAATGAATATTTCGAAATTTTTATATTCTTTTGCTTCATCAATCGAATTAATATTATCAAATTTTACAAGAAAAATAGTTGGATTGCTAGTTTTCCCAACCTGTTTACATGGCATAGCTTCTCCTTTATTATTATAAAGAGTATAGCCAAATATGTCTTGTGGATTTTCACAAAAACTTTCCAATTTAACATTACCATTTAAACCATGAGTTGCTAGTATTTTTCCAATTAAAATTAATTTATCCATAAAAAAATCATTATTAGTTAAAATAAAAGTAAAATAATTTTTATAAAAAACAAGTCAATTAATTATTTTCCATAAATTGTTTTAATTTTGCTATTCTTTTTGGGTGTCTTAAAGTTCTTAAAGCTTTTGCCTCTATTTGTCTAATTCTTTCTCTTGTTACAGAAAAATGTTTTCCAACTTCCTCTAATGTGTGATCGGAATCCATACCTATACCAAATCTCATTCTTAAAACTCTTTCTTCTCTAGAAGTTAAACCCGACAAAAGATTTGTTGTAATTTCTTTTAAATTGTTATAAGCTGTAGCTTTAAATGGAGAAACAACTTTAGCATCTTCTATAAAATTACCTATTGTTCCATCTCCATCGTCTGATCCAAGTGGTGAATCTAGACTAAGAGGATCTCTAGTATTCATTAAAACCTTTCTAATTTTATCTGCTGGTATTAAAAGTTTATTGGATATTTCTTCAACAGTTGGTGTTCTTCCAAGTTCTTGGGTTAATTGTCTAGATGTTTTAGATATTTTGTTAATTGTTTCAACCATATGAATTGGTATTCTAATTGTTTTAGATTGATCAGCTATTGCTCTTGTAACAGCCTGTCTAATCCACCAAGTAGAATAAGTTGAGAACTTATAACCTTTTTTATAGTCAAACTTATCAACTGCCTTCATTAATCCCATGTTTCCTTCTTGTATTAAATCTAAAAATTGTAATCCTCTATTGGTATATTTTTTAGCTATTGATATAACAAGTCTCAAATTAGCAGAAATCATTTCTTTTTTTGCTTTATCTTCTTCTTTTTTAGCTTGTTTTATTTCTTTTGAATAGGTTATAAAATCATCTATATTTAGACCAATTATTTTTGTAATTCTTTTTATTCTTTCTCCACTTTCTATGATATTATCCTTTTTATTTTTTATAAAATCTTCCCATTTTTTGTCTTTTATTGTTTTTATTTCTTTTAACCAATCCTCACCATAAAGATTATTTTTAAAATGATCTAAAAAGTCTTTTTTGGAAATATCATAGTTGCTAGCCATTTGATAAATACTCTTATTAACTTCCATGATTTTATCTTCTATTTTATTTAATTCTTTAAGAATATCAATTATTATGTTATCATTTAAAGTTATTTCTGATATTTTTTTATAAAGATTATTAATTAAAGAATTGACTTTTGGATCATTAATATCCAGTATTCCATTATTGTCTATATTTGCTAAAATTTTTTGAGATATACTAACAGCAGATTCTAACACCACCAATATTTTTGGCAATAAAGATTTTTCTACTGTTGCAACACAGGCATTTGAGTCTCCACTTTCGTCATCATCATCATCTTCAAATAAATCTAAATCATCATCCGATTCATCATCTTTATCAATTATATCGTCATCAAAGATAGAACTTATAATATCATTATTTTCTTTTTCCTCTATTTCTTTTGATAGTTCTGTTGGGTTTATAATCGCATTAATTTCTACATCATTGTCCATTTCATTTGTTTTCGATTCATCTATTTTTATTATATCTCTTAACAAAATTGTTCCATTTGATAAGCCATTATACCAATCAAATATATATCTTATTACAAATGGCAGCCTATATAATTTTTTAATTATATTTAATCTGCTATTTTCTATTTTTATAGCTATAGCTATTTCTTCTTCTTTTGTTAGTAATGCTATATTATTTATTGATTTTAAATAGGCTTTAACTGGATCTTCTGTGTTTTTTGAAACGTAGCTTTCTTTTTGTATATCATCATTTTCATTTTTTGAGAAATTATCGTATTCTTCTTCATTTTTAACAACAGATATATTGCTACTTTCTAATATTGATATAATTTCTGTTATTTTTGTTGGATCTTTTATAAAAGAGCCAATTTTTTTATTTATGTAGTCCACAGTCAAGAATTTATTTTTAGTTCCTTCTGAGATTAGTTCTTTTACTATCTTCAATTCTTCTGTTTTATCTATATTTTTTTTTGTTGTATTTTTTGAATCTTTTTTTGAGGGTTGAGAATCTTGTTTTTTTTTGTCTATAACTTTTGTTGTTTGTTTTTTTATTTCCGTTTTTTTTATATTTTTGCTTTCTTTATTTGTTTGCTTAGATGCAGTATTTTTTTCTACTTTTTTGTTATTCGTGATATTTTTTTCAATAGGTAACTCTTTTTTCTTTTTTTCTGTTGTTTTTTTTATTTTTGATATTTTAATATCTTTTGTATTTATTTTTTTTACTTCTTTTTTAACAGTTTTTTTAGGTGATTTATTGTTCACCTTACTTACTTTTTTTATTTCTTCTTTAACATCTTTTTTGGGTAACTTACTATTTGTTTTACTTGTTGTTTTTACTGTTTTTTTAGTTTCTTTTTTTGTTTTTAATACATTTTTTTTTAATTTATCAGACATATTAATTCCCCTATTATTAAAAAATTATAAATATTCTTCTATTTTCTCTCTTTTTTTTTGTAATGATTCTAATTCCAACATTAAAATCTTTCTTTTTTCTTCATTATTATTATCAGAAGAGAGATTTTTAATCTCAATTTCCAAACTGTTAATATTTCTTTCTAAAATTAGTGCATACAATATATTTTCTTTATTATTTATGTGTTTGTATTTATTACTATTATTAATATAGTAATTAAAACCATTTTTTTCAAGTATTTTTATTAATAAATCTTTTTCTTCTTTATTTTCGTATATTTTTAGAAAAATAGCTATTAATTCATTTGATTCTGTTGATACAAAATCAATATTAAATATATCAATATTATAAAGTTGAAATATTTTATCTATTAAAGAAAAATCGCTTATTATAACAGATAATATATTTTTTTCAATATTAATAATATTGTTTTTTAACAACTCCATATTTGTGTAATGTTTAGAATAATTTATTTTTGTAGTTGTTTTATAATCGAAATCCTTTTTGTATTTTGAAAGAAAAAACATTTTTCCTTTAAAAAAATCATTAAAATTCTTTGCTACTGTACTATTTTTAATATTTTTTGTTATATTTTTTAAATTTGTTTCAATTCTTGTTTTGCTTTCAGCATTTATATATTTTGTTGTATCTATATTCTTTATTTCATTATTCCATAGAAATTCTGATAGACTTAATAAGTTATTATTAATATATTCAATAAAATAATTTTTACCTTCATTTCTTACAAAATCGTCAGGATCTGTATTGTTTGGCAAAGAAACAAAACTAATATTTTTGTTTGTTTTAAGTATTGGTAAAACTAAATTAGCAAGTCTTAATGATGCTTTTTGTCCTGCATTATCGCCATCAAGACAAACGATTATATTATCTGCTATTTTCCATAATTCCTCTATTTGCTCAATTGTAATTGCTGTTCCCATAGGTGCCACAACATTTTCTATACCATTTATTGACATACTTAAAGCATCTAGATTTCCTTCAACTAAAAAAGCTGTTTTTTCTTCATATATTTTATTTTTAGCAAAAAAATAATTAAATAAAACACTGCTTTTATGATAAATTGGAGTTTCTGGTGAGTTCATATATTTTGGAACATCTTCTTTATTTATAACTCTTCCCGTAAAGGCAATAACTTTTCCTAGTTTATCTAATACTGGAAACATTATTCTATTTCTAAATTTATCGTAATAATTTTTATTTAAAGCAATAACTCCAGCTTTTTCCATATCTTCTTTTTTAAATCCCAATGAAGATAAATAATCAATCAAAGCATCAAAATCTTTTGGGGCATATCCTATTCTAAACTTTTTTATATGTTCAATATTTAGCCCTCTGTTTTTAATATAATTTATAGCTATTTTTGAATTTATTATATTTTGTTCGAAAAACTGACATGTCTTTTCGTTTATATCATATATTATTTTATAATTATCTTTATTTATTGATTTTTGTGTTTTTGGTAATTCTATATGGTATTCTTCAGCTAATTTTTTTATTGCATCTAAAAAAGTTAAACTTTCTCTCTTCATTGTATATGTAATAACATCGCCATGAGCTCCACAACCAAAACAATAATAAAAACCTTTTTCATCATTTATATGAAAAGATGGAGTTTTTTCTTTATGAAAAGGACAAAGAGCTGTCTTTGTATGACCTTTTTTAATTATTTCAATATCTCTTCCAATAACATCGGACAACACTATTTTATTCTTTAAAAAATCAGTAAAATTACTATCAAACATAATTTAATACTAAATACTATTTATATCTTTAACAAAAATAACAACTTCATTGTCTTCAACTATACCAACATTTTCCTTTAATTTTTCATCAAATAAATCCATATCTATACTATCTATGTTTAGTCCTATTATTTTATTTTTTTCTACATCTACTTTTTCTTGTTTTTTTTTAAGAAGATCTTTTTTATCTAATAAAACATCATTTATATTTTTATAAGATAATATACCATATCTTCCATTCAATGTATGATAAAACAAATACATTATAAGAACAAGGAAAAAAACAATTTTTAATATATTTTTTTTCATTTAATTACAATACAATTTGTTATATTTTTATTTCCAAGTTTTATATATTCCTTACAAAAATTAGATGCATCTTCTTTTGTATTAAAGTTACCAACTTGAACTCTATAAAAAATACCTTTTTCTTTCAAATCTATTTTTACAATAAAAATATTAAGATCTTTTAGTAAATTTGTATATAGTTTTCTTGTATTATCTATAAAAATTTTTGCTTGTTGTTGATTTTTTAATGCTATTAATTGAGCTTTATAAAAATTATTATTTTGTTTTTTTAAATCTTCTTCTGTTATTGTATCTTCTTCTTTTTCATTAACTATTAATTTTTTAATATTTTTATCGATTTCTATTTGTTTTTCATCGCTATCTATATTTTTTTGTTCAATAATATCATCAATAGTCTTATTTTCTTTGATATAATCAGATGAGTTTATTGCAACAATATTATTTATTGTGTTATCAAGATTTTTTTTTTCTAAATTTTTTTCATCTATTTCTTCATTTTTATAAAAACTATTTACATCCATATCTTTTAATTCTCTATTATCTTTTTTTATTTTTATTATTTCTATTTCACTTCTAATTATTGGTAAATTCGTTATATTATTTTTTATTTTTGATATTTTAT
This sequence comes from uncultured Alphaproteobacteria bacterium, assembly GCA_949288805.1. Taxonomy (GTDB): domain Bacteria; phylum Pseudomonadota; class Alphaproteobacteria; order Rickettsiales; family UBA1997; genus RGIG8782. The sequence continues at coordinate 82,974 of CASELL010000001.1, read as the reverse complement.
AAGACTTGTATATCATAATAAAAAGTAGAAGTAATACAAGTATAGAAAGAACTGATATTATATGTTTTTTGTATATTTTATACATTTTTTTATAAATATATTTATATTTAAAGTATATTTTGTATAAAATTAAAATCAAGAATTTTCTTGATTTTTTTAATATTAAAATTATTCTAATAATTAGTAAATATATATATGTTAAAATGATATTTAAGAACAAAAAATCCGTAAAAGGATATTTTTGGAACATTAAGGAGTATGACGAGAAATTGGCTCTGGCTATTTTTCAAAAAAAGAACGTTTCTGAAATAGCAAGTAGGTTGTTAGCTATAAAAAACATACCTATTACTGATATAGATGACTATTTAAATCCAAAAATAAAAAATTTATTAAAAAATCCATATCATCTATTAGATATGAATAAAGCTGTTGAATCTATTTATAATGCTATAATAAATAAAAAGCACATATGTATTTTTGGAGATTATGATGTAGATGGAGCAACAGCTACTGCTTTAATGGTTAAGTATTTCAGGGGACTTAATATAGATGTTTCTGTTTATGTACCAGATAGAATAGAGGATGGTTATGGATTAAACGAACAATCTATTGAAAAATTACATAAAGATGGTGTTGAATTAATAATCACTGTTGACTGTGGTATATCTTCTTACGATGCTGTCGAATATGCAAACTCTATTGGAATTGATGTTGTTATAACAGATCATCATCTTGGTCCACTAGAGATTCCAAAAGCTAGGGCTGTTATAAATCCAAATAGACTTGATGAAAGTTCTGAATATAAATATTTAGCTGGCGTTGGTGTTGCTTTTATGCTTTGTATTGCTTTAAATACATATTTAAGAGAAAAAAATTATTTTAAGGAACATAACATAAAAGAACAAAACTTATTATATTTTTTGGATTTAGTTGCTCTTGGAACCGTTTGTGATGTTATGCCCTTGATTAACATAAATAGGGCTTTTGTTAAACAAGGTTTAGAGATATTTAAACAAAGAACAAATATAGGATTAAATGCTTTATCTGATTTAATGGAATTAAAAGAGGTTAACGATACCTATCATTTAGGTTATGTTTTAGGGCCAAGAATTAATGCTAGTGGTAGAGTTGGAGATGTTAGTATTAGTAATAAGCTTTTATCTTGCGAGGATAAATATGAAGCAAAATATCTTGCGGAACAACTAAATAGATTTAATATTGAAAGACAAGAAATAGAAAAAGATATATTGGAAAAAGCTATAGAAAAGATTGAAACAAATAAACTTTATAATGATAGTGCTATTTTTATATATGGAGAAGGTTGGCATGAAGGTGTTATAGGTATTATTGCTTCTAGAATTAAAGATAAATATAATCGACCAGTTTTTGTTTTGTCAATGGATGACAAGGTTGGTAAAGCTTCTTGTAGATCTGTTGATAAAAGTATAGATATAGGTTCTGTAATTATAAAAGCTAAAGAAAAAGGATTATTATTAAGCGGTGGTGGTCATGCTATGGCTGGTGGATTTACTTTTGAAGTTGATAAGTTGGATAGTATAAAAAACTTTATAAAAGAAAATATTAAAGATAGTTTAGATTTATATTTAGAAAAAAACGATAGATATGCCGATTTAATAATGGATTGTAATTTAATTAATGACAAACTTGTTTCAGAACTTGAAAGTATGGGACCTTTTGGAACAGATAATACTAAACCAGTTATTATATTAAAAAACGTTGTTATTCTAAGTACTAAAAAATTTGGTAGAAATAAGGAGCATTTAAGATGTGTTGTTTCTGATAGTTCTGGATTTTCAACAAAGAACAACAAATTAATAGTTAATATATTTAAAATAGGAGAAAGTGATTTAATATTAAATGCTTTACAGTCCATAGGAACAAAGTGTGATTTAGTTGGTACTTTATCAATTAATAAGTGGATGAATTTAAATAATATTCAATTTATTGTTGATGATGTTATTTTAGAATAATTTTTTCTTGTTTTTTTAAAAATAAAAAACTAAAATTTTATTGATATTTTATTTTGTTTATAATGTTAAATTTAAGTTTAAAAACTAGTATAGGGAAGGTTAATTGTTCTTATTTTCATAGTAAGAAAATAAATGCTCCAATAGCTGTTGTTATAAATAGCGATGTTATTAACTCTGATACAAAAAAATTAAAGTATGAGCCAGCAGTTGATGTTGTTGTTGAGGCTTTTTTGGAGAATGATTTTTCTGTTTTAAAATTTAATTTAAAGGACGAAAAAATAAATAGAAAGGATATTGAAGAAGAATCTATTAACTTATTAAATTTAACAGCAATTACGGATTGGTTACATACTAAAAATCTTGAAAGTAGAGCTTTTTGGGTGTGTGGAATAGATAATGGAGCTGTTGCCGCCTTGGAATTGGTAATGAGGAGACCTGAAATTGAAAACTACATATTAATATCTCCTAATATAAAAAAAAACGATCTAAGTTTTGTTGTTCCTTGTGTTGCTTCTGGTATGTTGGTTAGAGCTTCTGAAGACTTAAGATTTTTAGAAGAAGATTGTTTAAATTTACAAGAAAAATTAACAACAAAAACAGAAACAAAAATAAAATATATGACAATATATGGGGCCGAAAGAGATTTTGATGAAGAATTAGAACAACTAAAAGAAGAATTAAAAAAATATATAAAAGAAAAGGTAGAAGAAGATGATAAAAGTTCTAGAACTGTTAGTATAAATAAAAGAAGAAGAAGGAAGAAAAAAAATATTGATGGTGATGACGAAAAAATAATTTATGTTAATCCAATAAAACCTTTGGATATTGATAATATTTAAGTAAGGATGTTTTTATGTTAGCTATAAAAAATTTTTTAAATAAAAAATACAGTAAATATTTATTATTGTTATTGGCTTTTGCTTTCGTTATATCTAGTGTTAGTGGTATTGTATTTATGACTAATAAATATAATATAATATCGGTTGATAATAAGAAAGTAGGTATTAATGAATTTATAAAGATGTTGAACTCAAAAAAAGAGATGGACTATTATTCTACTAAAAATAAGGAAGATATATCTTTTTTAAATTCAAAAGAGTATATGGTTAATTTCTTAAATTCTTTATTGTATGATACTGTTCTATATAAAAGTATTTATGATTATAAGTTATTGCCAAGCAATGATGTTATTTTAAAAAAAATAATTAATGAAGAAAGTTTTAAAACAAACGGTATGTTTGATTTAGATAAGTTTAATAATATGATATCTATATATAATATAACTCAACAAAATTATATAGATTTAATGAAAGACCAAGATAGTCAAAATTTTTTATTTTCGATTTTTAATAATAAAATAGATATTAATAACATGGTTGATATAATATTTAATTATAGCAATCTTTACAAGAATGTTGTTGTATATAAGATAAATAAAAATAAATTAAATGTTATAAAAAAGACATTTACTGAAAAAGAATTAAAAGAATATTACGATACAAATATAGATGATTTTAAAGAAGAAGAAAAAAGAAAAATTGATTATATAGTTTTAGATAAAAATATAGATAGAAACAAAGTTGAAGAATTATTATTAACTAGCTTTGATATGAAAGAGTTAGCTAAGTCTTTAGGATATAATATTAAAAGTTTTGGTTATTTATCGAATGAAGATATCTTAAAAAATGAAGATATTAAAGATTTAACAAATTACAACATTAATGATTTAAGCAATATAAAAATAAAACAAGATAATTATATAATATATTCTGTTGTTGATATTAAAGGTGGAGTTTTGAAAACATTTGAAGAAAGTAAGGAAAAAATATCTTCAATTTTAAACGAAAAATATATAGATGATGAATGTAAAAGAATAATTGGTTCTTATATTAAGGAATCAAAAAATGATAGATTTTTTATTAATAATGGTTTTGATGTTGAGGATATTAAAATAACAAACAATTATGATAAGTATGGTAAAGATTTTACAAACAATGTCTTGGATTCTAATACTTATAGTAATGTTTTTGTTAATGATGACTATGCTTTTTTTGCTAAAATAAAGGATAGTGGTATTATAAATGAAAATGATGATGATTTTATAGATAAAGAAAGTATAAGATATGAGTTGGAGAGTTCGTTTGGAAACAATATACAAAATATATATATTAATTATTTAAGTAATTACAAATATAAAGTTAAAGTTAATTATAAGCTACTAGACTTAATTAAAAATGGTTAGATATAAAATAACTATTGAGTATGATGGAACAAATTATACTGGTTGGCAAAAACAACAAGATAGAAGAAGTATACAAGAAACTATAGAGCAGTCAATAAAAAGTTTATCAAATGAAGATGTAGAAGTTTTTTGTTCTGGTAGAACTGATTGTGGTGTTCATGCTATTAATCAAGTAGCACATTTTGATTTAAATAAAGAATATAAAACAGATACCATTGTTGAAGGTTTAAACTTTTTTCTTGGTAAAAATAATAGAGATTTGATAAAAAAATGGAGAAAAAATAATAATGATTTTTTTTTAAATCCATTTTTACAACAAGATATAACAATAAAAAAATGTGAAATTGTTGATAATGATTTTCATGCTAGATTTTCTTCTAAAATGAGATATTATAGATATTTAATATTAAATAGAAAACAGCCATCGGCTTTGTGGCAAAATAAAGCTTGGTTAATAAAAAGAGATCTTAACATAGAAAATATGAAAAAAGCCAGTAAATTATTAATTGGAAAGCATGATTTTTCTAGTTTTAGGGATAGTCAATGTCAAGCAAAAAGTCCCATAAAAACAATAAGTGGTTGTAGTATAAAAAGAGAGGATGATTTAATTATTTTTGATATATGGGCTAAATCGTTTTTACATCATATGATAAGAAATATAGTTGGAACATTGAGAGATGTTGGTATAGATAGAATAACAGTTGATGATTTTAAAGATATAATTGAAGCAAAAGATAGAAAAAGAGCAGGAGAGATGGCTCAAGCCTGTGGTCTTTATCTTGTAAAAATAGATTATTAATTATAGTTTTGATTTTTGGTACCTCCACTCGGACTTGAACCGAGATGCCTTGCGGCAATAGATTTTGAGTCTATCGTGTCTACCAATTCCACCATAGAGGCTTGGTGGGGCAAGCGATGGGACTCGAACCCACAACCAACGGAATCACAACCCGCTACTCTAACCATTGAGCCACGCTCGCCATACCTTGTATTATAATAATACATATTTTTTAAAAGTCAATATTTTCTTGAAAATTATAATCTATATTTTATTATTATAAATGTTTAATTATTGTATTATTTTATATGAGAAAAATATATTTTGTTGTTTTTTTGTTTTTGTTTACTTCTAATGTATTCGCTAGTAATATAGCTGTTGTTGATGTTAATAAAATTGTTAGTGGTTCTACTGCTTTTAAAAAACTAAATCAGTCTTTAGAAAAAGAAAAAAACTCTTATCAAGATAAAATAAAACAAAGAGAGATTGAGTTAAATGCTAAAAAGGATGATTTACAATCTAAATCTGCCATATTATCAGAAGAAAACTTACAAAAACAAGCTTTAGAATTTCAAAAAGAAATATTGTCTTTCCAAGAAGAGATAAAAGCAAAAGAGGTCGAATTACAAAAAAAACTAGCTTATGGTATAGAGGTTTTAAATGAAGAAGTTCAGCAAATAGTTAATGATATAGTTAAAGAAAGTGATAACAAGTATGATGTTGTTTTAAATTCAAGTGTTTTATTATATTCAAATGATAAAAACGATATAACATTAGAAGTTTTAAAAAGATTAAATAAAAAAAATATTAATTTAATTAAAAAATAACAGGAAGGGTGGCCGAGTGGTTGAAGGCACACGCTTGGAAAGCGTGCATACTGTAAAAGGTATCAGGGGTTCGAATCCCCTCTCTTCCGCCATTAATACAATATTCAATGGAAGAAATAATATTTAAAAATAATGGTTTGTTAAATATAAAAGTAATAACAAAAAGTTCAAAGAACGAAATATTTCTCGATAATGGTGTTATTAAGGTAAAGATTACAGAGGTGCCAGAAAATGGAAAGGCCAACAAAGCTATTATCAACCTTTTTAGTAAAACTTTTAAAATACCAAAAAACAAAATTAATATTATAAAAGGTTTAAAATCTTCAAATAAAACTATTAAAATAAATTAACTATTTTCTACCATAGATATCTTCATATCTAATTATATCATCTTCTCCAAGATAATCTCCGTTTTGAACTTCTATAAAAACAACTTCCTTATCAGTTTCATTAGACATTCTATGAATTGCTTTAACTGGAATATATATTCTATCGTCTTTTGATACTTCAATAGTTTTTTCATTTAAAGTAACAATACCATTTCCTTCAACTATTAACCAATGTTCAGATCTGTGGTTATGAGATTGTAATGATAATTTTTGATGTGGTAAAACAACTATTCTTTTGACTTGGTATGTATCCCCTCTATAAATAGTTTGATAAGTACCCCAAGGTCTACTAACAACTTCTTCCATTTTATTTTTTTTTTTTTAATTTATCTAACTTAATTGTATTTTTATAATATTTTTTTTCAAGTATTTTATTATTGATTTTTAATATGATAATTATAAGATTATACTAAATATAAAAAAAATAAAAATGAACAAAAGAATAATAATTTTAGGCAGCGATAACTGTCATAAGTGTGATATTCTAAAAAATAATATAAATAGAGTTATTAGTAATAATAATTTTGATATAAAACTTGAATATATTACTGATATCGATGTTATTATAAAATATAATATTATGTCTTTGCCAGCAATTGTTATTAATGATAATGTTATATCTTTTGGTAAAGTATTGAATGATAACGAAATTTTAGATATATTTAATAATTATTTTTAGGTGTTATATGATAAAAAAATATTTTTTTATATTTTTTTTGTTTTTTCTTAATTTGACTACTAGAGCTAATAGTAGCGACTATACAATTTATTATTTTATGACAGACTATAAATGTTCAACATGTAATAAAATAGAAAAATATACAAATGAGGCTTTAAGTGAAATTGATTATAAAAATATTGATTTTCAGATAGTGAATATAAATGAAAAAGAAAATAAACACTTTATTACAGATTTTAATTTATATACAAAAAGTGTTGTTTTGTTTAAAAACGATGGAACATCAAAAAATCTTGATAAAATCTGGAATTATTTAAACGATAAAATAAAGTTTAAAGATTATTTAAAAATGGAAATAGCTAACTTCATAAAATAGGATTATTATGTTTATTATTGTTTTAAACTCTTTATGGCTTGGGATATTAACATCAATTAGTCCATGTTCTTTTGGAAGTAATATTGCAATGATTAGCTATTTATTAAACAATAATCCTAAAAAATCAATAATTCTTAGTTTATTATATACACTAGGGAGAATATTTTTTTATACTGTTATTGGGTTAATTCTATCTTTAATGATAAATAAAATTGGTATTACTTCAATGTTTTTGCAGAAACAGGGAAATATATTTTTAGGAATTATTTTAATAATTATTGGTTTGTTAATTCTAGATTTAATAAAATTTAATGTATTTTTTTCTTTTTTTAATAACGAAACAACAGCTAATATAAAAAATAAATTATCAAGTGGTAGTTATTTGGGGACTTTTTTGCTTGGTGTTTTATTTGCTAGTGCTTTATGTCCTGTTTCAGCAGGTTTATTTTTTGGAAATCTTATACAAAACAAAGGGAATATTTTTTCTTTGATATTTTATGGTCTTGGAACTGGTATTCCTGTTTTTATAATATCCTTTATTCTATCTTTTATGACTAATAAAATAGCTAGTTTTTATAAAAAAATATCCTTGTTTGAAAAGTATTCTACAAGGATTACTGGATTAATTTTTGTTTGTGTTGGTCTGTATTCTATATTTGTTAATGTATAATTAGTATTATTAATTATGCTTTTATAGGAACTGGATATGATTTTTTTTCTTAAAAAAATTTGCTTCAGTATCGTCTAATTCTGTATTTATTATTCTTCGATCCTCAATTGTTCTTAGTCTTTTTATAAACGATAAACTATCATATAATCTTTTTATATTATCTTGATTGTTTGGATCTATTGTTTTATATAAATTAATGAATCCTTCCAACGTACAAATAGTTTGAGTTGTTAGTTTAACTGTTCCAGATGTATTAATTACATTCTCTATATAGGCTTGCTTATTTTCAGCCAACGCATATCCAAGTGCCAGAAGCATAGGTTTTAATTGTTCCGGATACTTTTCATTAAAATATTTTTTAATAATATTTTCACTTTTTTCTTTTGATAAACCTATATATAATAAATTGACAATAACCACACTTCTCAAATGTTTAATTGTATCGCTAATATTTTTATTATTTGGATTTTTGCGTATTTCTTTCACTGTTTCTGCTATAATTGTTTTAATTGATTGTTTTTTTCTTTCGTTATTCCATTGTTCTTGTACTTGAGGTTTCATATCGCTTGGCTCGTAATTATTGCCATATCCTTGTTTTTTTTGTAGTCTATATTGTTCTAATAATTTTTTATAACGTTCAACAACAGATTTAAAGTTATTGTTTTCTTCTTGTTTTGATTTTATTGGTGGAGTATTGTTTAATTCATCACTAACTCTTGCTTGTTTATCTATGGTTGGATTTTTATGGGTTTTTTGCTGTTGATTGATATGCAAAATCTCTCCCTTATGTTCTTGTTTGTTTGGTTGTGGCGCAGATGGTGGTGTATGATATTTTTTTTTCATGTTTACATACTCTGGAGGAAAACTAAATGTTACGTGTGGACGATTTGTTTTAGATTGTGGGTTTTGTTCTTTTTTTTGTTCGGCTAAATATGTTGTTTTTCCTGTTGTTGGTGTCGGTTTTCCTGTTGTTGGTGTTGGTTTTCCTGTTGTTGATTTTTTTATTGTTGTTTTTTCTGTTGTTAGTTCTTTTTTTAATGATTCATATTCTTCTTCAGTAATTGCAGGATAACCAGTTAATTCTTCAATTTTCTGATAAATTTCTTGTTCAATAGTATATTTATTTTCTTCTAAATATTTAGGAAAATCGTTTTCTTTTTTACATAATGATTCTTTGTTTCCAAAAATTGCTTTATATGTATTAAAAAAAGTTATACATGAGTTATAGTTTTTTTGTTGAATAAGTTCATATAATTTAATTAAATCAATAATTTTTACTATATTTATAAGTTGATCTATTGTTATGGATTTTTGTTCTTTTTGTTTTTCAATACCTAACCGTTTTTCGACTATATTTAACAAAGGCGAATTATTTCTTATTTTATTTATTAAATTAATGCAAAAATCATTCAATTTTTTAATATTCTCAAAAGTTTCGTTGGTAACACAATAACGACTATATGAATTATATTTATAATATTCTAATTCATTATTACTACGTAACATATAATACAATCTCCGAGAGGCTTCAAGTAATGCAACAGTATCGCGCCTAATATCTGTTTCTTTTTCACGATATTCTTGTTTTACTTTTTCAATTTCATCTTTTTTAAATAGTTTAATATATTGTTTTATTTTTTCTTCATTTATATCTCCATCTTTTTCTATTATATCAAGTATAGCCATTAAAGATTCAAGAGAGTGAAAAAAACACAAATTATTAGTTTGATTTCCAATATTAAAAGAATCTAATTTTATTATTTTTTCTTTACCATTTCTTTTATCCAATATTTCTAAATAAAAATGATTGTCTCCAATATTTTTAATAGCTATATATAAATTTTCTTTAATTTTAAAAAAAACAACTTTATACTTGTCTGCATAATAATTACGAACTTCTGCAACTTTATAAGAATTTTTATAATAAGAAAGTATTAATTCAACAATAGAAATAAACTCATCATGATCTATTTCAAAAAAACTATTTTCTTTTAAAGAATTTTTTTCACTAACATATTCATAAATATTTTCGCCATCATTATATGCTCTAATAAAATTATCAAGATCACTCATATAAGTATTTAATAATTAATATAATGATATTATAACTAAATAAACATTATAGTCAAGATATTTTATGAACAATAAGAACAATTATTACAGCATCTTCTACCAGATTTAGCATTTTTTGCTAAACCACCTAAGGCTGTTTCCCTATATTTAGATAACATATCATCACCAACTTCTTTTAATGTTAAGATAACTTGATCTAATGTTAAGAAAACGCTTCTTTCTTCTAATAAAGCAAGTCTACAAGCAGTTAACGCTTTTACTGCATTTATAGCATTTCTTTCAATACAAGGAACTTGAACTAATCCACAAACAGGATCGCATATTAAACCTAGATTATGTGAAAGAGCTATTATTGCGGCATTTTCACATTGTTCTATTGTTCCACCAAGAGCAGAACATAAACCAGCTGCAGCCATGGCAGTAGCACTTCCAACTTCTGCTTGACAACCACCTTCTGCACCAGATATTGAAGCATTTAATTTACATAAAATACCAATAACTCCTGCCGTTAAAAAGAATTTTTTAATTCCTTCAAAATTTCCATTACAAAATGTTTTATAATATTGTAAAACAGATGGTATTATTCCAGCAGCACCATTTGTTGGAGCTGTAATTATTTGGCCATAACTAGCGTTTTCTTCACCTGCCATCATACCCCATAGTAATAAATGATCTATTAATTTAAAATCTTCATTTTTTTCACTGTTTATTTTGTTATATAAATTTTTACTTCTTCTTTCTAAATTCAAACCACCTTTTATAGGACCATCTTTATTTAAACTATTATTTATGGTATTTTCCATTATTTTAGATATTTTTTCTATTTTTTCATTTATTTTGTTTTCATCTCTAATACTTTTTTCATTTTCTAAAACTATTTCCCATATATCTTTGTTTTCTTTATTACATATAGAAACCAATTCGCTCCAAGAATTAAACTTAAAAGGATAATTTTCTTCTTTCTTTACAATATTGTCGACTTTTCTTTTTGTTATTTCTTCTTTTGTTTCAACAAAACCACCACCAACAGAATAATATTCTTCTGAAAATATTTTTTTATTACCGTTATAAGCAGTTATAATCAAACCATTTGGGTGATATGGCAATTCTTCTGTTTTATGTGTTATGATATCAATATCGTCATCAAAATTTATTTCTTTTTCAAAGTTTAATTTTAATTTTTTTGTATCTCTAATATTTTTTATAATTTCGTCAATTTTATTTGGATCTACATCGTTTGGGTTAAAACCAGAAAGCCCAAGCATTAAAGCAATATCAGTTCCATGTCCACTTTTTGTTAAAGCTAATGAACCATACAGATCAACTTTTACAGATGTTATGTCGTTTATATTATATTGTTCTTTTATTGTATTTATAAAAAACATTCCCGATTTCATTGGACCAACAGTATGAGAACTTGATGGTCCTATACCTATTTTAAAAATATCAAAAATACTAATCATACATAATGTAGAATGTTATTTTTTATATTATTAAAAATAAATATTTAAAAGTAAAATATTATTTTTTAAAGTAGTCTATTATATAATTTTCCAAATCTTTTAATTTAATTCTTTCTTGTTGCATTGTATCTCTATCTCTAATTGTAATTGTTTCTTCTTCGCCTTCGAATGTTTCAAAATCAACAGTAATACAAAGTGGAGTTCCTACTTCATCATTTCTTCTATATGCTTTACCAACATTTCCAGTATCTTCATATTTAATTCTACCTATACCAAGTTTTTGTAATCTAGTTTTAATTTCATGACATTTTTCAACTATTTTTTCATTATTTTTTGCCAATGGAATAACTGCTACTTTAATAGGTGCTATATGTTTTTTAAATTTTAAAACTATTCTTTTATTACCTTCACCTAAATCTTCTTCTGTATAAGCTTCTGTTAATAAGGCCAAAACACCTCTTTCAACTCCTGCTGATGGCTCTATTACATATGGTACATATAATTGTTTAGTATCTAGATTTTGTACTGCTAATTTTGTATTAGAATCTTTATTTTCTTTCACTTTTGAATAAAGATTTAAACTTTCTTGTTCTTTACTATGTGAGCCAAGATCAAAATCTGTCCTATCTGCAACACCTTCCAATTCTTCAACTCCATGAGGAAATTCATAATTTATATCAGTTGTTGCTTTAGAGTAGTGTGCCAAATCTTCTTTTCCTACATGTTCTAATATAATATTTTCTCTACTTAAACCTTGTTCTACCCACCAATTAACTCGACTTTCTACCCATTTTTTATGCCAATCTTCATCTGTTCCTGGTTCAACAAAGAATTCTAATTCCATTTGTTCAAACTCTCTAACTCTAAAAATAAAATTTCTAGGAGTAATTTCATTTCTAAAAGCTTTACCCATTTGTGCTATACCAAAAGGCAATTTTCTAGAAGTAGTATCTAAAACATTTTTAAAATTAGTAAAAATACCCTGTGCAGTTTCAGGCCTTAAATAACAAAAATTATCACTATTTTCAATAGCTCCCATAGTTGTCTTAAACATTAAATTAAAACTTCTAGGTTCAGTTAAATCTTTACTTCCACATTTATCGCATTGACCATTTTTTATATGATCTGCTCTCATTCTATTACCACAATTTTTACATTCACAAAGAGGGTCAGTGAAAGTTTCTTCATGTCCTGAATGTCTTAAAGTTAATTGATGTGTTAAAATACCACAATCTATTCCTTCAATATCATCTCTTTCATATACCATTGCTTTCCACCAAGCATTTTTTAAATTGTTTTTTAATTCTACACCTAATGGACCAAAATCATAAACACCTTGTAAACCACCATATATTTCCGAACTTTGAAATATAAAACCTCTTCTTCTACACAACGATATTAAATCGTCCATTTTAATATTCTTTTTCATTTTTTAATTATAAAATTAATAATAGCTTATATTAATTTATTATTTTATTTGGAAAAGTCAATTTTTATATACTGACAAAATTAAAAATAAAATATATAACAAAAATATATTGTAATATATTTTATAATGAAAACCATAAACGAAATAGAAAAAGAAATATATAATAATTCATTAAATTATTTTATTGAAAGAAGTTTTTATATTATAAATCAAGGACAAAAGTTTATTAATAATTGGCACATTGGAGCAATTAGTGAAGCGTTAAATGAAGTTTATAATGGAAATATTAAAAGATTGTTGATAAATATGCCTCCTAGATATTTGAAATCTGTATGTGTTAGTGTTGCTTTTCCTGCTTGGATACTTGGTAAAGATCCAACAAAAAGAATTATTGTTGCAAGTTATTCTGAAAAATTAGCAATAAAACATTCTACTGATTGTAGATTAATATTAGAAAGTAGTTGGTATAAAAGAGTTTTTAATAATACAATATTAAGTAGAACACAAAATCAAAAATATAAGTTTTCTACCACACAAAATGGTTATAGATTTGCAACTTCTGTTGGTGGAACTTTAACTGGTGAAGGTGGCGATATATTAATTATTGATGATCCACATAATCCACAAAATGTTTTAAGTGAAAAACAGAGAGATAAAGTTTTAAAATGGTATGATAATACTTTTAGTAGCAGATTAAATGATAAAAAGAATGGTGCTATTATTGTTGTAATGCAAAGACTACATGAAAATGATTTAAGTGGACATTTATTAGAAAAAGGTGGGTGGGTTCATTTGAATTTACCAGCGATTTTTGAAGAAGAAACAACAATAAATATTGGTAATTTTAATAAAATAATTAAAAAAGGAGAATTACTTTTTGAAAAAAGAGAAGGTAAAGAAGAAATTGAAAGAATTAAAAAAGATATGGGAGAATATGTTTTTAATTGTCAATATCAACAAAAACCTATGACTGAAAATAGTGGTATTTTTTCTAAAAAATGGCTACAATATTATAATGAAAATATTAATTTTGAAAATATTTATTTAAGTTTTGATACTGCAATTAAAGCCGGTATAAATAATGATCCTAGTGTTTGTACTATTTGGGGTAAATATAAAAATAATTATTATTTAATCGATTTGTATAGAGAATGGTTAGAATATCCAGATTTAAAAAGAAAATCAATACAATTAATTAATAAATGGCAACCAAGAGCTATTTTAATTGAAGATAAAGCAAGCGGTCAATCTCTAATACAAGATTTAAAAAAAGAATTAAGTTATAACGTTATTCCTATTAAAGTTGTAAAAGATAAAATTACAAGATTTGCTAGTATTACACCTATTTTTGAAGCAGAAAGAATTTTTATAAAAGATAAAACTAACTGGCTTTTTGATCTAGAATATGAATTATTGACTTTTCCAAACTCACAGCATGATGATCAAGTGGATTCTATAAGCCAATTTTTGAACTGGATAGAAAATAATAATTTAAAAGAATACAAAATTAGATATTTGTAGAACTATTAAAATATAATTTACTAAAAGTATTATTATAATTATTTCTATATTTTTGCCTAAAAGATAAAGTTCTAAAATAATCTATTGTTGTTATATACTTTGTTTTGGATATAATATCGTCTATATAAAAACAATCGTCAAATGTTATATTTTTTATAAAAAAATTAGCTAAATTGTTTATTTTTTTTGTTATTTTTTTACAGAAAATATTTTTTTTTGGTATAAAACCTATAATTTCTTTATATGAATAGAAGATTATAATTAAAGAGATTAGGCTAGATTTTAACATTGTTTCATTAACATTATCGTTAAACATTCTTGATGTTATAAGCAGATATTTATCATTTATATTAAAATTATTAATATTTTCTTTTTTATATATATTTTTTGATAAAAAATAATGGTAATATTTTAGTCTATTTATATTTTCATTATATAATGGTTTAAAATTATTTATATAATCTACAAATTGTAGCATTGTTTCTTCAAATGTGTTTATTGGTTTTGATACGGTTTTTTTATTAATATTGTTATAATTTAAAGTTCCTGTTTCAATATATTTTTTTATTATATTATTTTGAATTATTTGTATTTCTTTAATTTTTCTCTTTCTTTTTCTTATCTTTCTACAAAAAACAAGTAATTTTTTGTTGCTATTTTTATACTCTCTGTATTTTATAAAACAGCCAATTAATAAATCCTCATTTGTATTTTTAGATTTGTTTTTTTTCATTTTTTTTTCTTTATTTTTATATTTTTTAATAATTTTTTATAAAAAGCCTCTCTTTGTCTCTTTTAAAATCTCTTTCTTTTATACTCTCTCTTTTATCATAAAGTTTTTTACCTTTTGCTATTGCTATTTTTAATTTAGCATAATTTTTATTATTTATATATAAAACTAATGGAATACATGTAAAACCTTTTAATTTAATTTTAGATATTATTTTTTTTATTTCTCTTTTATTTAACAATAATTTTCTTTTTCTAGTAGGTTCATGATTAAATAAAATAGCTAATTTATATGGCGATATGTAGGAGTTTAACATAAATATTTCTCCATTTTTATCAAATTCTATATGAGCATCCTGTATATTAACTTTACCGGTTCTAATACTTTTAATTTCACTTCCAGTTAAAACAAGCCCAGCTTCATATTCATCTTCAATAAAATATTCATATCTTGCCCTTTTGTTTTGAGCTATAATTTTATAATTGTTATTCATTATTTAATTTTAATATTTTTCTATGTCTTTTATTTTTTATTTTAACTTCGTTATCTTTTTTGTCAACAAGTGAATTAATATCAACTTTATCTCTAATAATTGCTGATATATTTGATATTAAACTATTAGCAAAGTTAATAGTATTATCATTATAAAATTCTGCCACTATATCAACATATTCTTTTATAATATTTTCTTTTTTTGTATCATAATTTTGCAGTTCAAAGTATGCCAATCTAAAACATTGTAAGAGAACTGGTTCTAATGTTTCAACAGTATCTGTTTTATTTAATAGTTTATTTATTAATACATCAATTTCTTCTTTATTGTTTATAACCCCATTAATTAATTCTTTAACGAAACTATTTTTATATAAATCTAAAAATTCAATTTTTCCATCATCTCTTTTGAATTGTTCTTTAATATAATAATCATTAATATATTTTAATATGTTATCTATATTTTTATCTTCAACACTAGAATCGTAATACATATATAGGGCTTGACAAGATATTAATCTAGCAACACTTCTACGAATTGGTTTATTATTACAATTATTTTTTATTTTTTCCATTTTCCCCTTGAATAATATTATTTTATAATTTATTATTATAATAAAATATTATTTTTTAAAATAAAATAAAAATGTTATTATTTTTTACACTTTTTTTTATACTATTTGGTTTTTGGTTGATATTATTTCTTTTTAATAGTTACTTTTCTTTTTTGATGTTATTTTGTGGAATTGTTTTTTCCTTTTTTATATCTAGCCTGTGTATAAAGTTGAGACTTTTTTCCATAAAAAATGAGTTTTTATTTTTACAATTTGGTTTTTATAAAATATTTTTTAAAAAAATATTTAATGGCTTTTTTGAAAGTTTATATTTAGGTTTTGAGTTTTTAAAAATAAACAATTATATAGATCCAGTTATAGATTATTTATATATAGACAATGAAAATATTTATGAAAATAATTTAACATCAAATTTATTAAATTTAAATGCTGGAATGGTATCTTCTATTATGAAAAATAAGTGTATAGTCATTCATTCTATTAATAAATTATTTTTTACTCCGAATCAATTATATTTTTTAAGTCTTGATTCTCAAAAAGTTAATGATGATAATTTAGTATAAGGATTTAGTTATGAGTTTGATTTTATATTTTTTATTTTTTTGTATTTTATATTTATTTTTTTATATGTTTATTTTAAAGGATTTTTTTTATTTGATATTTTATCTTTATTTTTTAATAAATACTATTATTCTTTCTGTTAGTATTTATTTTTTACATTATTTACATTTTTATAAAATAATATATGTATTGGTTTTTATGACTTTAATAAATTTTATAATAACATTAACCTTTATATATAAAAAAATTAAGTATTAGTATGATATTATTTTTAAATTATTTAAGTATATTTTGTTTATTTTTTGGTGGGTTTTTTATATTTGCTTCTTTTATTGGTCTTATAAGGTATAAAGATTTTTATATAAAACTTCATACACTAACAATGTTTAATGTTTATGGAGCATCGCTTATTCTATTTTCAGTGTCTATATTATCTTATGAACCAATAATATTTTTCGAGATATTGTTTTTAATAGTTATAAATTCTATTTGTAGTATAGCTATTACTAGTTTTTTATTAAAAAATGCCATACTTAATGATATTCTTTATAATGCCAAAAGTAGAGATGAAATAATACAAGAAGAAAATGAAGAAATATATAATAAAACAAGAGATTTTATTGATAATAGGATATCTAAAGAATCTTTAAGGCGTAGGTTGAGCAATAAAGATAGAAAAAAATTGGAAAAACTAAAACAAAAAGAAGAAAAAGAAAAAGAAAAAATAAGACAAAAAGAAGAAAAAGAAAAACTAAAACAAAAAGAAGAGAAAAAAACCAATCTTCAAAAACAAGAAGATAAAAAAGTACAACAACAATCTAAAGAACAGCAACCACAACCACAACAACAACCAAAAGAACAACCAAAAGAACAACCAAAAGAACAACCAAAAGAACAACCAAAACCGAAAGAAGAAATGACCGACATAGAAAGAGAAAACGAGGAACTAAGACAAAAAATTAAAGAACAAAAGAAAATATTAAGAAAGAAAATAGAGACTGTTAGAAAGAACGCGTTTATTACAAGAAAACCAGAAGAAATACAAAAAGCAGAAGACTTGATTAAGAGTATACTAGATAAATATCATTTAACAGAAGAAATGTTAGCTGATGATTATGAAGATGATTTTTAATATTAAAAATAATAAACAATGAAAAAAAGTGAAGAGTTTTTTTTAAAAAATAAACCTAGATTTTTATTTGGCATGGTTAATATAAATCAATTAGATTTGAGTAAAAATATAGAAGTTGCCTTTGTTGGAAAATCTAATGTTGGTAAATCTAGTTTGATTAATGCTATTACTAATAGTAAAATATCTATATCTTCTAAAACACCAGGTAGAACAAAAGAAATTAATTTTTTTAATGTAAATGATAAAATTAATTTTGTTGATATGCCAGGGTATGGTTTTGCTAAAGTAAAAAAAGAAACGAAAGATAATTGGATACAATTAATATATGATTACTTTTATTATAGTAAAAATTTAAAAAAAGTATTTATATTGATATCAGCAAAAAAAGGTATTGATAAAGAAGATTTTGACATTATTGAACTTTTAGAAAAAATGAATATTAATTATAAAATTATTTTAACAAAGTCCGATTCTTGTAATAAAATTGAATTAGAAAATATTAAAAATAATCTTAAAGGTCATGATTTTATCTTAACAAGTAGTAAAGATAAATATGGTATAAATGAATTGAGAGATGAAATATATTATTTAATAAATAGTTAAGTTATGATTGGAAAATTAATTGGTATAGTTGATACTATAATGCTAGATTACATAATATTAGACGTAAATGGTGTTGGTTATAAAGTTTTTTGTTCTAGTAAAGTTATTGATAAATTACAAGTAAAAGATAAAGTAAGTTTATTTATTGAGACAATAGTTAGAGAAGATTCTATTACTTTATTTGGCTTTTTTAGACAAGAAGAACAAGATTGTTTTAATATGTTATGTAAAGTTAGTGGAGTTGGTAGTAAAGTTGCTATTAAAATAATGAATACTGCCACTGTTGAAGAAATAATTAATGCTATATCTAATGATAATAAAGATGTTTTTTGTAGGGCTTCTGGTGTTGGTCCAAAAGTTGCTATTAGAATAATTAACGAATTAAAATCTTCCATAAAAAGTTTTGGAAATATAACTATTGAAACAACAACAATTACAACCCAACAAGAACCAAATTTATTAAAAGATACAATTTCTGCTCTTGAAGGTTTAGGTTATCAAAAAAATCATGTACAAAGTATAGTTATTGCTGTTTTGAAAGAAAGGCCAGACTTAACACTTGAAAGTGCTATTACTGAAAGCTTAAAAAGAATAAACAAATTTTAAAAACTATTGATATATTATAAATTAAAAATTATAATTTTTTTAGATAATATAACATTTTATTATGGACTTAAAAAAAATTAGAAATTTTTCAATAATTGCTCATATTGATCATGGAAAATCTACGTTGTCAGATAGGATTATTGAGTTTTGTGGTGCTATTGATGAAAGAGAGAAAGAAGATAGAATATTAGATTCTATGGAATTAGAAAAAGAAAAAGGAATTACAATTAAAGCACAAACTGTTAGATTAAATTATAAATCAGATGATGGTGAAACATATATTTTAAATTTAATGGATACCCCAGGACATGTTGATTTTACATATGAAGTTAATAGATGTCTTGCAGCCTGTGAAGGGTCTTTGTTGCTTGTGGATGCTACTCAAGGTGTAGAAGCACAAACTCTTGCTAATGCTTATCATGCTATTGAAAATAATCATGAAATTATTCCTGTATTAAATAAAGTAGATTTACCTTCTGCCGATATTGAAAAAACTAAAAATCAAATTGAAGAAATTATTGGTATTGATGCTAGTGAGGCTTTGCCTGTTAGTGCTAAAACTGGTGAAGGTGTAAAAGAATTATTAGAAGCAGTTGTTAAGAAATTACCTTGCCCTAAAACAGAAGAAGGTCAACCACCTAAGGCAATGTTAATTGATAGTTGGTATGATCCATATCTTGGAGTTGTTGTATTAATTAGAGTCTTAAATGGCACTTTCAAAAAAAATGATAAAATTAAAATGATGTCTACTGGTGGTATTTATCAAATGGAAGGGCTAGGTGTTTTTACTCCTAAAAAGGTGAATGTTAAAGAATTATCGGCTGGTGAAGTTGGTTATTTTACAGGGCAAATTAAACAAGTAGCAGATTGTAAAGTTGGTGATACAATTATTTTATCTAATGATATACATACTCAACCTTTACAAGGCTTTAAACCTAACTTGCCAGTTGTTTTTTGTGGTATTTATCCAGTAGAATCTAGTGATTATGATTTATTTAAAGAATCATTAGCAAAATTACATTTGAATGATGCAAGTTTTCAATTTGAGCCTGAAACTTCTTCGGCATTAGGCTTTGGTTTTAGATGTGGTTTTCTTGGGCTTTTACATATGGAAATAATACAAGAAAGACTTGACAGAGAGTTTAATCTTGACTTAATAGCAACTGCCCCTAGTGTAATTTATAGAGTTTATACTACTACTACAAAAAATTTTAAATTTGAAGAAGGTAAAGATTATCTTGAAGTTCATAATCCGGCAGATTTGCCTGAGCCTACATATATTAAAGAAATACATGAGCCTTGGGTTAGAGCTACAATTATGACTCCTGATGAATATCTTGGAGATATTTTGAAACTTTGTATTGATAGAAGAGGAATACAAGAAAACTTAACATATATTGGTACAAGAGCAATGTTAGTTTTTAAATTACCATTAAATGAAATTGTTTATGATTTTTATGATAAATTAAAATCATATTCTAAAGGTTATGCTAGTTTTGATTGGGAAATTACAGGTTATGAAAAAGGTGATTTGATAAAATTACAGATTTTGGTTAATAGCGAACCGGTTGATGCTTTGTCTTTAATGATACATAGATCAAGGGCAGAAAGTAGAGGTAGAATACTTTGTGAGAAGTTGAAAGATTTGATCCCAAGGCAGATGTTTAAGGTGGCAATTCAGGCTGCTATTGGTGGTAGAATTATAGCAAGGGAAACTATAAATGCATATAGAAAGGATGTTTTGGCTAAGTGTTATGGTGGTGATGTGACGAGGAAGAGAAAGCTTTTGGAAAAACAGAAAAGGGGTAAGAAGAGAATGAAAATTGTGGGAAATGTGGAAATTCCGCAGAGTGCATTTTTGGCTGCTTTGAGGTTGGAGGAGTAAGAATTAATTAATAAAAAGGAGTAAAAATGAATAAAGAAAATTTTAAAGAAACAATAGAACTAATTATAAATGATAAAAACTTAAATAAAAATTTTATTTCTTGTAAACATACAAAACAAACAAGATTGTTTGGTTTTATAACTACAAATATAAGAAATATAGGTTCTATTGTTTATTATATAAAAGAACTTGTGCCAAAGTATTTAGAATTTGAAAAAGAAAATAATTTTAAAGGTTGGAGTGACTATTGTAAAAATAATTTAATTAGAGATAAACAAAAATATAAAAGATTAGAATTAGCAAAAATACTTTTTAGAAATGTTTTTATTGAAGATGATAAAAACTATTATAAAAATAGCAATATAAATAAAAATGCAAAAATTTTCTATAATATTTTAGAAGATTATAATGAAAATATTTTGGAATTATTTTTATCTTTTTATTTATTGGATGGAAAATATTTTGATATAGAAAAACAACCACTAAATGATATAGAGAGAATTATTAATTTATATAATGGTGATTTAGAACAAGACTGTATTGATTATATTAAAAATAATAAAAAAAATAAATTATTTTTTTCTTTGTTGTTTTTTAATAAAACAGATAAGCTTTTTGAAGATGTATTCTATTTTTTGATAGAAAACAATGAAAAATATATAAAAAATGAATTAGATTATTTAAGATATATTTTTGAAAAAGAAAATAATATTTTTAAAAATAAAATTTTAAATGCTGGTGGTGAAAAGAATTTTAAACATGATGCTTTTATAGTATTAAATTACTTGATTTTTAAAAATATATCAAAAAATAATTATAATGAATTTTTATTAAATAAAACTGAAACTACAAGAATAATAATCGACCAATATGTTGAGAAAATATTTTCTTATAATTTAAATAAATTCTTAAATATAGATTATAAATACAAAGAAGATATAAAAAGTTTATTATATAAATATAAGGATTTAATATATAGTGTTTTTTTCTTTAGCTTAAATTTAACAGAAGAAGAAGAAATAAAAGTATTAAATTGTAAAAGAAAACAAAATATAAAATTTGAAGCAATGGATAGATATAATTATAAATGTTTTATGCATATTTGCGGTTGTGACGAAGAATGGCATGAAAAATCTTATTTTAAAAACAAACATAATAAGATTTTTTTAGAGGGTCATCATGTTATTCAAATAGAAAATAGTAAACTATTTGAGAAGTCTCTAGATGTGATAGAAAATATTATTCCATTATGTCCAAATTGCCATAGAAAAATACATAATGCAGAAAATAAGATTGTTGGGGAAATGCTAAAAATTATTTATAATAAATTAGATAAAAAAGCTTTAATGAAAAAGGGTATTTTTACAGATTTAAATACATTAGCAAGTTTTTATGGTTTAGAGGATATAGATAATGGATAATATAAAAATTGAATCACCTATAAATTATACTGGAAATAAACAAAGAATATTAAATCAAATTTTACCAATATTTCCAAAAAATATAAATAATTTTTTTGATGTTTGTTGTGGTGGTTGTAGTATTTCGTTAAATGTTGATGCTAGAAATGTATATTGTATAGACAACAATAAATACATAATAAATATATTAAAAACATTACAATTTTATAGTTATAGTACTATAATAAAAAAAATTGAAAAAATAATAAAAGAATACGATTTATCCTATACTATAAAGTATGGTTGTGATTATTATAAACAATATATAAAAGATAATAATGGATTAAAATATTATAATAAAGAACAATTTATAAAATTAAGAGATTTTTTTAACAAAAATAAGTTTAATAATTATAAAGAACAGTCAATTTATTTATATGTTTTAATTTCTTATTGTTTTAATAACGATTTAAGGTTTAATTCTAAAAATGAATTTAATATGCCAATAGGTAAAACTGATTTTAATAAACATAAATTATATAAATTAAAATCTTTTAAAGATGGTATAAAATCAAAAAATATATTTTTTTTAAATAAAAATTTTAATATTATAAAAAATTTAAAATTTAATGATAATGATTTTGTTTATATTGATCCACCATATTTAATATCTAATGCAGTTTATAATGAAAATAATAATTGGAATGAATCAAAAGAAAAAGAGCTTTTAAAAATTTTAGATATTTTAAATAAAAAAGGTATAAAATTCGCTTTATCAAATATATTAGAAAAAAAAGATAAAGAAAATATTTTATTAAAACAATGGATTAAAAATAATAATTTTAAGATTATAGATATTAAATATAATTATATTTCTTCTAGTTATAACAAAATTAATAGATATGCAAATGAAAAGGAGGTATTAATTATAAATTATGACTTATAATATAGAAAATAGAAGATATATTGGTAATAAGTTTAAACTTTTAGATTTTATTGATTATGTTATAAAAACTGAAAATTTAAGTTATAGTTCTGTTTGTGATATTTTTGCTGGAACAGGGATTGTGTCAAAATTTTTTTTAGATAAAAACAAAAATTTAATTATAAATGATTTTTTATATTCTAATTTTGTTTTTTATAATGCATGGTTTTTAAAAAGTGATTTTGATATTGATAAAATTAAATATTATATAAATTATTATAATACATCAAAAGATTATATAAAAGAAAATTATTTTTCTATTAATTTTAGTAATACATATTATTCATATAATAATGCTTTAATTATAGGTTCTATTAGAGAACATATTGAAAACAATAAAAAATTTTTTAATGATAAAGAATATTATATATTGTTATCTTCTCTTTTATATAGCACCGATAGTATAGCGAATACAGTTGGTCATTATGAATCATTTTTATCTAAACAACCAAAAAATAATATATTAAAATTAAAGATGTTGAATATTATTAAATATGATAGTAATATAGAAATATATAATCAAGATGCAAACAAACTAATAAAAAATATAAAATGTGATTTATTATATTTAGATCCACCATATAATTCTAGACAATATATAAATTTTTATCATATTCTGGAAAATTTAGCAGAATGGAAAAAACCGAAAGTTTTTGGAAAAACTTTAAAAATGGAAAGAGAAAATAAAAAAAGTGAATATTCAAAATCAAAAGCCAAATATTTTTTAGAAGATTTAATTTTAAATTCAAATTGTAAATATATATTAATATCTTATAATAATACATACGATGCAAAAAGTATATCAACAATTAATAAAATAAAAGAAGAAGAAATTATTGAAATTTTAAGTAAAAAAGGTGGAATAATTAAAAAATACGAAAAAGATTATAGATATTTTAATTCTGGAAAAACAAATTTTAAAAATCATAAAGAACAATTATATTTGTTAAAAATTAAATAGTATACAAATACTTTCAACCCTAGCATTTTAAAAAACAATATTTTATTATATAATCAACAACAAAATTTAAGGATTATGGAAACAAGAACTCCTTTTATTTCCGGAAAATGGGAACAAGAAATCAATGTTAGAGATTTCATTCAAAAAAATTACACCCCATACGAAGGCGATGCTAGTTTTTTAGCCGAACCAACCGAAGCAACAAAAAAACTTTGGGATATTTGTTGCGATTTAACAAAAAAAGAAAGAGAGAAGGGTGGTGTTTTGAATATGGACACAAAAATTGTTTCAACAATTACTTCTCATGGGGCTGGTTATTTAGATAAAAATCTAGAAAAGATTGTGGGTTTTCAAACAGATGCTCCATTTAAAAGATCTTTACAACCATTTGGTGGTATTAGAATGGCTGAAACTTCTTGTAAATCTTATGGTTATGAAGTAGATCCTGAAATATCTACAATTTTTACAAAATATAGAAAAACACATAATCAAGGTGTTTTTGATGTTTATACTCCTGAAA
The DNA here is from genome assembly GCA_949288805.1 of uncultured Alphaproteobacteria bacterium. Taxonomy (GTDB): domain Bacteria; phylum Pseudomonadota; class Alphaproteobacteria; order Rickettsiales; family UBA1997; genus RGIG8782. The sequence goes on along the minus strand of CASELL010000001.1, from coordinate 58,086 downwards.
TGAAGGTAGCCAGACATTCTGGTATTATCACAGGTCTTCCTGATGCTTATGGAAGAGGTCGTATTATTGGAGATTATAGAAGAGTTGCCTTGTATGGTATTGATAGATTGATTGAAGATAAACAAGAACAATTTAAATCATTAGAAGGAGAAATGACTCCTGAAAGAATACAATTAAGAGAAGAGATTACAGAGCAAATTAGAGCTTTACAAGAAATGATTGAATTAGGTAAAATCTATGGTTTTGATATATCAAAACCTGCTCAAAATACTAAAGAAGCTATACAATGGTTGTATTTTGGTTATCTTGCTGCTGTGAAAGAGCAAAATGGTGCTGCTATGAGTTTAGGTAGAACATCAACATTCTTGGATATTTATATTGAAAGAGATTTAAAAGATGGTATTATTACAGAAGTAGAAGCACAAGAAATGATAGATCATTTTATTATGAAGTTAAGACTAGTTAAATTTGCTAGAACTCCTGAATATAATGAATTGTTTTCTGGTGATCCTACTTGGGTTACAGAATCTATTGGTGGTGTTGGTATAGATGGCAGACCATTGGTTACTAAAAACTCTTTTAGATATTTAAGAACATTAGAAAATCTTGGAACTGCACCAGAGCCTAATTTAACAGTTTTATGGTCAAAAAGATTACCAAGACATTTTAAAGAATATTGTGCTCGTATATCAATTAAAACATCTTCTGTTCAATATGAAAACGATGATTTAATGAGAGTTACTCATGGCGACGATTATGCTATTGCTTGCTGTGTATCTTCAATGGTAGTTGGTAAAGAAATGCAATTTTTTGGTGCTAGGGCTAATTTAGCAAAATGTTTATTATATGCTATTAATGGTGGTGTTGATGAAAAATCAAAAGCACAAGTTGGTCCAAAATATAGACAAATTACTTCTGAATATCTAAACTATGACGAAGTAATGGAAAATTATGAAAACATGATGGAGTGGCTAGCTGGGTTATATGTTAATACTTTAAATGTTATCCACTATATGCATGATAAATATTGCTATGAAAGAGCACAAATGGCTTTACATGATAGAGATGTAAAAAGATATTTTGCTACTGGTATAGCTGGGTTATCAGTTGTAGCAGATTCTTTATCAGCAATAAAATATGCCAAAGTAAAAACAATTAGAGATGAAAATGGTATTGTTGTAGATTATGAAGTTGAGGGAGATTTCCCAAAATATGGTAATAATGATGATAGGGTTGATAAAATAGCAGTAGATATTGTTAAAAAGTTTATGACTATGATTAGAAAACACTATACTTATAGAGATTCTATTCCTACTACTTCTATATTGACAATAACTTCAAATGTTGTTTATGGTAAAAAAACAGGAAATACTCCTGATGGAAGAAAAGCAGGCGAACCTTTTGCCCCAGGGGCTAATCCAATGCATGGACGAGATAGTAATGGTGCTCTTGCTTCATTATCTTCTGTTGCTAAACTTCCATTTAATTATGCACAAGATGGTATTTCTAATACATTCTCAATTATTCCTAATGCCTTAGGCAAAGATGAAGTATTTGTTGGAGATTTAAATATCACTCTTGATAAAGGTTGTTGTGAAACTAATTTAAATTAATAAAAAAGAGGTAAATTATGGCTACAATGCAAGAAGAAAACTTAATTAATTTATTAGATGGTTATGTTGAAAAAGGTGGACATCATCTAAATGTTAATGTTTTTAATAGAGAAACATTATTAGATGCACAGGCTCATCCTGAAAAATATCCACAATTAACAGTTAGAGTTTCTGGTTATGCGGTTAATTTTGTAAAATTAACAAAAGAACAACAAGATGATGTTATAGCTAGAACTTTTCATTCTAAAATTAGTCAATAAATCAAAAAGGAAGATTAAAAATCTTCCTTTTATAAAATTATGAAAGGTAATATTCATTCGATAGAAAGTTTTGGAACAGTAGATGGCCCAGGGACCAGGTTTGTTGTATTTACACAGGGTTGTCCTTTAAGATGTAAATACTGTCATAATCCAGATACTTGGTCTACTGATATCAATAAAGAAATGTCTGTTGAAGATATTATCAAAGAATACGAAGGAGTAAAAGAGTTTATTAGTGGTGGCATTACAATTACAGGTGGCGAACCATTACTACAAATTGACTTTATTACAGAATTATTTAAGGTTTGTAAATCAAAAAATATACATACAGCTCTTGATACATCGGGAATAACTTTTAATCCTAATGATACTATAAAAATTGATAAATTATTAGAATATACCGATCTTGTTTTGTTAGATATTAAACATATTAATGATGAAGAACATATTAAATTAACAGGTTATTCTAATAAAAATATATTGCTTTTTGCTGAATATTTATCTCAAAAAAATATTCCTGTTTGGATAAGACATGTTGTAGTGCTAACTATTACTTTTAATAAAAAATATCTTGAAGAATTAGGAGAGTTTTTAGCAACATTAACAAATATTAAAGCATTAGATGTTTTGCCATATCATGATATGGGAAAAGTAAAATATAAAAATATAGGTATAAAATATCCACTAGAAGATATAGAACCTTTGACAAAAGAACAGGCTGTTGAAGCAAGAAATTATATATTAGAATCTTATAGAAAATCTTTGAAAAAATAATACGATTTTTCTTGTATTTTAGATTTTATGATTTTTATAATATAAATTAGATAATAATAAGAAAAATACAATGAAAAAAGAAGTTTTATTTGGTCTAACTATGGCTGGGACAATGAGTTTAATTATGATGACTTATAATAATTTATTAATGTTTGGTTTTACAAAACAAACATTAATGATAATTATTAAAAATTGGTGGTTTGGCTTTTTATGTGGCTTTTTATTAATGAATATTTTTGTTTTTAAATTAGCCTTTAAAATAAAGAAAACTATTTGTAAAAAAGAGAATAAATGGACTGAAAATGTTTTATTACCTACTATAATAGTTTCAATTATGGTTTGTTTAATGGGTTTTATAATGACTATTAGATATGTTGGTTTTGTTGATAACTTTTTACAAATATATTTATTTGCTATTTTGAGATCTTTCTTTTTTGCTTGGTTTATTCAAGTATGTTTTGTTGGACCATTTTTGAGATCTATATTTTTTAAGAGGTATTTTTAGAACATATACAACCTCAAATATATATTATTTATTAAAAATATAAAATAATAGTTGTATTTTATTTTTTTATTGTTATAATTTATACGTATAAAAAAAATAAAGGTATAATATGGAAAAATTTATAAATGAACAAAAAATATTAATAAATAGTATAAATTTTGAAAACGTAGAAGAGAAATATACAATTATCTCTAAAAATATAAACACTGTTTTGGAAAATATAATATTAAGATTAGGAAAAATTAATACAAATAAGTCTTTTGAATTTTTAGATATTTTTAGAAATATACAAGATAGTAATGATTGTGTGGAAATAGATAGTATTAAAAATTATTATCTTGAAATACTTGGTTTATTAGTATTAAAATATGGTGAAGATTGTGATGTTATAAATGTTTAAAATTCTTGAAATAAAATATTTTAGTTTTATTATTACAAATAGTTATTAAAATTATTATTATGATTAATTATTATAAGAACGATTTACCAGATAATCTGATTTTAAGTAATGAAATTGCAATTGATACGGAGGCATTGGGATTAAATAATTTTAGAGACAGACTTTGTTTAGTCCAATTATGTGATGGAAATGAAGATGTTCATATAATTCATTTTGATAATAAGAGTGACTACAATTCTCCAAATTTAATAAAATTATTATCTGATGATAATATTTTAAAAATTTTTCATTATGCTAGATTTGATATGGCTATATTAAATAAAACATTTAATATAAATATTAAAAATGTTTATTGTACAAAGATTGCCTCAAAAATAGCTAGAACTTACACAGATACTCATGGATTAAAGGCTATAATAAAAGAATTTTTTAATATTGATATATCAAAAAAAGAGCAAAGTTCTTATTGGGGTGGAGATATTAACGAAGAACAGCTAAAATATGCAGCTAATGATGTTTTATTTTTACATAGAATTAAAAATAAATTGGATATTATGCTAACAAATGAAAATAGAAAAGAACTAGTAGAAGAATGTTTTAAGTTTTTGCCAACAAGAGTAAAGCTTGATTTATCCGGTTGGACAGATGATATTTTTAGCCATCACCAATTTTAAATATGCAGGAAGACCTAATTATATTATTGGAATGGTTAAACGCTAATGGCATAGATGATCTTTTTACTAATGAAATTGAGACAAAAAAAGATATAATAGAGGCATTAGCTGAAAAACAAGATGAATTGGCTACTAGTTCTTTTAACAAGTTTAATGAGATAAAAAACCAAATTGACAATATAAATTCACTAGATTCTCTATTGGATTTTGTTAAAACATCTAGTTTTTATGATAAATTTAGAAAACTTTCTAACAATTCTCTTTTTATTGATGGAGATTTAACATCAAAAATATTAATTATTAATGATATACCAAACGATCAAGACGATATTAGTGGTAAAATATTTAGTGGAAACGATGGAGTTTTGTTACGAAATATGTTTGCTTCTATAAATATTAATAATTATTGTTTAATGAATACTTTTTTTTGGAGGTTACCTGGAAATAGAAATCCAATAAAAGAAGAATTAGAGATTTGTAAACCAGTTATTGAAAAAGCTATATCTTTAATAGATCCAAAACTTATTATATTGACAGGTAATTATTCTACTTCAACACTAATAGAAAATAATAAAACTTTATCTCATATAAAAAATAAATTTGTTGATTATACAAATTGTTATATAACAAAAAATATTAAAGTTATTGGTATTTATAATCCAAATTTTGTCATTAAAAATGTTTCTAAAAAAAAAGAAATATGGGAAATACTTCTAAAAATAAAGACTATTTAATAGTTAAACCCTGTTTTTTATAGTATTATTTATGGTTTTCAAAAATTTCTTGCAAAATTAAAAATAAATTTTAAAATATGACAGTGTTTATTAATAATAATTTAGGAAATGGCTCACACATTAACTACAAAGAAAAATATTAGAGCTACTGCTAGAAAGACTGCTATTAACAAGTCTAGAAAGAGTAGAATTAGAACTTTTTTAAGAAAAGTTGAAGATGCTATTAATACTAACGATAAAGAGGCTGCTAAAAAGGCTCTTGTTGAATTTGAATCTGAAATTATGACTGGCGTTTCAAAAGGTGTTTATAAATTAAATACTGCTGCTAGAAAAGTTAGTAGAATGGCAAAAAAAATAAAGAATATGTAATGATTAGGGAATTTAATTTTGTAAAAGGTGCTAAACTTTCTTTTATATTATCATTTTTTTTAATTGTTATATCGGTATTTTTTATATCTGTTAAAAGATTTAATTTTGGTATAGATTTTACTGGTGGTTTGGTTTTTGATATTGGTAATATAGAAAGTTTTAATAGTGCTTTAATTACAAATAATTATGAAGATGCCATTGTACAAAAATATAATGGTGGTGTTATACTAAAAATATCTCAAAAAGATATAAAAGACAAAGATTCTGATATAGAAAATATTAAAACTATCATAAAAAACAGTTATCAAGATGTTATAATAAATAAGGTTGATTTTGTTGGACCGCAGGTTGGTGAGACATTGGTTAAAAATGGTATAATGGCCTTATTGTTATCGCTTATTTGTATTCTTTTTTATGTTTGGATTAGATTTAGATTAGATTTTGGCTTTGGTGCTATATTATCATTAATACATGATATAATTATTATTTTAGGTTTTATATCGTTATTTAATTTGAACTTTGATTTAACAACAATAGCAGCAATATTAACTGTTATAGGTTATTCAATAAATGATACTGTTGTAATATTTGATAGAATTAGGGAAAACTTAGCTATACATAAGACAGAAAATATAGAATCTGTTGTAAATATAAGTATAAATAAAACATTAAAAAGAACTATGTATACAAGTTTATCAACATTGTTAGCAATTTTGCCTTTGCTTTTTTCTAGTGTTGATAGCTTAAGAACATTTAGTATTATAATATTTGTTGGTATTATTATTGGAACTTATTCGTCTATTTTTATAGCGTCGCCAGTATTAATATATAATAATAAAAGGAGTAAATAAATGAAAAGAACTAAAATTGTTGCTACAATAGGACCAAAATCAGAGAGTCCAGAAGTATTGAAAGAATTATCAAAAGCAGGTGTTAATGTTTTTAGATTAAATTTTTCTCATGGTTCGCATGAAGAACATGGTAAAAAAATTGATACAATTAGAAAACTAAAACTATCTGGTGCTATAATGTTAGATACAAAAGGCCCAGAAATTAGAACTGGTGAAGTTAGAGATAAGCTTTTTGTAAAAGTTGGTGACAAATTCACTATGACTACTGAAAAAGGAGTTTACGAAGATACTGGTAAAATTAGTGTTAATTACAAGGACTTTTTAAAAGATGTTAATGTTGGTGATACTATTGTTTTTGATAGTGGTGTTATGTTAGCGAAAGCTACTAAAAAAACAAAAACTGATATTGATTTTGAAGTTGTTGAAGGTCAAACTAATATTACTACAAAAAGACATATTAATTTATTTGGTAAACCAGTTTCTTTACCTACTGTTACAGAACAAGATTGGAAAGATATCGATTTTGGTATTGAGAAAAAAGTTGATATGATAGCTTTATCATTTGTTAGAACAGGTAAAGATGTTAAAGATGTTAAAGAATATTGCGCTGCTAAAGGACATAAAAATGTTCAAATTATATCTAAAATAGAAAATTATGAAGCAACTCAAAATCTTGAAGATATTATAATTGAAAGTGATGGTATTATGGTAGCAAGAGGTGATTTAGCTTGTGAAATTCCTTTCTCAAAAGTGCCAGCAATGCAAAAGAAAATTGTTGCTTTATGTAGTTTTTATAAAAAACCAGTTATAATAGCAACTCAAATGTTATTATCTATGGTTGATAATATTCAACCTACGAGAGCAGAAGTTTCAGATGTTGCTAATGCGGTTTTTGAAGCAGTTGATGCTGTAATGACTTCTGATGAAACAACAAAAGGTGTAGACCCTGTTAATGTTATTAAAACTATGGCAAAAATAGTTAAAGATACAGAACATGAAATATATGGTTGTTGTCCTTGTTGCAGACATGGTGACTGTATTTGCGATGATGATTGCGATTGTGGTTGTAAAGAAGGTAAAGAATGTGCTTGCGATGATGATTGCGATTGTGGTTGTAAAGATGGTAAAGAATGTACATGTGGATGTTCTTGCGACTCTGACAGTTTTTGCTCTTGTGGACATGATTGTGAATGTGGTAATTATAACCCAATATCTTTATTGTTAGACGAAGAAGCAGATGATGCTGATGCGATAGTTATAATTGGAGATAATTTAGATCGTGTAAACAGTATTTCTAAATTAAGAATAAATAAGCCAATAATTGCTTTTGTTAGTGATGAAACTATTGCTAATAATTTAAATTTAGTGTGGAATGTAAAGTCTGAAGTAATTAGCATTACAAAAGATTGGCAAAAAAATACAAAAAAAGTAAAAGAAATAATTGAAAATAATTATACTTTTGCTAAAAAATATATTTTAGTTTTTGATATGGATGGAGCTTTAACCATTCAATTAAATTAATAAATAATATAGACATCTTAAAGATGTCTATATTTTTAAGAAAACTGTTATGTTGACATCAAACTTTGATATAATTATAGCTGTTATTATAATGTTATTATCTCTTTTTGGGTTAATAAGAGGTTTTCTTAGAGAATTATCTTCAATAATTAATTGGTTTGGTTCTTTTTATTTGACTTCTGTTTTTAAGCCAATGATAAGGCCAATTTTTGAGGATAAAATACAAATACCTTTTCTTTTAGATATAGTTGCTAATGCCGTTCTTTTTGTTCTTCTTATAATAGTTATATCTATTATTACTAATTATTTAAGTATAATTTTAAGAAAACTAATACCTATTAGTTTAAATGGAACTCTTGGTTTTCTTTTTGGTTTAACAAAAGGAGTTTTATTATCTTTGTTAATAATATCTTTTTTGAAAGTTGTTTATAATGATAAAAGTCCAGATTTTTTAAAAGACTCTATTATATATAATTCTGTTGCTTCTGATGATATTTTTATAGATATGTTAAATAATATTTTTGGGGATTTTTCAAAAAATAGGAACATTAAAAAAGATATCAATAAAAAAATCGAAGAAATTAAAGAAGATGTAGCAACAGATATAGAAAAGGCAATAGATGATAAAATTGAATCTACAACAAAAAATTTAAAAAATAATATTGAAGATATTAATATTATTGAAGATATTAATGATGGAATTAAAGATGTCAATAAAGATATAGCTGATAATATAGGTGAAGCATTAGATGGTGTTAGTGATAAAAAGGATGATTTATTAGATACTAAAAATCTTGATAGATTGATTAATATAATTGTTGAGTAATTTTAAACGATTAATAATTTTTTTCTTGCAAAATAAAATAAAGGTTTCATACTATTAGCAGTTTAATTTTTTGTTTTTTTATGTTTAAAACATTTTTTAATAAAGTTTTTCTATTTCTTAAAAAAATATATAATGGTTTAAAAGAGAGGGTTGTTTCTTCTTTTTTAAGAGCTAGAAATGGTGAGGAAAATTTAAATATTATTTTATATTATTGGTCATTAATTCCTTGTGTTATTTATTTTATTTCTTTAAAATTTGTTAATTCTAGATTTTTATTGGAAATATTTGATGTTGTAATTTTGTTGTTAACAATTTTAGATCTTTATTTTATAGCTAGAACATTAGAAGTTCATCCAGAATATGATAGTGAATTAGTAAAAGAAAAAGAAAGACAAGAGTATTATAATACATTAACAAAGGAAGAACTAGAAAAAGTTAAAAAACAAGAAAGAAAAAACAACATAAACAAAACACTTAAAAAGTATATCTTATTAAAAACTGATGATAAGGTTGATTTATTTAAAATAATTAGACTTTTTGTTATAATAACTTTATTAATAGCTATTAAGAGAATATTACTATAATATGTCAGAGGAAACAAATAAAGATAGTAGCGAATCTACTAACAATAGTAAAGAAGTTGTAGCAGAAGAAGCTGTTACACAAAAACAAGAAAATAAAAAAGTTGACATACTTGATGAATTAATTGAAAGAAAAATTGTTTCACAGGATCAAGTAGAGGTTGCTCTTAAAGAACAAAAGAACAATGGAAAAAGAGAGGATATCTCTTCTATTCTTGTTAGAATGGGTTTTATTAGTGATAAAACTTTATCTGAAATATTAAATGCTGATACTGATGCTAAAAATATTGATTTAAAATCTTTAATTATAGATCAAAATCTTGTTAGAAAGATACCAAAAGGTTTTGCTATGCAAAACAAGGTTGTTGCTGTTGGTTTAATTGATAATACTGTAACTGTTGCGACAACTGATATTTTTAATATAGTTGTTTCTGACCAAATAAAAAGATTTTTTCCTTTAAATTACAATGTTCAACTAATATATGCTTCAGAGTCTGATATAGTTAATGCTATTGATAGATATTATGATTATGACATGTCTATTGATGGTATTTTAAAAGAAATAGAAAATGGCTCTTTAACTGGTGACGAAGAACAGGCTTTACAAGGCGACTATAAAAGCCCTATGGTGCGACTTGTTGATGCTATATTGACAGATGCTGTTCGTGTTGGAGCTTCGGATTTACACTTTGAACCAGAAAACTTCTTTTTAAGATTAAGATACAGAATTGATGGTAAGATGGAACAAATAAAAGCTTTTCATAAGGATTATTGGAGCTCTATTGTTGTTAGAATTAAGATTATGTCTGGTATGAATATTGCTGAAACTAGAAAAGCACAAGATGGTAGAATTAATGCCCAGATTTTAGGAAGAAATATTGATTTCAGGGTTTCAAGTCAACCTACTGTTGAAGGCGAAAATATAGTAATGAGAATATTGGACGAAAAAAAATCTATTCTTGATCTTGATAAACTTGGCTATTTTCCTAGAACTCAAAATATAATTAAAAAATGTATTAAAAGGCCAGAAGGTATTGTTATTATTACAGGTCCTACTGGTAGTGGTAAAACCACGACCTTGTATACTGTTTTGAATATGATAAACAGTATTGACAAAAATATAATGACATTAGAAAATCCTGTGGAATATAGAATACCATTAATTAGACAGACAAATATTAATCCAGATGTTGGTCTTGATTTTGCTGATGGAATTAGAACATTAATGAGACAAGACCCTGATGTTATACTTGTAGGTGAGATTAGGGACAAGGAAACTGCTATTGCTGCTGTTCAAGCAGCTATGACTGGTCACCAAGTTTATTCTTCTTTACATACAAATGATGCTTTTTCTGCTATACCTAGATTAATGCAAATTGGTGTTGAACCATATTTATTGTCAGGTTCGTTGATATGTATAATTGCTCAAAGATTAACTAGAAAATTATGTCCATACTGTAAAGAAAAATATAAAATTACAGAGGAAGAAAGACAGATAATATCAAAGTTTTTAGGAACAAATATTGCTAATAAGGTTACTGAATTATATAAAGAAAAAGGTTGTGATAAGTGTAGAGGAACAGGTTTTTCTGGAAGAATGGCTGTTGCCGAAATAATAGATGTTGATAAAGAATTAGATGAAATGATAGTTACAAGAGCTACAAAAAAAGAAATGATAAATTATTTAAATAAAAATGGTTTTGTTTCTATGCAGATGGATGGAGTTCAAAAAGTTATTATGGGTTATACAACGATGCAAGAACTAGTAAGAGTTGTTGATATGACTTCTGCTATGGATGTAAAGTAATGTATTATTTAATAGTTGGACTTGGTAATTTTGGTGAAGAATATGAAAAAACTAGACATAATTGTGGTTTTTTATGTATAGATGAAATATTAAAAAATTATAATATTACAGGTTGCCAAAAAAAATTTAAAGCAGAAATATATACTTGCGAACTATTTTCAAAAAAAGTTATAATAGCAAAACCTCAAACATATATGAATAAGTCGGGTGTTGCTGTTAGTGAAATTAAAAAGTTTTTTAAAATACCAATTGAAAATATTTTTGTTTTTCATGACGATTTAGATCTAGAATTTTGTAAGGTAAAATACAAATTAGGTGGAGGTTCTGCTGGTCATAATGGTATTAAAAGTATATCTGAAATGATTGGTAAAAATTATCATAGAATTAGAATAGGTATAGGTCATCCACAAGATCATAATGTTATTGATTTTGTTTTAAAGAAGTTTAATTCTGAAGAATTAAAGCAATTAAGTCTTACAAATAAAAAAATTAGTGATAATTTAGAATATTTATTTTTAGATAAAAAAGATCTTTTTATAAATAAGCTTTATTTAAATAAAAAAAATTCCTAAAAAAATAAAAAAGTGTTGACATTATAAAAAAAATATTGTATACTAGTTTCAGGATATTAATAAATTTATTTTTTTTATGGCAGAAACAACATTTGATTTATATGATTTTTTAGACAGAGAAACTCCTAAACTAGTGGTATCTAGAGAAGATTTTGTGGCACAATTAAACAATCTTGGTTTTGATGTTGGGGATGATCAGGAAATTGATGATTTTTTATATAAAGTAGATCCAGAAGTTCTTTTAGAAAAAATGTCAAGAAAACAACTTGAAACACTGCTTAAAACCACTTTTATTGGAAAAAATGGTGGAACATATAGATTTGATTTATTAAAATGTATGGAAAGTAATCCTGCTTTAGCAAGATTTATTGTTAGAGAATTTGGTGTAGAGGGATGTAGATATTTTGGATTTAATGTATATGATAAAATTAATGAAACGTTTGTTTCAATGGGAAAAAAAGCGCTAGAAAGTGGTGACTGGAATTTTATAGATTTTAAAAAAAACTTACAAAATTTATTGTTGTTATTACCCGAAACAGAGCTTGTTCAGGTGGTTACTGAAATTAATGACGGAGTTAAAAAATTAACATCAAAAATTACTGGTCATACTGGTTTGAATCTGAACCAAAAGGAATTACTTTGTAGAATATTAGATGAATTCAAAAAAGTGTTGTTTGCAGGAGTTTCAGAACCCATCAGAAAGAGACTTAATGCGGTTTATCAATCATGTGTTATGGCTGAAAAAGATTCATTTGGAGCAAAAATTAAAGAATCTTTAGAAGAAAAATTGGGAGATGATTCTTTTGACGGTGATGATGATAATAAAAGAATAAAAGATGATGTTGATTTTTCAAAAGCACTTGGAGCTTTTAGTCTATTTAGTGCTAAAGATGAAGAAGAAGGAAGAAAACTTCTTAGTTCTGAAATGGGTAAGTATGATGGAGCAGAGCTTAAAGATAAAAGAGTGGAAGAGGCTAAGAAAAAAATAAAGGAAGATTTAAGAGTAGTTCTTGGACTTGGAAAAAAAATAAGAGAAGGCGTTTATCAAGAGATTTCCAGCAGTGATGCTTTTATTTCTAGCATAAAAAGAAAACTAAATTATTTAAAAGAAGAAAAAGGAAAAAATTTAAGTAATGAAAAAACAAGGATTGCTGGACTCTTACGTGGAGTTGCCTCTAAATTAACAGCATTTTATTATGCAGTAGAAAAAGAAGGAAACGATGGATATAAAATAGAAGACGATGTTATTGATATTTTAATAAATGCCATTAATAATGCAACAAAAGAAAAAGAAAAAGAACAATTTAACAGATTAACTTATGAAGAAGCAGAAACTCTCAAAACGTTTTTAAAAGAAAATGGTGTTGACTTGGATGTGGTAAATAAAGATGTTGGTGAACTTAAATTTGATCCAAATAAAGCAAATAATAATGCTCTTAATGTATGGAAGAGTATACCTATAATAGATGTTAATGGTTTGTTATATTTTAATAGTGAAAAAAAAATAGATGATATTAAACCATATGCTATAGAACATCTTGAGAGACAAATACATGATAATCCATTTGATTCAGCTATTGAATCAGTTCTTGAAAAAATTGCTATAACAACTATTATAGAAGATGGAAAACCTGTTAATTTATTAGAAAAACTTGTTGAACTAAATAAAGAAGGTAAAGAAGGAGCTGAAAAACTTTTAACTTGCTTATCTGAACATGTTAATGCAGTAGGTGCTGGATGTTTTAAAGAAGATGATGTTGTGAAAATATTAGGAAAAGGAGATAATATAAACGATGCTACTCTTCTCAATTTATTTATTGGTAATACTGAAGTTAGATCAGCTGAAATTTCCCCAAGTTCACGTGAATTACTTTATAACACTGCGGAACGTCTTTTTAATATTTTTTCTAGAGTTGCATTTGAAGGTGAAGAAAATGAAAGAAAATTAAGAGAGGATTTTGCTTTTTTTGACGAAAAAGGAGAACAAAAACCTTTTACGAGAAAAATGGTAGAAGCAGCAAATACAGTAAAAAAAGATATTGATTTGTTATTAGAAGGTCTAGGCGATGAAGAGAAAAAAAAGAAACTTAAAGATATATCTGGTGTTGAAAACATTGAAGATATTAAAATAATAAAATTATTAAATATTATTGAAGGAAGTGAAAAAGATAAAAAAACCATAGAGGAAGAACTTAAAAGTTTTTTTAAAGATAATCCAACAGAACCTATTACAAAAGAACTAAATGAACTTAAAAAATCAGTATCTGAAGCAATAAAAAAAAGAAAAGAAGAAGAAGAAAATCAAAAAACAGAAGAAGAAAAACAAAAAGCAGAAGAAGAAAATAAAAAATTAAGATATGAAAATAAAAAATTAAGATATGAAAATAAAAAATTAAAAACAGATTTAGCTAAAAAAAGCAAAGATTTAAGTAAATTACAAGGAGGTTTATCAGGCTTTACTGAAAAACTTGAAAAACAAAAGAAAAAATTTGAAGCTTTACAAAACAAACCTAGAGTAACCAATGAAGGACCTAAAACTGCTAAAGTTCAAGGAGTAAAAACACAAACACAAGAAACGACAAAACGACAACAATATCATGATAGTAGATATTATAATAATGAGGTTGTTAGGGTTATAGATGCAATACTTACATCAACAAATATAAAAGAACTTGAAAATAATTTAGAAAATGTTCGCGAAAAAGTTTCTCCCAAAGCTTTTGTAAATGGTATGTTGGAGGCAATACGAGACTCTGTAAATAAAGTTAAAGAAGAAGGAAATCAATCTGAGTTTCATAGACTTAAAGATTTTGCTGAAATAATATCAACAAAATATCAATTTCAAAATATTGAAACCAAACAAAGATTTGAAAAATTACTTAATAGTGTTAACATTTCTCTTTATCCACAAAGAGAGTACCAACCAGCTGGTAGGGAAGTTAAAATTGTTCAACAACAAGTACAACAACCAAATTATGGACAAATTAAAATTGTTCAACAACAAGTACAACAACCAAATTATGGACAAATTAAAATTGTTCAACAACAAGCACAACCACAAGGTTTTAATTTGGACAGACAACTTTCAACAAAAGAATATCTTCAATGTCTTGTTGACATATATACTCAAAATGTAACACTAATGCTTAATTTACTTAATAGATTCGGTGTAGCACAAGCCAACTTAGATATGCACAACATACGTCTTAATAATGTTAATAATGGTATTTCTATGTATATTTAATATATTTATATAAATATATTGTTTTTTAAAAGAGTTGTTATTAAACTATTAATAGTTTAATAACAACTTTAATTAATTATGGGTCATATTTTTGAAAAAAGTATTTTAAAACAATACGATATTAGAGGTGTTGTTGATAAACAAATAAATAATGAAGATGCTTATTATGTTGGGTTATCTTATGGAACTTTATTAAAAAGAAAATATAATAAGAAATCTTGTATAATTGGTTATGATGGTAGACATACATCACCAGAGTATTCTAAACAGGTTATTAAAGGTTTATTAGAATGTGGTATAGATGTTGTTAATGTTGGTCTAGTTCCAACTCCTGTTGTTTATTTTGCTATACATAATTTAAATAAAGATGCTGGTATAATAGTTACAGCTTCTCACAATCCACCTGAATATAATGGTTTTAAAATGTTAACTGTTGATGGTCCTGTTTTTGGTGATGATATACAAGAATTAGGTGTTTATTCTAAAAATGATGATTTTGAAAAATCTTCTAATCAAGGAAAATATGAAGAATTTGATATAAAACCTAATTATTTTAAGTTTATATTAGAACATTTGGATCTTGGTGATAGAAAATTAAAAATTATGTGGGATGCAGGAAATGGTGCTGTTGCTAGTATTTTAAAAGATATAGTTGCTAAATTTCCTAATGAAAACTTAACTATGTGTGATGTAGTAGATGGAAACTTTCCTAATCACCACCCAGATCCAGCAGTAGAAAAAAATATGGAGATGTTAAAAAAAGCAGTTATTGATAATAATTGTGATTTTGGTGTTGGTTTTGATGGAGATGGAGACAGAATAGGAGTTGTAGATAATAAAGGTGTTTTATTGTATGGAGATCAATTGTTAATTATTTTAGCAAGAGAGTTTTTAAAACATAACCCTGGGGAAAAAGTAATGTCAGAAGTTAAAGCTAGTAAAGTTTTATATGATGACATTAAAGCACATGGTGGTGTTCCTGTTATGTGGAAACCCGGACATTCTGCTCAAAAATCTAAAATGAAAAGTGATAATATAAAATTAGCAGCAGAAACTAGTGGTCATATGTTTTATGGTGAAAATCATAACTACGATGATGCTCTTTATGCTGGTGTTAAATTAATGAATTTTTTATCTCATACAAAAGAAACAATAGCAGAGATTAGAGAATCTTTTCCTAAAACTTATTCTACAACTGAAATAAGGGTTGAAGTTGGTGATGATAAAAAGTTTAAAATAGCTGATGAAATAGCAGAAAGAATGAAAAAAGAAGGAAGAAGTTTTGTTGATGTAGATGGTATTAGAGTTGAAACTAGTGATGGTTGGTGGTTAGTTAGAGGTTCTAATACTCAACCTGATATTACTACAAGATGTGAAGCTTTAAGTGAAAAGGGACTTGAAGAATGTAAATCTGATTTAAAACATCAACTTAATTTAAGTGGTTATGATATTAATTTTTAATTAATTTTTAATTTATATCAATAATAAAGATATTAAAAAATCAACAGATAATTATCTGTTGATTTTTTTTAAAATATCTTGAAAAAAAAATAATAAGATATATTATTTCTTGTAATAGTATTAACAAATATTTATTTAAAATGTATAATAAAGATAAGATATTAATAGCTAATCGTGGTGAAATTGCTTGTAGAATTATTAAAACTGCTAAAAAATTAGGTATTAAAACAGTTGCTGTTTATTCCGAAGCAGATGTTAATTCTTTACATGTTCAAATGGCAGATGAAGCTGTACTTTTAGGTTCAGCTATTGCTTCTGATAGTTATTTAAATATAGATAAAGTTGTAAATGCAGCTAAAAAAACTGGTGCTACTTATGTTCACCCTGGATATGGTTTTTTATCTGAAAACTCTGTATTTGCAGAGAGATTAGAAAAAGAAGGTATAACTTTAATTGCTCCTCCTGTTGATGCTATTAAAAAAATGGGTGATAAAATAGAATCTAAAAAAATTGCTAAAAAAGCAGGTGTTAGTGTTGTTCCTGGTTATGATGGTATTATTAAAGATGCAGATGAAGCTGTTAAAATCGCTACAAAAATAGGTTTTCCTGTTATGATTAAAGCTTCTGCTGGTGGTGGTGGTAAAGGTATGAGAATGGTTACTTGTGCTGAAGATGTTAAAGATGCTTTTGAAACTGCTACGAATGAAGCTATAAATAGTTTTGGTGATGGAAGAATATTTATAGAGAAGTTTATAGAAAATCCTAGACATATTGAAATACAGGTAATAGGTGATAAGTTTGGTAATATTGTTTGTTTAGGTGAAAGAGAATGTTCTATTCAAAGAAACAATCAAAAAGTTATAGAAGAAGCTCCAAGCTCCTTTGTTGATGAAGAAACTAGACAAAAAATGTATAAACAAGCTGTTTCTTTATGTAAAGAAGTTGGTTATTATTCTGCGGGAACAATAGAATGTATGATGGATAAAGATAAAAATTTCTATTTTCTTGAAATGAATACAAGATTACAAGTAGAACATGGCGTTACAGAATTGATTACTGGTCTTGATATAGTTGAATTAATGATAAATATAGCTAAGGGCGAAAAACTTCCATTTACTCAAAAAGATATAAAACTTAAAGGTTGGGCTATGGAAAGTAGAATATGTGCCGAAGATCCTTCAAGAGGTTTTTTGCCATCTTCTGGTAGAATTAATAAATATATGGAACCAACTACTGTTGAAGGTGTTAGAGTAGATACCGGTATTTATGAAGGATGCGAAATAAGTTCTTTTTATGATAGCATGATATGTAAATTATTAACTTATGCTGATAATAGACAACATTGTATAGAAAGAATGCAAACGGCACTTGGTAGTTTTTTTATTACTGGTGTAGCTCATAATATAGGTTTTTTAGAAACAATTACATATAATGAAAAGTTTTTAAAAGGTGATATAAATACTAATTTCATTAAAAAAGAGTTTTCTTCTGGTTTTAATAATAATGAACTTGAAGCAAAAAAGAAAAGTTCTTTGATTAGTGTAGCTCTTTATATGTATACAAACTATATAGATAGAGTTAGAAATATTACCGGTGGAATAGTAAAAAATAATAAAAATAATGTAGAAGATAAGTTAGTGGTTGATATTGATGGAAAGAAATATTTATGTAATATTAACAATAAAGATAATTCTTTTGGTGTTGAATATGGAACTGGTTATGATGTTTTAACTACTGCTTGGCAACATGGCAATAATATTTTTAGGGGTTTGGTTAATAATAAACCAATTAATGTTAAAATATTACAAGACGATTATGCTGGAAATTATTGTTTTCAATATATGGGTTCTATAATTAGAGTAAGTGTTAGAACTACTAGAATATCAGAATTAGAACAGTTTATGCCGATTGTTGAAGCTGTTAAAAAAGTTAAATTTCTAAAATCCCCTATTGCTGGTAAAATATTTAAAATAAAAATTAAGGATGGGGATGAAGTAACTGCTGGTGAAGAATTATATTCAATAGAAGCTATGAAAATGGAGAATATAATTAGAGCAGATTTTGATGCTAAAATAAAAAAAGTTCATAAAGAAAATAATGATTTAGTGAATAAAAACGACTTAATTGTTGAGTTTGAATAATAAAAAAACTGACTTTTATGGTCAGTTTTTTATCTTTTTAACAACAATTATTTATTGAAAATTATATACTCTATATTATATTTTATTTGTATTATTATTAAATAAAGAAATGTCGACAATTAATGATTTAAATACTATACTTTCAAATGTTTTTAAAGAGTTAGATTATAATAGTAAATTCGCTTTTTTTCAATATTCAGATAGACCTGATTTGAGTGATTTTCAAACTAATTGTGCCATGCCATTATGTAAAGAATTACATAAAAATCCAAGAGAAGTTGCTGAAAGTATAGTTAGTAAATTAAAAGATAATAATATTTTTGATAAAATTACTATAGATGGTCCTGGTTTTATTAATGTTGTTATTAATAATAATTACCTTATTGAAGAATTAAATAAAACAATTAATGATAGTAAATGCGGGCTAGATAAAAAAGATAAAAGTAAAAATGTTATAATTGATTTTGGTGGCTATAATATAGCAAAAGAACCACATGTTGGACATTTAAGATCCACAGTTATTGGTGAAAGTATTAGAAAAATATATAATTTTTGTGGTGATAATGTTTTAAGTGATGTTCATTTAGGCGATTGGGGACTACAAATGGGTATGGTAATTGAAGGAATTAGATTAAAATATCCAGAAGCTGAATGTTTTAAGGAAGATTTTAATAAAGAAGAAATTACTGATTTAAGTATTACACCAGAAGAATTAACAGAATTATATAGATTAAGCAGTAATAAATCAAAAGAAGATAAAGATTTTAATGATAAAATACATAAAACAACAAAAAAATTACAAGACGGTTATAAACCTTATATAACGTTATGGAAATATTTTACTTCTATATCAATAAATGATTTGAAAGATATAGCTGAAAATATTTTAAATACTCATTTTGATTTTTGGAATGGAGAAAGTTCTGTTAATGATTTATCAACATTGATGATTAGAAATTTAATTGATAGAAAGTTTATTACAAAATCTGATGGTGCTGAAATTATTGATATTAGTGATATAGATGATTCTTTACCACCAGTAATTATGAAAAATAGTGAAGGTGCTTTAATGTATGCTACTACTGATATAGCTACAATTTTAGATAGAGTTCAAAGATTAAATGCTAATTTAATTTTATATATAGTAGATGCTAGACAATCTTTACATTTTAAACAAGTATTTTTAGCAAGTAAAAAAATTAGTTTATTAGATGATAATCATAAAGCAGAACATTGCCCTTTTGGAACAATGAATGGTAAAGATAATAAGCCATTTAAAACAAGAAGTGGTGATAATGTAAAATTAAGAGATTTAATAAACGAAGTAATTAGTAAAATTAAAGAAAAAAGTAAAGTTGATGATGAAGAAACTATAAAAAATATAGCTGTTGCATGTTTGAAGTTTGCCGATTTGATAAATTATAGAGAATCAAATTATATATTTGATATGGATCAATTTACAAGTTATGAAGGTAAAACTGGGGCTTATATTTTATATAGTGTTGTTAGAATTAACTCTATTTTAAATAATCAAGATATTAAAGATTTTAAAATTACAGATATTAGAACAAAAGAAGAAAAAGACTTATTATTAGAATTATCAAGGTTTTCACAAGTTGTTTTAAGTGCTTATGATAAAAAAGCACCTAATTTTATAGCTGAATATGTTTATAATATAGCTAAAAAGTTTAATGCTTTTTATAGTGTTTGTTCTATAAATAATGAAAAAGATGAAGAATATAAAAAATCTAAATTATCTTTAATATATCTTGTTAGACAATATGTTGTTGTTTGTTTGGATTTGTTAGGTATTAAAAATGTTAATAAAATGTAATAGGATATTATGAAAGAATATATTAAAAAGTTATTTAATAATATTTTTAAGAGACATACTATATCAATACAAGTATTTACCATTTTATTTTCTATTGTATCTATTTTATTTAATATAAATTTTATAATAAAAGTTTATGATCTAACAAATAGTACATTATATATTTTTGGTACAATTTTTGTATTATTTTTGCTATTTTTAATTTTTTATTCTTTATTATTTCATAAATATACAACAAAGTTTTTTACTATATTGTTTTTATCAATAAATGTTGGTGTTGTATATTTTACAAACACATACAATATATCTATTGATTATGTGATGATTATTAATGTTTTAGAAACAAATAGTAAAGAGGCTTTTGAGTTATTTAATTTTACATTTTTATCGTATATTTTGTTTTTTGTGATATTACCGTCAATATATTTAATAAAATATGTAAATATTGAGTATGATAATAAATCAAAATTGTATATTAAGAAATTAATTACTGTAATTTCATCTACAATTTTAATATTAATAATTGGTTTTTTAAATTATAAAAAATTATCATCTAATATTAGAGAAAATAGATATTTAAGAAATGATTTGATACCTTTTAATTATATAAACAGTATTGTAAAAATTATAGCAATAAAAACTAAAAATCTAGAGTTTAAAGATTTAACTAGTGATGTTTTAATGGAAAATAAAAATAAAAAAAATATTATGATTTTTATAGTTGGTGAGGCAGCAAGAGCTAAAAACTTTTCTCTTGGTGGTTATGAAATTAATACTAATGAGCCATTAAATGGTCAAGATTTTATATATTTTAATAATGTAGAATCTTGTGGAACTTCTACCGCTGTTTCTGTTCCGTGTATGTTTTCTGTCTATGAAAGAAAAGATTTTAAAATGGAATATAAAAATTCAGTGTCTAATCTATTAGATTTTATGAAAAAGGCTGGTTTTTATACAATATGGATAGATAATAATTCTGATTGTAAAGGTGTTTGTAATAGGGCTGATGAAGTTATCAATTTAGCAAGAATACCAGAATGTAATGCTAGAACTTGTTATGATGAAGAAATGCTCTATGACATAGAAAATAAAATAAAAAATATTAATAAAGAGAATATTGTTATATTTTTACATCAAATGGGGAGTCATGGACCAGCTTATTATTTGAGATATCCAGAAAAATTTGAAAAATTTTCTCCTGTTTGTAAAAGTGTTTATTTTGATGATTGTTCCAATGAAGAAATAATAAATACTTATAATAATATCATATATTATACAAGTTATTTTATTGATGCTACTATAAATATATTAAAAGAAATGAATGATTATAATACTTTTATGTTGTATGTTTCGGATCATGGACAATCATTGGGAGAAAATGGAATATTTTTACATGGAACTCCTTACCTGTTTGCTCCAAAAGAACAAAAACAAGTTCCAATGATTTTATGGTTTTCCAATGATTTTAAAAAAAATTATAAAATAAATGAAGAATGTATTAAAAATAAAACAAATTTAAGTCATGATAATTTATTTCATAGTGTTTTAGGTATTTATAAAATAAACACTAAATACTATAATAAAGATCTTGATATTTTTAATAACTGTTATATTCAATAGTATGGGAGATTTAGTTTCAATAATCATTCCTTTTTATAATGTAGAAGACTACATAGAAGAATGTTTAAAATCTGTAATTAATCAAACATATAAAAATCTAGAAATTATATGTGTTGATGATTGTAGTCCAGATAATTCTTATATTATAGTTAATAAATATATAGATATAGATAAAAGAATTAAATTAATAAGACATAAAGAAAATCTTGGTCTTGGTGGTGCTAGAAATACTGGATTACAAAATGCTAATGGTAAGTTTGTTTATTTTTTAGATAGCGACGATTATATAGAAAACGATTATATAGAAAAGATGGTTTTGAATATTAAAGATGCTGATGTTATATGTAATAATAAAATGTTAAAATTTTATGAAGATGGAAGTAAAAAATTTATTGATGGTAAAGATATTAAAAATAAGTATCAAGTTCTAGACTATACTGATGATATGTATAATTTAATGCTAACATCTGCTTGTTCTAAAATGTATAGAAAAGATTTTTTAATAAACAATAATTTGTTTTTCCCTAATAAGTTAAGATTTGAAGATTTTTATTTTATAAATATTTTAAAAACTAAATTGAGAAAAATTGTTTTTATATATAATTCTACATACTATTATAGACAAAGAAAAACATCAATAATAGGCCAATATAAAATTAAAAATAATCAAAAAGATTCTATATATATAATCGAAAGCATTTATAAATATTATAAAGATAATAATTTATTAGATAAATATAATGTGCCATTTAAATGGTTATATAAGTTTTTTAGAAGACAACAAAATAAACAAGAGTTTTTTATTGAAGTAAAAAATTTGTTAAATAGTATAAAAGAAGATATTAATATAGATGACTATAATAAAAAAAATAAAATATTTTTTAAAGCTGTTTTATCTAGTAATAGTTATTTTATTTTTAAAATTAAATATTTAGTTGGAAGGTTTATATGAAAGATAGCATTTTAGTTACAGGTGGAGCAGGCTACATAGGTTCTCAATTTTGTAAGGTTGCTAGTCAATATTATAATATAATTGTTTATGATAATTTGTCTACTGGTTTAAAAGATTTTGTAAAATGGGGAGAATTGGTTGTTGGCGATTTAAATGATTATGATTTATTGGTTAATACATTTAAAAAATATAATCCTATTGCTGTAATACATTTTGCTGCTTCTATTGAAGTTGGAGAAAGTGTTTTAAATCCTATAAAATACTACGATAATAATGTTGTAAGCACATTAAATTTGCTTAAAGCAATGATTAATTGTAATATTAAAAATATTATATTTTCTTCTAGTGCAGCAATTTTTGGTCTTGCTGATACTCCTATATTAAATGAAAATACAATTAAAAATCCATTAAATGCTTATGGAAGATCTAAATATATAGTAGAACAAATATTTGAGGACTATAAAAATTCATATGATTTAAATTATACTTGTTTAAGATATTTTAATGCTTCTGGTGCGGATCCTGATTGTGAGTTAGGGGAATCTCATTTGCCATCAAATCATTTAATACCAATTATTATTGATAATTATAAAAATAATAAAATTACAAAGGTTTTTGGTGGAGATTGGAATACTAAAGATGGTTCACCAGTTAGAGACTATATTCATGTTTATGATCTAGCAACTGCTCATATTTTAGCATTAGAAAAAATGTTAAAAAACAATAAATCAATTAATATTAATCTAGGTACAGGCAATGGTTTTTCTGTTTTAGAAATAATTAAAAAAGTTGAAGAGGTTTTAGGTGAAAAAGTAGAATATGAAATTGTAGGAAGAAGAGCAGGCGATGCAGAATGTTCAATTTGCGATAATAAATTAGCTAAAGAATATCTTGGATGGAATATTAAATATAATGATGTTAAGGATCATATTTTACATACTTGGAATTGGATGACTAAAATGTTTTATAAATAATTTTTTATAAATTTAAAAAAACTCCCAATGGGAGTTTTTTTATTATTTTAAATAATTAATCCACTTTTTTAGTGTGTTTTTTAGTGATTTATTAATCTTATATAATGTATCCAATATAAAATCCATACTTAATGTAAAGTTTGATTTTTCAATATTTTCATTTTCTATATAAAATTTCATTTCTTTTTTAATCTCAACAACTCTTGTTCTTGATATAATATCACTTAATATTAGTCTATCTGTTATAAAATATATATCATACCAAAATAATAAAAAGATAAATAAAAACAATGCTATAGTATATATATTAGATATTGATGTTATACCTACTAATATTGATGTAAATAAATTATCTATTGGCGCATATTTATGAAAATTAATTAAATATAAAAATTGTCCTATTATCATTAAATATATCATTTTTATTGGAAATTGTACCAATACTGCTTTTATAAATAATTTAAAAACATTAGCTTTATCATCATTATTTATATTTACAACCTTTAAAGAAAAGATTTTTTGACCTAATGTTCTATTAAAAAATACATATGATATAAAATTATATAATATTGCTATTAAAATAATGAAAATTATATACAATGTAAAAGTATCATATATTGGACTAGTTACTATAAATCTTATATGGTGGTCTTTTATATTTGTAATATTTATATTACCAAATAACATTTTAAATTCTTCCATTGTTTCATTTATTTGTATTATTCTAGCTTTTGTAAAAACAAACAATTTAATAAAAAAGGTTGTTATTAAGGTTATAGCAAAAGAATCAATAAAAAAACTAAACATTCTCTTAAAACAACCAGCATTGCTATTTAGCGATAAATTACTTTTTTTTGTCATAATTAAAATCCATAAAGTTAATAAAATTATAAATTTCTTTTTTCTTCAACTACTTCATAACATTCTATTATATCTTTCTCTTTTATATCATCATAATTCTCAATTGCAATACCACATTCATAATTATTTTTAACTTCTTTAACATCTTCTTTAAATCTTTTTAGTGTTTTAATTTTTCCATCAAAAATAACTATACCATCTCTAATTAATTTAATATTACAATTTCTTCTTATTTCACCACTTAAAACGTAACAACCAGCAATTTTTCCAGCTCCAGTAATTTTAAATACATTTCTAATTTCAGCTTCTCCTATAATATTTTCTTTTATTGCTGGTTGTAATAATCCAGATAGAATTAATTTTACTTCATCTATTATATTATATATTATTGAATAATATCTAATTTCTATTCCTTTTTCTTTTGCCAAATCTTTAACAGAATTTGTTGCTCTAACATTAAATGCTATAATAATAGCTTTTGATGCTGAAGCTAGATTTATATCTGATTCCGTAATTGATCCTATTGCTGAGTGTATTATACTAACACCAACTTCTTCATTATTTAGTTTTGTTAAGCTTCCAATAATTGCTTCTATTGAACCACTAACATCACATTTTAAAATTATTGGTAATATTTTTCTATTGCTACCTTTAACTTGTTGTAGCATACTTTCAGCGGTTTTATTAGAATTCATTAATCCCTTTTTATCTCTTTCTTTTCTTTCTCTATAAGAAACTATATCTCTTGCTTCTTTTTCTGTATCGACAACATTAAATACATCACCAGCATTAGGGGTTGTATTTAAACCTAATATTTCAACAGCCATTGATGGATAAGCTTCATCTTGATTTTTTCTTTTATCATCTGTCATTTTTTTAATTTTACCATAGCTAGTTCCAACTAAAACTATATCTCCAACTTTTAATATACCCTTTTGAACCAATACACTTGCAACAACTCCTTTTTGATTATCCATTTTACTTTCAATAACCGCACCTGTTGCTTTACAATCAATAGGAGCTTTTAAATCTAAAACTTCTGCTTGTAATAAAATAGTTTCCATCAACTTATCAAGTCCAATTCTTGATTTAGCAGAAACATTAACAAACATAACATCTCCACCAAATTCTTCAGCTACAACGTCATATTGTAATAATTCTTGTTTGACTCTTTCAGGATCAACTTCATCTTTATCTATTTTATTAACAGCAACTATCATTGGAACACCTGCTGCTTTTGTATGGTTTATAGCTTCTATTGTTTGATCTTTAACACCATCATCTGCAGCAACTACTAATATAACTATATCAGTAATATTGGCACCCCTCATTCTCATTTCTGTAAAAGCTTCATGACCTGGAGTATCAATAAATGTTATAAATTTACCATTTGCTACTTCAATTCTTGAGGCACCTATATGTTGAGTTATTCCACCGCTTTCTCCTTCTGCTACTTTCGTAGTTCTTAGTGCATCTAATAGAGAAGTTTTTCCATGATCTACATGCCCCATAACAGTAACAACTGGACTTCTTGATATAAAATTAGTTCCTTCTTCTTTTTTTAAAATGTTTTCAATATCAGCATCCGATACTCTATTTGGTTTATGTCCAAATTCCATGACTATAAGTTCTGCTGTATCACCATCTATTGTTTGATTAATTGTAGCTTTTATGCCCATAGAAAATAATTTTTTAACTAAATCGGATTTTTTTTCATTCATTCTATCGGCAAGATCAGAAACAGATATAAATTCTGGAATATTAACAGTTTGATATATTTTTTGTATATTTTGTTTTTTATTATTTAATAAATTCTCAGTTTTTTTAATCTTTTTTTTATTTCTACTAATATTTTGATGAACATCGTTGTCGTTTTCATTATCGTTAAAAATATATGTATGTATATTTCTTGAATATTTTTCTGTTTTATCTTTAAATATCTTTTTATTTTGTTGATTTTCTTCTTCATTATAGTCTTTATCGTTTTTTGAGTATGTTTTTTTATTTTGTAATTTAAATTGTTGTTTTTGATGTTCTTGTTGTTTTTGATGTTCTTGTTGTTCTTGTTGTTTTTGATGTTCTTCTTGTTTTTTATTATTTATTTGTTTGTTATTGTTTAGTTGTTTAATATTGTGTTCTTTATTAAATTGTTTTTGTATATATTGTTTTTTATTGTCAATATTAACTTGAATAGTTGTAGAATTATTACTAGAAATATTTTCTTTTTCTTGTTTTTCTGTTTTTTTAGAATTTAATTCTTTATTTTTTTGTTCTTCTTTTATTTTTTTTTGTCTTTCAGCAATTAACTCTTTACTATTTAGAGACATATCTAAAGAACTAGTTTTTTGTTTATTTATATTTAATTTCAATATACTTCTGTTTTTTTGCATAAATAAATCTCCTTTATTCTACATCTTCATTAATATACTCCACAGCTCTATTTTTTATTTCTTCTGCTATCTCTTCATCAAAACCTTCTATTTTTTGTAAATCGTCAATAGAAGCGTTAGCTATTTCTTCAATGTTAGAATATCCATCAGAAACTAATAATTGAGCTATAACTTCTTCAACATCTAAAGCATCCATAAATAATTTTGTATTTCCAGTAAATTCTGTTTCTCTTTTCTTTTTTTCTTCTTCTTCTGTTAAAATATTTATTTTTCCACCAATAATTTTTGAAGCTAATCTAATATTTTGCCCACTTCTACCTATGGCAACATTAAATTGATCTTGCGAAACAACAACATCTATATTCCCACTTATATCATTTACAACTACTTTTGTAATTTTTGCTGGTGATAATAGGTTAGCAACATATTCAGCTTCATTTTCACTCCACTCAACAATATCAATTTTTTCTCCTCTTAGTTCACTAGAAACAGCTTGTATTTTAGAACCTCTTGGACCAACACATATTCCAACTATATTGTTTATATTATCTTTAGAATAAACAGCAATTTTTGCTTTAGAACCAGGATCTCTAGCTACACCCCTTATTTCTATTAGACCATCATATATTTCAACGACCTCTTGTTTCATTAATTCGATTAAGAAGTTATTATCAACTCTTGACAAAAATATTTGATTCTCGTTTGGATTATTTGGTGCTGCTCTTACTACATCAACAACGTAAGCTCTTAACCTATCACCAACTCTAAAATATTCACCAGGTATTAAGTTTTCTCTACTTAACAATGTTTCATATCCATCAACCTCAACAACAATATTTTTTTGACCAGTTTTTTTGATTACACCACTAACTATTGTTCCAACTTTTCCAATAAATTCGTTATATTCTTTTTCTTTTTCTGCTTCTTTTACTTTTTTAATTATTTCGTTTTTTGCTATTTGAACCACTAATCTATTTAAATCTATTGGCGGTAATTCAACCTTTACAGTTCCACCAACTTTAACATCTTCTTGATATAAAGCTTGTTCATTTTTTATTTTTTCAACGGCATCAGTTAATGTTATTTGTGTTTTTGTATTTATATTTTTTGTTTTATCTTCAACAACTTCTAAAATATTGTATAAATTTATATCGCCACTTTTTTTATTAACTATACATTCTATTTCAAGGTTATGTCCATATTTTTTCTTTGCAGCTAATCTTATTCCATCTTCAATTGCTTTTAATATATTGTCAATTTTTATTCCTTTGTCTATAGCTATTCTTTCTGCTACAGAAATCAATTCTTTACTTCCTCTTACTATATCATTCATGTTTTTTCTCCAAGTTATTATTATAAATACCTATTTGTTATTACAAATAGGTATTTTATTTATTATTATATCTTGATAATATAAACAGTTTTATTAAAATCAAGTATTTTTTTATTTTAAACTATAAAAAATTATAATTTAAAGTTAAAGAAACTTGTTTGTGATCTATTTTTTGTGTTCCACCATTATCTAAATGACCACCATCAAAACTAACTTGATTATACATTAATCTAGTAGAAAAATTTGTATCTTTTATATTATATATAGCGCCAATACCAAAACCAACAGCAGTTTCATCACCACCATCAACATGATCTGGTCTATATACAGTTGTTAGACTTCCACTAACTTTTTCCCAAGAATGATTTCTATAAGAATAATCGATTTGGTAAAAATTTACACCAGCAAAAATAGAAAATCCTGATTGAAAATCATAACCTATATTTAAATCTATTAGTCTATTTAGATCAATATCTTGTCCCTGTGCTTTTGCTTTATAAGAACCTATATTATCACATTCTCCCTCAAGTACATCTTCAGCATCACAGTATTCTACTTCACTAAATAATGCCTTTGAAGTTAAGTCTGCAACATCAAAGTTTATATTAGCATCTATAAAAAAATTATTTTTTAAATCATATTTATAGCCAAGATTAATAACGGGTTTTACTTTCTTTTCTTTTTCTCCATTTTTTTCTTTCATTTCATAACTATTAACACCAACACCAATTCTAAAATTACCATTATTATTTATATGATTTAAACTCTCTTTAACAATAGCAAAAGAATTTGTCGATGATAATAAAACTAAACCACTAGCGAATAGTATATTTTTTTTCATAAAAATCTCCTTTTGTTATAGTTTTATTTAATAATACTTATTTTAAAAGTCAACAAAACTATAAAATAATAAATATCTTATAACCCTACAATTTCACCTTCTTCATTTATATCTATATTAACAGAAGCAGGCACTTTTGGTAAGGCAGGCATTGTCAAAATTGTGCCTGATAAAGCCACAACAAAACCTGCGCCATTTGATAAATTAATATCGTTTATATGAAAATCAAAATCAACAGGTGCGCCTAATAAGTCTGGATTATCACTAAATGAATATTGAGTTTTAGCAATACAAACTGGTAAATTGTTATATTCTTCATACTTTTTTAGTTTCTTTTTTGCCTCTGGGGAAAATATTACTTGTTTTGCTCTGTAAATTTCAGTTGCTATTTTTTCAATTTTTTCTTTAATTGTTAAATTGTCTTGATATAAATAATTAAAATTGTTTTCTTTTAAATTATCAATTGTATTTACAACTTTATTAGCAAGATCAATACAGCCTTCACCACCTTTTGTAAATGCTTCACAAATTGCAAATTCTACACCTAGTTTTTGGCAATTTTCTTTGATAAAATTAATTTCATTTTCAGTATCAAAATTAAATTTATTTAAAGCAACAACTATTGGTAAATTGTATTTTTTGATATTTTCTATATGTCTATTTAAGTTTACAATTCCTTTTTGTAAAGCATCAATATTTTCTATTTCAAAATCCTTTGCTCCACCATTATATTTTAAAGATCTACATGTTGCAACAATTACAGCCATTTTAGGTTTTAAATTTGCTTGTCTACATTTTATATCTAAAAATTTTTCAGCACCAAGATCTGCACCAAAGCCTGCTTCTGTAATTACATAATCACCTAATTTTAAAGCAGTTTTTGTAGCAATTACACTATTACAACCATGTGCAATATTAGCAAAAGGGCCACCATGAACTAACACAGGCACACCTTCTGTTGTCTGAACTAGATTAGGTTTTAAAGCATCTTTTAATAAAGCAAGCACTGCTCCTACACCTTCTATATCTTTTAAAGTAATTTGTTTGTTATTTATGTCATAAGCAATAATAATGTTTTCTAATCTTTTTCTTAAATCTTGTAGATTTTCAGCAAGACACATTATAGCCATAATTTCAGAAGCAACTGTAATTTGAAAACTATCCTCTCTAATTTTTCCTGAATTATCACCAACTCCAACAATGACATTTCTTAATGCTCTATCATTTAAGTCAAGGGCTCTTTTCCATACTACTTTTTTAATATTTAATTTATTGCCAAAATTAATATGATTATCAATTAAAGCAGATATTAAATTGTTTGCAGTAGTCATTGCATGAATATCGCCTGTAAAATGTAAATTAATATCATTGCTAGGCAACATTGATGATTGCCCACCACCAGTTGCTCCTCCTTTCATTCCAAAACAAGGTCCTAATGAAGGTTCTCTTAAAGCAAGAACAACTTTTTTGTTTATTTTGTTTAAGCCTTGTCCTAGACCTATTGTAATAGTTGTTTTACCTTCACCATATGGAGTAGGGTTTATTGATGTTACTAGAATTAAATTACCATCTTTATTATTTTTAAATTTGTTAATGTTAGATATTTTTGCTTTATATCTACCATATAATTCTATATCATCTTCGGTTAAAGATATTTTTTGAGCTATTTCTATAATTTTCTTCATATAATAGGCTTTTATTAATTTTACTATATTTTAGATATTGTTTTTTAAAAAGTCTACATATTTTATATTGATTTTTAAAAAATATATTTTATAATTAATTTAGATGGAGAGATGGCTGAGAGGCTGAAAGCACCTTCCTGCTAAGAAGGCGTACTGGGTTAACTGGTACCGGGGGTTCGAATCCCCCTCTCTCCGCCACATATTTTAATCTTTTTTGTTATCAATTTATTTTGAAATAAAAAACTACCACTTAATGGGTGGCAGTTTTGTTATTTCATTAATTTAATTATTTTTTAAAATTATTTCTTTTCTTCAAACTCACCATTTATTGAACCATCATCATTTGTTGTGTTAGGTTGTGCTTGTTGTTGAGTTTGTTGTTGTTGATAAATCTTTTCACCAAGTTTCATAGAAGCATTAGTTAATTTTTCAGTAGCAGTTTTAATTGCTTCTAAATCTTCACCTTCTAGAACTTTTTTAGTTGCTTCTATTTCTTTATTAATATCTTCTTTTTCTTGATCTGTTAATTTATCACCATAATCAGTCATTGATTTCTCAATAGAATAAATCAAAGTATCAGCATGATTTTTAGCATCAGCTAATTCTTTTCTCACTTTATCACTAGCAGCGTTAGCTTCTGCATCTTTCATCATTTTTTCAATTTCTGCATCAGTTAAACCACCAGAAGATTGTATTGTAATATGTTGTTCTTTATTTGTGCCTTTATCCATAGCAGAAACATTTACAACACCATTAGCATCAATATCAAATGTAACTTCTATTTGTGGCATACCTCTAGGAGCAGGTGGAATACCATCTAATGTAAACTCTCCTAATAATTTATTATAAACAGCTATATCTCTTTCACCTTGGAAAACTTTAATTGTAACAGCTGGTTGATTATTTTCGGCAGTAGAGAATACTTGGCTTTTTTTAGTAGGAATTGTAGTATTTCTATCAATTAATCTAGTAAATACACCACCCATTGTTTCAATACCTAATGATAATGGTGTAACATCAAGTAATAATACATCTTTTACATCACCTTTTAATACACCACCTTGTATTGCAGCACCAACAGCTACAACTTCATCAGGATTTACACCTTTATGAGGTTCTTTACCGAAGAAATTTTTAACTGTTTCTTGAACTTTTGGCATTCTTGTCATACCACCAACAAGAATAACTTCGTTAATATCACTAACTTTTAAATCAGCATCAGCAAGAGCTTTTTTACAAGGTTCAATAGTTCTTTCAATTAAATCAGCAGTTAATTGTTCTAATTTTGCTCTTGTTAATTTAATATTTAAATGTTTTGGACCAGTAGCATCAGCAGTAATATAAGGTAAATTAATTTCTGTTTCAGTAGTACTTGATAATTCTTTTTTAGCTTTTTCAGCTGCTTCTTTTAATCTTTGTATAGCAAGATTATCTTTAGATAAATCTACACCATCGCTTGCTTTAAAACTATCAATTAAAAATTGTTGTATTCTATTATCAAAGTCTTCACCACCAAGGAAAGTATCACCATTAGTAGCTTTTACTTCAAAAACACCATCACCAATTTCAAGAATAGATACATCGAAAGTTCCACCACCAAGGTCATAAACAACTATTGTTTTGTTTCCTTCTTTATCAAGTCCATAAGCAAGAGCAGCAGCAGTAGGTTCATTAATTATTCTTTTTACTTCAAGTCCTGCAATTTTACCAGCATCTTTTGTTGCTTGTCTTTGTGAATCGTTAAAGTAAGCTGGCACTGTAATAACTGCTTCTGTAACTTTTTCACCAAGATAAGCTTCGGCAGTTTCTTTCATTTTTTGTAAAGTATAAGCAGATATTTGAGAAGGAGAATATTTTTCACCTTTTACTTCTACCCAAGCATCACCATTACCAGATTTTATAATCTTGTATGGCACTTTTTTAATATCATCTTGAATAACTTTTTCATCAAATCTTCTACCTATTAATCTTTTTACTGAAAATATTGTATTTTCAGCATTAGTAACAGCCTGTCTTTTAGCAGGTTCACCAACTACTATTGTATTGTCTTTTGTGAAAGCAACAATAGAAGGAGTAGTTCTAACACCCTCTGCATTTTCTATAACTTTGGCATTTTTACCTTCCATTATAGCAACACAAGAGTTAGTAGTTCCTAAGTCTATACCTATAATTTTTCCCATAATTTATACCTCTTTTTATAATTTTTTTATTAAACTACTTATTATATAGTAATTATTTTTTATAATACAAGTCTATAAAAATATTTTTTTGACTTTTTAATATTATAGTTTATAATTTAATATGTTATAGAGAGATTATTAAATATTAATTAAGTTGAAATATGGAAAATTTAAATTTTAGAAAAAGCAAAAACGATTTATTATTTATTCCGATTGGTGGTTCAAATGAAATAGGTTTAAATTGTAATTTATATCATTGTAATGGAAAATGGATTGTTGTTGATTGTGGTATAGGTTTTGTAAAAACAGTCCCAGGGGTTGATTTAACAGTTCCTGATATTAGTTTATTAAGAAAATTAAAAAAAGATATTCTTGGTGTTTTTATTACTCATATACATGAAGATCATTTAGGAGCTATACAATACGTTTGGCAAGATTTACAACTTCCAATTTACGCTTCTAGATTTACAAAATTATTTTTACAAGAAAAATTAAAAGAATACGATTTTTATAATCAAGTTGAAATTAATGAATTAAATGAAAATGATAAAATAAAACTTGGTGATTTTGAAATAGAGTTTATAGGGTTAACTCATTCTACACCAGAAATGAATGCTTTAATAATTAAAACTCCAAAAGGAAATATTTTACATAGTGGAGATTGGAAATTTGATCACAATCCAGTTGTTGGTAATAAACCTAATATTAAAAAGCTAAAACAACTTGGTGAGAAACATTCAATTTTAGCTACTGTTTGTGAATCTACTAATGTATTTAATGAAGAAGAACCACAATCTGAAAATGAATTGTTTAATAGTTTTTATAATATTACTAAAAATAAAGATGGAGCTATTGTTTTTACAACATTTGCTTCTAATGTGGGAAGAATAAAAACTATTGCTGATCTTGCTAAAAAATTAAGAAGAAAGGTTGTATTAATAGGCAATTCTTTATATAGATTGATAAGTGTAGCAAGAGATGTTGGTTATTTACAAGATAAATATGAATTTATTCCAGAAGATGAAATTAAAAATTATAAAAAGAAGGATTTAATTGTTATAGCAACAGGTTGTCAAGGTAATTTTAATGCTGGTATTGATAAATTAGCTAATGATGCTTATAGATATTTAAAAATAGGCGAAGGCGATTGTGTAATATTTTCTTCAAAGGTTATCCCTGGAAATGAAAAAGAATTAATTTTATTATACAATAAATTAGCAGAAAAGGATGTTGAAGTAATTACAGAAAAGAATGAATTTGTTCATGTTTCTGGTCATTACTGCGTCCAAGATTTAAAAGAGTTTTATAATCTTGTAAAACCTAAAACTGCCATAGCAGTTCATGGTGAGCCTATGCAACTTTTACAACATCAAAAAATAGCTAGACAATGTGGCATTAGAAATGTTGCTAAAACTAAAAATGGTGTTATTTTAAAAATAAACCCTGATGGTAAAGTTGAAAGAACAGGACAACTTGATTTACAATTTATGTTGGTTGATGGTAAAAGAATATTGTCAACTAAAAATGATATAATTAAAACAAGAAGAAAAATGGAAGAAGTTGGTGTTTTCTTTGTTAATTTAATTATAAATAGTAAATATAAATTATTACAGAATCCAGTTATATCTGCTCCCGGTGGTTATGATTTAGAAAATGATAGAACTACAAAAGAGATAATAATTGAAGATATAATTAATTCTTATAAAAAAGCTATACTTCAAATAAATGAAAGTAGAAAAACAAATAATAAAAAATTTGCTACTTCAATAGAAAGAGAAAATTTCTTAGGTCAAAGAATTAGAACTGCCATAAATAAAATATATGATATTGATATAGGTAAAAAACCAGTTATAGAAGTATTTTTTACAAAAATAGTAGAAGAAAAATAATTTCTTCTACTATTTTTTATGTATTTATGATTACCAATATTATATAAACTAGTGTGATGCTGATAAACGTTGTTTTTCAGTTTTGACTTTTTCTTCTAGATCGTTACTAGCTCTTTGTAAACAACTTTCTGTTGCTGTTCTATAATTTTTTTTAGCTATTTGTTCTGCCTTTACAATTAGAAAATAAGGATCTTTTGTTTTATCTTTATAAAATGGCTCTATCATTAATTTCCATTCTTCTTGTTTGTTTCTGGGTTGCACTTCTTGTTTAACTTGGTTAGGTCTTTGTCCTTTATTGAGTCCTGTTGTAGTTCTATATGGAATAGCACCTTTCTTAATAAGCCTTTCCATAAGCGATTCATTTTGTTGGTCCATCTTAATTGCGTTTGTTAAATTCTTCATTTTTTCTTCTTGTTCTTCTTTTTTAACTTCTTCAAATGTTGATAGATCAGCTTCATTACAAACAGTCACTGGCTTTAGAGGAGGTAATTTACTAGCTCCATTTTGTGCTTTTGTAAATTTTTCCATAATAATCCTTTATTTGTTTATATTCCAATTATTATAATTTATTTTTTAAAAAAGTCAAGTTTTAATTAATATTTATTATATACAATTAAATCAACATATAATAAATAATAAAAAATTAATATTTTTTCTTGACTTTAATTTTATATAAAACATAATTCCATTAAATACCATAAAAAACCATAAAATTACATATGAGTTTATTTTTATCTACATTTGAGAATAAAGTTGACAGTAAGGGACGAGTTTCTTTACCATCATCTTTTAGAAATGTATTGTTAGAAAATAATCAAAATTATGTTGTTTTATATGAATCTTCAATAAATAATTGTATAGAAGGTTGTAGTTTAAATAGAATTGAAGAATTATCTAAAAAAATAGATGATTTAGATCCTTTTTCTAGTGAAAAAGATGCTTTCGCAACTATTATTTTAGGTGGTTCGGCTCAATTACAATTTGATAAAGATGGAAGAATACTTTTACCAAAAAATCTTATTACTTTTGCTAATATTGAAGATACAGCAGTTTTTGTTGGTAAAGGACAGATTTTTGAAATTTGGCAACCTGAATTATTTAAAAAATATCAAGTTGAAGCAAGAGAGAAGTTTAGGAATAATAGAGGTATTTTTAGAAATGAAAAGTGAACATATATCTGTTATGTTAGATGAAATAATTGAATATCTTAATCCAAAAGATGGAGATATTATTCTTGATGGAACTTTTGGTGCTGGTGGTTATACAAAAAAAATACTAGATTCTGCCAATTGTAATGTTATAGGTATTGATAGAGACATAAATGTAGAAAAATTTGTTAATGAAGTAAAAGATAAATATAAAGATAGATTTACTTTTTATAATACAAAGTTTTCTTTAATAAAAGATATTGTAGAAAAAGATAGTTTAGATGGACTTGTTTTAGATCTTGGTGTTTCTTCTATGCAACTTGATAACGCCGATAGAGGGTTTTCTTTTAATAAAGAAGCACCATTAAAAATGACTATGGGATTAAATAATATTACAGCTTATGATATAGTTAATGATTATGAAGAAAATAATATAGCTGATATTATTTATAATTATGGTGAAGAAGTAAAAAGTAGAATTATAGCAAAAAAAATATGTCAGTATAGAAAAAATAAAAAAATAGAAACAACAACAGAATTAGCAAATATAGTTAGATCTTGCTTTCCAAATAAAAAAACAAAAATTGATTATGCTACAAAAACATTTCAGG
This sequence comes from uncultured Alphaproteobacteria bacterium, assembly GCA_949288805.1. Classification (GTDB taxonomy): domain Bacteria; phylum Pseudomonadota; class Alphaproteobacteria; order Rickettsiales; family UBA1997; genus RGIG8782. Next base: position 21,435 of record CASELL010000001.1, on the reverse strand, counting down.
CTTTAAGAATATTTGTAAATGAAGAATTAAAAGAGTTAGAAATCGTTTTAAATGATTCTATTGATTTATTGAAAAGTGGTGGGCGACTTGTTGTTGTTAGTTTTCATTCTTTGGAAGATAGAATTGTAAAACAATTTTTTAATAAATATGGAGATTTAAAATTAGAAAAAATAAATAAATATAAAGAAGAAAAACAAAAAACAATATTTAAAATTATAACAAAAAAACCAATTTTAGTTAGTTCAAAAGAGATTAATAGTAATATTAGATCTAGATCTGCTAAATTAAGAGGAGCCATAAAATGTTAAATAATATAATAAATACAATAAAAAATTTTTTATTTGTTTTAATGTTGTTTCTAATCTTAGTTATGATTTCTGTTAAAGTTAGGGTTTATAAAATCAAAAAAGATATTAGAAATATTGAAAGTAAAATATTAGCATTAGATAAAGAAATGGAAGTTTTAAATCTTGAATTAACATATTTAACTAGACCCGAAAGATTGAAACAAATATATTATGTTATTAAAAATGTTGAAAACACAGATAATAATGGTATGTTAAAGGTTGAACAAATTAAAGATATAAAACTATTAATCCCATACTATTATGCTAAAGTAAACAATAGAGAATCTGTTGCTAAAAATGATTAATAAAAAAATAGTATTAATTTCTTGTTTTGTAATTTTTTTATATATTGTTTTAATTGGTAGATTGTTTTATTTTACAGTTTTAAAATATGAAGATAAAATTGATAAAATTAGTTTAAGTGAAAATAAAAGAATAAATATAGTTGATAGAAATAATCTAATCATAGCTAGCAATATAAAAGTTAAAAATCTATACTTGAACAGTGAATTATTGGAAAATGCTGATTTTATTAGTAAAGAATTGTCAAGTATTCTAGATATAGATTATGACTTTTTATATAATAAAATAACAACCTCAAAAAATAAATATATTTTAATAAAAAAAAATATATTTCCACAAGATGAATATAAAATTAGACAATTACCAATAGCTTCAATAGTTTTTGAAGATGATTATTTGAGATTTTACCCATATAATAATTTATTTTCTCATATTGTTGGTTATGTTGATTCTGAAAAAAATGGTGTTATGGGAATAGAGGAATATTATGATAATTACTTAAAATATTATGAAAATAAACCATTACAATTAACATTAGATGTAAAAATACAAGAAGCATTAAGAGATGAACTTATAAAATCTTATGATTATTATAAAACAAATTTTATTACTGGTATAATAACAGAGGTTAAGACTGGAAATGTTTTGGCTCTTGTCTCTATTCCAGATTTTGATCCAAATAATCTTGAAGCAACTAGTAATACTTTTAATTTTGCCACATATGGTAATTATGAATTAGGTTCTGTTTTTAAAATATTTACTTTTGCTAATGCAATAGAAAACAATATTATAAATAAAAGAACTAAGTTTAATGTTGATAAAAAAATTACTTATTATGATTTTAGTATAAATGACATAAAAAATATTACACAAAAGAAAAAAATAAATACCGTTGAGGCTTTTGCTTTATCTTCAAATCTTTTTACAGTTCAAACAGCAAGAGAAATAGGTATAAAGAAGCAAGTGTCTTTTTTTGAAAAATTAGGACTATTAGAAAAAATAAATATTGATATTAAACAAACAGTTTTACCTTTACAAGCTAGAAGATGGAGTAATGTTAGTTTAATGACTATTTCTTATGGTTATGGTATAGCTGTTTCCCCATTACATATAATATCAGCCACCAATGGAATATTAAATAATGGCATTTTAATTACTCCTAGATTTTCTTATAATTTTGATAAACAAACTAAAAAAAATGTTGTATCATTTTCTACATCAAATACTATGAAAGATTTATTTAGGGTAGTTGTTGAAGACGGAACTGGAAAATTGGCAGATATAAACGGCTTAAATATTGGTGGTAAAACTGGAACTGCTAGAAAAAATAGTAAATATGGCTATATAGAAGGGGAACATATAGTGTCTTTTGTTGGTGCTTTTCCAATAAATGATCCACAATATAGTATAATAATTGTTGCCGATAGACCAAGGCTTGATGGGGAAAAAGATGGAACGGGAGCTAGTGTTGCGGCAAATATTTTTAAAAATGTTGTATTGAGAGCCTTGCCATTTTTTGATGTGAAACCTGTTGGATATAAAAACTAATCTCACTTTAATTAAAAAGTGAGATTAGTAATTATTTGTTTTTAGGTACTCTATCTAAAAATTTTTTATCTTAATACGTTTTTAGGAACTTTGTCTAAAAAATCTTTATCAGAATAATATTTAATTTTATTACATTTAATATTTATTCTATCATAAATGATAATTTCTTCTTCTCTATCTATATTTACAATATCTTGTAAAGTAATATCTTCATTTGATATAGCATTATAGAACATATTAGCAGTATTTATACTTGAAAAACCATAAGTTATAAAAATACCACAAACAGAAAATATATCGTTTACTTCATTTTCATTATATACTTGTTTTAGTTTATCAATACTAGTAGTTATTAAACAAACTTTTAATTTAAAACCCCTAGTATAGGCAAGAGAATTAATTAAATTTGGTATTTTGCCTATCGTATGAATTTCATCTAAAATTAACAAAACACCTTTTTTGCTACTTCTTTTTGTTGTTAATATAGAAATACATTGTTGATAAAATATTTTAAATAAAGGTTGTAAATACTCAATATTGTTTACATTTGTATTTACATATAAAGTGCTAGGATTTTCATTAAAATCAGCTATGTTAAAATCACTTTTTGATGTTATTTTATCAATAATTGGATTTTCCCATAATTTTAAAGATTCTAAAGCTACAAGGATTATTTGTTTTTTATCTTTTTCTTCTAAAAAAGATTTTAATAAATTATTTGTATCTTTAGTTTTGCTGAAATAATTTTCTAAATCTTCTGTTTTTAATATTCTAACTATTTCACCAAAAGTTGCTTTTTTCTCTTTAATTAAAGATAAAATTAAAGCCTTTAATAGATTTTTTGCTTTAATGCTAATAAAATCATCTTTTGTTATTAATATAGATATAATTTTATCTACTTCATTAAAAAGATCTAGATTATTTACAGACAACCAGTCCAAAGGATTATAACAATTTGAATTATTATCTAATGGATTAAATCTGTATATTTTTTGTTTTAATATATTTTCTCTATAATGTCTAGTTAAATCATAACCTTCACTTTCAACATCGTGAATTATAGCTGATTCTTGCCAAGATAAAAGATTGGGTATAATAAAACCTACACCTTTACCATAACCCACATTAGCACAAAGTAGTGTACTAAAATAACTAGAATCATAAAGATATTTATTTTCATAAGAACCTAATAAAAAGCCTTTATCTTGAAAAAGTTTCGCTTTTTCAATGTCGTTGGTATTTGCCCAACAGTTTAGTTTTTTTGTCATAGTATTAATAATATTGTTATTAACACTTTTATTGTAAAACATTTTTTTAAAAATGTCAATACTATTTTACTACAATATTTACCATTTTATCAGGAATTACTATAATTTTTACAATTTCTTTACCATCTATATGTCGTTTAATATTATCATTATTTTTAGCTATATTTTCAAGTTCTTCTTTTGATAAGCCTTTATTAATTTCTTCTGTTGCTCTTAATTTTCCATTTACAGATAAAGCAATAGTAATAGTATTATCAATAGTTAAATCTTCATTATAGCTGGGCCAAGAATCATTGTCAATTGATATTACTTCCAGCAATTCGCTACATAAATGTGGTGCTATTGGACTAAATAATTTAATAATATTAATTAAAGCAAAAAAGTAAGATTCTTCATCTTCTTTTGTATTTATTTTTACTTTTTCTAAAAAGTTTGTAAACTCTCTAATTCTTGCTATTATCTTATTAAATTCAAGTCTATTATAAAAATTAGTAATATCCTTAATTGCTTTATGAGTATTTTTAATAATTTCATTATTATATTTTGAAAAATCAACATTGTCATTAATACTATATTTTTCAACAAAAGATATAACCATTTTATAGAACTTATTTATATACTTCCAAGCTCCATCAATACCTTGTTCTGTCCATTCAAAGTCTCTATCTGCTGGTGTATCTGACATTACAAACATTCTTGCAGCATCAGCACCGTAAGCATCAACAATCTTCATGTTATCAACAACATTTGATTTTGACTTACTCATTTTAATTACACCTTCACAGGTCAATTCTTCATTTGTTCGAGAATTAAAATATTTTCCATCTTTCTCAATAACATCCCAAGGATAACACCATTCTTTACTTTCTTTGCCTCTATATGCTTTATGACATAACATACCTTGATTAAACAAGTTTTTAATAGGCTCATCTATATCAAAATAACCACAATCTCTTAAAGCTTTTGTAAAAAATCTACAATATATTAAATGCATTGTAGCATGTTCTATACCACCAACATATTGATCTACTGGTAATAATTTTTCACATAATTTAGCATTAAATGGTTCATCTTCTGTTAATTCCGGATATCTTAAAAAATACCAAGAAGAATCAACAAAAGTGTCCATAGTATCTGTTTCTCTGGTAGCATCTCCACCACATTTAGGACATTTTGTATGTTTCCAAGTAGGGTGATTTTCTAACGGATTACCTTTACCATTAAATATAACATCCTTAGGTAATTCTAATGGCAAATCTTCTTCGTTTAAACATACCGTTCCACATTTAGGACAGTAGACAACAGGAATAGGACAGCCCCAATATCTTTGTCTTGAAAAACCCCAATCTCTCAATCTATAATTTACTTTTCTTTTTCCTATTTTTAGTTTTTCAATTTTTTCAATTGCTTTTTGTTTTGCTTTTCTAGTAGGCATACCGGATAAAAAGCCGGAGTTTATAGCATAACCCTCTTCTTCAAAAGCTTTATTATCTTTTAATTCAAAATCTTCGCCATTTGGAGAAACAACGACCTTGATTGGTAGATTATATTTTTTAGCAAAATCATAATCTCTTTGATCATGAGCAGGACAACCAAAAATAGCACCTGTTCCATAATCCATTAATATAAAATTAGCAATATAAATTGGTAATTTCCATTTTTTATCAAAAGGGTGTTCTACATAAAGTCCTGTAAATAGTCCTTTCTTTTCCATAGTAGAAATTGTTTCTTCATCAACTGCTGTTCTTTGACATTCTGCTATAAATATTTTTGCTTCGACATTAGATCTAACAATTTTTTCAGCTAATGGGTGATTAGAGGATATACCTATAAAACTAGCACCATATAATGTATCAGGTCTTGTTGTATAAACTTCTATTGTTTCATTTGAATCTGCTATTTTAAAATTAACAAGAGCGCCTTCACTTTTACCTATCCAATTTTTTTGCATTAATTTAACTTTTTCAGGCCAACCTTGTAATTTATCGTCAATATCATTTAATAATTCTTCAGCGTATTTGTTTGTTTTAAAAAACCATTGTTTTAGTTTTTTCTTTTCTACTACTGCGCCACTTCTCCAACCTTTACCATCAATGACTTGTTCATTTGCTAAAACAGTTTGATCTATTGGGTCCCAGTTCACAAAACTTTCTTTTTGATAACATAAATCATTATTATATAAATCTATAAATAATTTTTGTTGTTTGCCATAGTATTCAGGAAAGCAAGTTGCTATAAATCTTGAAAAATCAAAAGACAAACCAAGTCTTTTCATACTATCTTTAAAAACTTCAATGTTATTTTTTGTCCATTCTTCTGGATTTATATTTCTTTTGATTGCTGCGTTTTCTGCTGGAAGTCCAAAGGCATCAGCTCCCATAGGATGTAAAACATTATAACCTTGCATTCTTTTACATCTAGCAATAATATCATTTATAACAAAGTTTCTTAAATGTCCAACATGTAATTGTCCTGATGGATAAGGAAACATTGCTAACATATAAAATGGTGGCTTTTCACTATCTTTATCAAAGTAGAAGGAATTATTTTTTTCCCAATATTTTTGCCACTTTTTTTCAATTAATTTAAAATTGTAATTTTCCATTTTTTAAAAGATAAAATAATCTTTTTTAATAATAAAATAATCTTTATATAAAGCAATAGAAAATTTGTTTATATTATAAAGATAAATCAATCTATTAATAAGTATAACAAACACATGTTTTCAAAAAACTTGATTTTTTTAAAAGACATTTTATAATGACAATGTATTTTTATAAAAAACTGAGGTTTATTATGAAAAAATATTTAGTTTTATTATTAACTTTATCTTTTGTTGCTGCTTGTAGCAAAAATTATGATACTATAAGCTCACAAGAAGAAGCAGACAAACTTAATAAAAATGCAAAAGTGAAAAATGAAACAGTAGTTGTTCCAGATAAAGTTTACTTTTCATTTGATAGTTCGGCTTTAAACAGCGCTTCTAAAAAATCTTTAGACACAGTTGCTGAATGGTTAAATTCTGATAAAGATATTAAAATCTTATTAGAAGGCCACTGTGACGAAAGAGGAACTAGAGAATACAACTTAGCTCTAGGTCAAAGAAGAGCAGACGCTGTTAAAAACTACTTAGTTTCTAAAAAGGTAAATGCTAATAGAATTAAAACAGTTAGTTATGGTAAAGAAAAACCAGAATTCGTTGGTAAAGGCGAAGCTGTTTGGTCTAAAAACAGAAGAACTGTTGTAGTTGAAATTAAATAGTTCTTTTTTATAAAAAAGAATAAAAAAATAACTACCAAGTTGGTAGTTATTTTTTTTACTATTTTTTTTCTTCTATAATTTGTAAATGAAGTTCTTTTAATTGTTCTTCATCGACATAAGATGGAGAGTTCATCATTAAATCTACACCTTTACCATTAGGAGTAAATGCTACAACTTCTCTTAAATTAGGTTCGTCTAATAATAACATAATTAATCTATCAATACCAAAAGCACAACCACCATGAGGAGGAGCACCATATTTGAAAGCATTAATCATACCACCAAATTTATTGTCTACAACTTCATTAGGATAACCTACCAATTCAAAAGATTTATACATAATTTCAGGTTTATGATTTCTTATAGCACCACTACAAATTTCATAACCATTACAAACACAATCAAATTGATTACAAGTAATACTCAATAAATCATCTGTTTCAAAGGCTTTAATACCACCTTTTGGCAAAGAAAAAGGATTATGAGCAAAGTCTAATTTGCCTGTATCTTCATCAATTTCATAAAGTGGAAAATCAACTATCCAACAGAATTTATATTCTTCTCTATTTATTAAATCTAATTCTTGACCTAATCTAATTCTAACTTTACCTGCTAATTTAGATGCTTCACTTTCAGGGCCACAACAAAAGAATACAGTATCACCATTTTCAAGTTTTACAACTTCTTTTAATTTATTTAATCTTTCTTCATTTAAAAACTTAGCAACTGGACCTTTTGCTTGTCCTTCTTTATCAAAACTAACATAACCAAGCCCTTTTGCTCCTTCTTCTATTGCATAAGCGACCATTTTATCAAAGAAACTTCTAGGTTTATCAATTACATTTTTAGCAGGAATTGCTCTAACAACTGCTTTATTTTCTATTGCTTTGGCAAAAATTGAAAAATCTGAATTTCTAAATATTTCAGTAGTATCTACTATTTCAATAGGATTTCTTAAATCTGGTTTATCTGTTCCATATTTTAACATAGCTTCTTTAAAAGGTATTTTTACAAAAGGAGGTTCGGTAATTTTTCTACTAGAAAAGTTTTTAAACATATTAGTAATTACTGGTTCCATTGTTGCAAAAATATCTTCTTGTTCAACAAAGCTCATTTCCATATCTAATTGATAAAACTCAAGATTTCTATCTGCCCTTGTACCTTCATCTCTAAAACATGGTGCTATTTGAAAATATTTATCAAAACCACTAACCATCAATAATTGTTTAAATTGTTGTGGTGCTTGTGGTAAAGCATAAAATTTTCCTGGGTAAAGTCTGCTAGGTACTAAAAAGTCTCTTGCTCCTTCTGGTGAAGAAACAGTAAGAATTGGAGTTTGAAACTCTTCAAAATCTTGACTCCACATTTGTTGTCTTAAAAAAGCAATAACTTGATTTCTTAAATGTATATTTCTATGCATTTTTTTAGTTCTTAAATCAAGATATCTATATTGAAATCTTAAATCTTCAGGATATTTTTGAGTTTCATCAGCAACTTGAAAAGGAATTTGTTCTGCTTTACTTTCAATAGTAATATTTTCAATATCAATTTCTATTTCACCAGTTGCTAAATCAGGATTGATTACTTCTTGAGCCCTTGCTACAACTTCACCTTCTACAAAAATTACACTTTCATCTTTAATTGTAGAAGCAAGATGCATTAAATCTTTGTTTTTTTCAGCATCAATTACACATTGAGTAATCCCATAATTATCTCTTAAATCTATAAATAACAAACTTCCATGATCTCTAATTGAATGAACCCAACCACCCAATTTTACCTTTTGACCAATAAAGTTTTTATTTAATTCATTACAAGTATGAGTTCTTAACATTTTTACACCTATTGATTATTTGTTGTTGAATTATCATTTTTTTTATATAGATAAAAACCTTGTTCTTCCCAAGATTTTTTTATCAAATACTTACTAAAAATAGAATATAAAATTGATAATGTTAAGTAGACTGTGCTATTATACATTGTTGTCATATTAAACAAAAATATCATAAAAGCAACTAGATAACATTTTTTTACTAAAAAATAAATAGGACCAAATACAAAACTCCATACATAAGCCCCATTATCAATAGTTCTTACTATTTTTTCAGTATCTTTATCAATATATACTTCTCTCATAATTCAATATATTAGTTAAGTACAAGGACGAGGGTTCGCTCGTGGTGCCACCTTGTTTTATGAACTTTGTTCAACTCATTAAAGCTATAACGGGCTTGCCCGTAGGGTTCTACTAGATGATAAACATTTTTCTTCCCTATACTCCCCCTTGTTAAGGGATCATAGTATTTACTAAAAAGATAAAATATTTTTTTATAATGTCAATAAAATAATTGTAAAATTAATTTTTAAATATATTATAAAATTAAGTATAATTTTTTTTATTGCTTTGTTAGTTTATATATTAATTTTAACAATAATTTTAACATTAATTTTAAAAATAGATAGTAATATTATTATCTATATTGATAATTATGAAATATTCACTAACACCAAAATTATATTTTTAATATCTCTCGCTATTTTTTTAAGTGGATTTTTAATAAATTATATTATAGATACTTTTATATTGAGTAAAAAAGATAGAAATATTAACAATTTAAATAATAAATATAATAAATATTTAAATAATATATATAATTCAATATTTTATGGAATATCTGGTGATGATAAAAAGGCATCTAATTTTTTAAATAAAGCACAAAAAAATATTGATAATAAATTAACAGATCTTATCGCTGTTTTTATTAGAAATAATAATAAAAAAATAAATAATGGATTATTCAATTATAATATAGATTTATCAAAAGCAGTACAAAATAATGATAATGATAAAATTATTATTTATTGTAAAGAAATATTAAAAATACAAAAAAATAATCAATACTGTATAGATTTATTATATAATACTTATAAAAATACATTTAATTGGCTTGAATGTTATGAATTAATTAAAAAATATAAATTAAAAAAAGATCAAATAGAATTGAACTTTTTATATGAAAAACTTTCTACTTATTATTATAATTTAGAAGATTATAATAATTCATATAAATATTCTGCTTTATTGTTTGATAACATAAAAGATAATGTAGAAAACAATAAAATATTAATTGAATCTTTACAAAAAATTAATTCAAAAAAACTTTATAAATATATAGAAAAAATTTGGAAATATACTCCTAATGATTTTTTTGGAAATATTTATTGTGATAAAAATTATAAAAGAGCTAAAAAATTATATAACATAAATACAAATGATATTAATAGTATTCTTTTTTATTGTGATATTTTTATTAAAAATGAAAATAAAGTTGATAATAATATTTTAAGTAAAATAGAAGAATACAATAAAGATAAATATCTACATCTTTATAAAAAAAATCAAAATATTAGCTAATTTATAAAAATAACTTATTATTTTTTTATTTACTTTAAAAAAATGTAAATTATAATAATTTCTAGTTGTTATAATTAGCTAATTAGTATGGATATAATATTAAATATTTTTGTTAGTGTTGTGGCTTTTTTAATTATTCTATCAATAGTTGTTTTTGTCCATGAATTTGGACATTATATTATAGGTATAATAAATAAAGTTAAAGTTGATGAATTTGCCATAGGTTATGGTAAAGAAATTTGTGGTTGGACTGACAAAAGAGGAACAAGGTGGAAAATTTGTGCCTTACCACTTGGCGGTTTTGTTAAATTTTTTGGAGATGAAGACGCTTCTTCTTCTAGTGTTGATAAAAACAAACTAGAAACAATGACAGAAGAACAAAAATCTGGTTGTTTATATTTTAAAAATGTATGGCAAAGAATGGCTGTTGTTAGTGCTGGTCCTATATTTAATTATTTATTAGCAATATTGCTTTTTGTTGGATTTTTTATGTTTAAAGGAGTTGTTAGTTTTTCTAATAAAATTACAAGCATTGCTCCAAATAGCCCAGCAGAAAAAGCAGGTATATTAGTTAATGATAGAATAGTTAAAATTGGAGATAGTAATGTTGATAGTTTTGATGAAATACAAATAAATATAGCTTTACAAGTAGAAAATAATGTAAAAATATTAATAGATAGAAATGGAGAATTAATAGAAAAAACTGTTGAATTAGATACAACAAAACAAACACCTACAATAGGTATTGGTTCTAATGATTTTATATATAAAAAAGTTGGTTTAATCGGTGCTACAAAAGAATCATTTAGACAAGTATGGAACATAACAACTTCTACATTAAAAGCATTAGGACAAATTATTGTTGGAAAAAGGGGTCTTGATGATATGAGTGGACCAATTAGTATTGCTAAATACTCAGGAGAAGCTATGAAACAAGGTATTTCTGTAATGATATACTTTATGGCTTTAATATCTGTAAGTCTAGGGTTAATGAATCTACTGCCTATTCCAATACTAGATGGTGGACATTTGATGTTTTATATAATTGAGGCAATTAGAAGGAAGCCACTAAATGAAAAAGTTGAAGAAACTTTTAATAGATTAGGATTTTCTTTGTTGTTATTTTTAATGATATTTGTTACTATTAAAGATGTATTTAATATAATATGATAAAATTTTTATTTATTGTTTTTTTATTTGTAAGTTTTAACTGCTTAGCTAATAATAAAATAAATAATGTAGTTATTACTGGTAATACAATTTATAATGAACTAGTATATAAGGACTATATAGATATTAAGGATGGTGACGTTTTTAACAATAATTTAAAAAACAATATAATAAAAGACCTGTTTTCAACAGACTATGTTGACGATGTTGAGGTAAGTTTTAAAAATAATAATTTATATATTAAAATTAAAGAAAAAAAGTTTGTATCAAAGATTACTTTTACTGGAAATAAAAAACTAAAAGATTCGATAATAAAGGACAATTTAGAATTAAAAGTTAAAGAACCTTTTTCTGAACAAAAATTACAACAGGATATTAATTTTATAGATACATTTTATAGATCCATGGGAATTATAAATGTAGGAATAGAAACAAAAATAGAGAATGTTGATAGTAATCTCGTAAATATTTTTTTTGATATTAAAGAAAATAAAAAAAATAAAATTGAAAATATATATTTTATAGGTAATAATACTTTTTCATCACGAACATTAAAAGGAGAATTATATAGTAGGGAAAAAAAATTTTATAGGTTTGGTAGAAGGATAAATTATAATTCCGATATATTACAATATGATTCCTATTTATTGAGAATGTTTTATTTATCAAAAGGATATATAGATTTCACTATTAATTCTATTAATGGAGTTTTAAATAAAAATAATAATTTTGATATAGTTATAGATATTAACGAAGGAAATAGATATACTTTTGGTATTGTTAGTGTACAAGACAATATTGGAATATTGGATGAAAATTTGGATTTTATAATTAATAAATATATCAAAAACAATACAATATTTAATATAAATACAGTCAACAAAATAGAAAGTGAAATAATAAAGTTTTTGTCTAATAATCAATTTTTTGTTATAAATCAAAGAATTGTTCCTGATAAGGAAAATAACAAGGTTAATGTTTTATATTCTATTGATAAGGCAGAAAAAAAATACATAGGAGAAATTAAAATTAAAAATAATTTTAGAACATCCGATTCTGTTATAAGACAACAGATACTTCTTTTTGAAGGAGATTCTTATGATGATAAAAAACTGGAAAGATCTATACAAAGAATAAGAAATCTTGGCTTTTTTAAAAACGTTACTTATAAAAAGATAGATGGTGTTTTGAATAATAGAGTTGATATAATTATAGATGTCGAGGAACAAAGTACAGGCAATTTAAGTTTTGGTGTAGGTTATAATAGTAGTTATGGACTTAATGGTAATATTTCTATAAGACAAAGAAATCTTTTTGGTGATGGTATAGGTTTTGATTTAGGCTTAAATTTAAATGAACATTATAAATATTATTCTCTTGGTTTTTCTAAACCTAATTTTTTGGGAACCGAGATAACTAGTGGATTAAGATTATTTTATCAAGATATGAATAATATTAATAATCCAAATTCAAATTTAGGTTATAATAGGTTAGAAAGGGGATTAAATAGCTTTTTGAGTTTTAATGTTACCGAATATTTAAGTACTAATCTTTCTTATTCTTTTACTTTTGATGATGTTAGTGATGTTTTACCTGATTATAAATATATATTATCGGATAGGAACGAAGAAATTTCTGAATTTGGTATTGGTTTTTCTTATGACAAAAGGGATAGTTTTTATAGAACAACAAGCGGTTATATGTTTAGTTATGATTTTTCTTTTGCTGGGTTATTAGGAACGAAAGATTATATAAAACATGTTATATATGCTGCTTATTATCAACCATTATATTTAGATAAATTGATTTTAAAAATTGAAGGAAAAGCTGGCTTTATGTACTCAATAAACAATAATCCGTTGTATCCAAACGATGGATTTTACTTAGGCGGTTATAATATGAGAGGATTTGAAAGTGGAGGACTTGGACCAAGAGTAAAAAATATAGGGGGAACTCTCATAGATGGTTATGGTTTAGCTGGAACTAGAATGTATTATTTTAATACAGAACTAAAATTTCCTCTATTTTTACCAAAAGAATTTTCTGTTTATGGTATATTCTTTTTTAATGCTGGAACTGTAACCGGTATAGAAAGCAATTCAAATGTTAGAAAAGATTTAATATTAGATAGTGGAAGTATTAGATCTGCTGCTGGTTTTTCTATATTGTGGGAAACTGTTGTTGGTAATTTAAGTTTTGATTTTAGTAAAGTTATACAAAAAGAAGAATATGATGTTGAAGAAAACTTTAGGTTTAATATAGGTACAAATTTTTAGTATGTTAGAATATGTTAAAGATTATGACAGATTTAAGGAAATATGTATTTTTATAAAAAAAAATATAAATATTATAGGGCTAGATACTGAGTTTTCAAGGCATTATACATACTATCCAAAATTATTATTAATACAGTTGGTATATAACTATAAAAATATTAAATATATTTATATAATAGATGTAAAACTTATATTTGATATTACTCCGTTTAATTCTATTTTAAAATCAAATAAAATTAAAAAAATATTTTTTTCTTGTAATCAAGATATAGATGCTTTTTATTTCTATACAAAACATATAAACAATATAGAAGATATACAGTTAATGATTAATTTTTCAGGTTATAAAAGTGATTTTAGTTATTTAAATGCTATAAAAAATATATTAGATATTAATTTTAAAAAAAATAAAAAAATACAATCTGGCGACTGGGAACAAAGGCCTTTAACACAAGAACAACTTGATTATGCTGGTATGGATGTTTTTTATATATTTGAGTTATATTATAAACTTTTAGATATTATTTCAGAAAAAAATTATTCTTGTTATAAAAATGAACTTAAATACATAATTAAATTTAAAAATAAAAAATATTTAATAAATAATGCTTGGAAAAAATCTAAGTTTTTATTGCATAAAAAACCAATGGAATATGTTTTATTGTTTAAAGAATTAAGTTCTTGGAGAGAGGAAAAAGCTATATTAGAGAATAAAATTAGAAATAATATAATTAATGACGATATGATTGATATTATAATCAAAAATAAACCAAAACAAAATTTAAAAAATTTATATTCTTATACCGATATATTAAATTTAAAACAAGAATATAAAAAAGAGATAGTTAATATTATTTTTAATTTTTACACTAATTATAAACAAAATTATAATTTTTTATTCTATACGATTGAAAAAGGTTTTATTTATAAAGATAAATTGTTAGATATATATACTAAAATTAAGAATATATCTGAAACAAATAATATTTTTATAGAAAAAACAATAAGTAAAACAGATATAATATTTCTAATTATGAAATATGAAAATAAAAGATCTATATTGTATGGTTGGAAATACGATTTATTTAATGATATTTTTAATCTTTAATATAAACAATTATAATAATTATATCATTTTGAAACAATTTTAATATAATATTTAAAAACTAAAATAAAAGTATTGATTTTATTAAAATAATATTTATTATATTTTTAGGCTATTGCCTTATTTATTAATTAATAAAAAAAATAATATGCATAAAAACGATTTAGTTAAAGCTATTGCTGAACAAACTGGTTGTCTCCAAAAGGATGCAGACCAATTAATATCTGCTTTTATAGATAATGTTAAAAAAGCATTAAAATGTGGCGATAAAGTTACTTTAATAGGTTTTGGTACTTTTAGTGTTTTAGAAACAAAAGAAAAGAAAGGTAGAAATCCACAAACAGGAAAAGAAATCAAAATTGCTGCTTCTAAAAGAGTTAAATTCAAACCTGGTAAAGATTTAAAAGAAGAAGTTAAAAAAGCTTCATCTGGATGTGGTGCTAAAAAATCTTGTAAAAAAAGATAGTGATTACATACGATAATAATTGTATACAATTTTGTTGTAACCCTGTTTAATAAATATAACAGGGTTTTTATGTTTGATATTGATAAAATTATAGGAACAATAGAAAAAGAACAAAAAATATTATCTTTTAAGAATAAAAGTAAAATTAAAGATTATTTTATAAAAAACAAAATATTGTTAGAAAAATACGATATAATAAAATCTAATTACTTATATGAAAAAGAAATATTATTTATGATTAAACATTTTACTTCTATTGGTTTTATAAAGAAATATTTTAAATTAAATAATAGTAAGTATATTATTGATATAGCAAAAAAACATAAATGTCAATCGTATATTTTATCATCTTTTACTGAAAATGTTAAGGCTAGATGTTTTAGTAAAAACCAAATAATTAGAGCTTGTGAAGATTTTAATTATATATGTCCTATGTGTTTTAAACCATTAAATATAAGTGATATGTCAACATTAACAGGTCATCATATTTTACCATTCGCTAGAGGTGGGGAAACAAGAAAGGAAAATTGTCTCCCTTTACATGTAAAATGTCATTTTGAAGATTTTAAACTACTTCACTCTGTTCTTTTTGATTCAGTTGATCCAATCTATTCTGCTAAGTATTTTAATAATTTAAAAGAAAAACTAAACAGTAGACAATCTGGCATGGACTATATATTAAGAGCGTATTTCAAAGACTAATAAATATCTTTTTATTATTACATAGCTACAGCATTACCAACATTGTGTGTATTAGCACCTTGTCCAACTGAAGTCATTGGAGCGCCAATAGCTTGATCAAAAGCTTCGTTTCCACCAATATCTGTTAGTCCAGTTATTTTTGTAAATGGAAACAAAAAGCTTTCCGTAACCGTTGAGTTTAAAACGTTGCCTTTTCCTAATGTTAATGAATTAAAAATATTGCCACCACCTATATCACTATCGGCTGTTCCATGACTAAATATATCTAGATTATTAGCTTTTTCATTAAATAAATCTGTCATAACGCAATATTTTTATTAAATTATAGTATTATTATAGCAATATTTTTTTTAATATTCAAGTATTATTTTGCTCTTTCTACATAAGTACAATCTTCTGTCTTTACAACAAGTTTATCATCACTTGTAATAAATGGTGGAACCATAATTCTTAATCCATTTTCAAGAATAGCTGGTTTAAACGAAGAAGCAGCAGTTTGACCTTTAACAGTAGGTTCTGTTTCTTTAATAGCACAAATAACTGTGTCAGGTAATTTTATATCGACAATTATATGTTCACAATAACAAACTTTAACTTCCATTCCTTCTGTTAAAAAAGCAATTCTTTCTCCTAATAAGCTTTTATCAAAAGATTCTTGATCAAAAGTTTCCATATTCATTAAAGAAATAGTTTCTCCTTCATCATATTGGTATTGGTATTCTTTTTCTTCTAGAGCTATTTTCTCAACATCTTCTCCAGCTCTAAATCTTTCATTTAATTTATTACCAGTTTTAACATTTTTCATTTCTAATTGGACAAAAGCGCCACCCTTTCCTGGTTTAACATGTTCTTTTTTTGTTACAATCCAATATTGATCTTTATATTTTATTACATTTCCTATTCCAATAGAATTAACATTCATAAAACCCCTTTTGTTTAATAACACAAGAGAATAATAAATATAAATAATAAAAAATCAATAATTTTATTGACTAATTTAATTATGATTTTATTATTATAATAATTAATTTTATTTTTACAATGAATATTTTAGGTATAGAAACTAGTTGCGATGAAACTGCAATGGCAATAATTAACGAGAAAAAAGAAGTATTATCTCATATTGTAGTTTCTCAAATAGATATACATAAAGAATTTGGTGGAGTAGTCCCAGAGGTTGCTGCTAGAAATCATTTAGATGTTATTGATAATGTTTTTAATTTATTATTAGATAAGGCAAATATTAAAGTGGAAAATATAGATGTAATTTCTGCAACAACAGGCCCTGGGTTGATTGGTGGAGTTATTGTTGGTACTGTTTTTGCTAAAACTTTATCTTCTGTTTTAAATAAACCGTTTATAGCAGTTAATCATCTTGAAGGTCATGCTCTTACTTGTAGATTTACCGATAATTTACAATTTCCATATATTTTGTTTTTGCTTTCAGGAGGACATTGTCAAATATTAAAAGTAAATGGAGTAGGGGATTATGATAAACTTGGAGAAACTATTGACGATTCTTTAGGTGAAACTTTTGATAAAGTAGCTCAAATGATAGGACTTGAATACCCTGGGGGACCAAAAATAGAACAGTTAGCAAAACTTGGAGATAAAACAAGATTTAAGTTTACAAAACCATTAATTGATAGTCATAAGAGTGATGAATTATATAATTTTTCATTTTCTGGACTTAAAACAGCAGTTAGAAGAGAAATTGAAAAAATAGGTATTTTAACAGATAAAGATAAGACTGATATTGCTTCATCTTTTCAAAATACAGTTATAGAAATATTAATAAACAGATTGAAAAATGTTATAAAAAATAATAGAGATATTAAAGATATTGTTATTTCTGGTGGAGTTAGTGCTAATCAAACAATTAAAGAAGAATTGACTAATGTATGTAAAAAATATGGTTGTAATTTATTTACACCACCTATAAAATTATGTACTGATAATGGTATTATGATTGCTAATGCCGGATTAGAAAGATTTAATTGTGGTTTAATTGATAATTTATTAATAACACCTAGAGCTAGGTGGGAATTGGAGGAGTTAAAAAATGTTTAAAAAGATTTTTTTATTCATATTTAATATTTTAAATAATATTTTTATATTTTTTAGATCATTGTTGTTTACTATATTATTTTTATTAGATACTTTAACATTAGCTTTGTTTATATCTTTTGGAAGAATAATTTTTATGTATGATAGATTTAGATTTGTTAGTAGGATATGGACTAAAACTAATATTTTTTTATTAAAATATATTTGTGGAGTAAAATATAAAGTTATAGGAGAAGAAAATATTCCAAATTATAATTGTTTAATAGTTTCTAAACATCAATCTACTTGGGAGACTTATTTTTTATTTCAATATTTTAAAAAATATCCTATTTTTGTTGTTAAAAAGGAGTTGTTAAGTATTCCTGGTATAGGAACATCTTTAAAAAATGTCGGTTGTATTGCTATTGATAGAAAAGATGGAATACACTCTATTAAAAAAGTTGAAGAACAAAGTAAAAAAATATTAGAAAATGATGATAGACATATACTAATATTTCCACAAGGAACAAGAGTACCTGTTGATTCTAATACTAATGATTATCCTTATAAAGGTGGTTTTTTGGGTATAGCAAAAGTTAATAATCTAGATATATTACCTATTGCCCTTAATTCTGGTAAGTGTTGGCCTAAGGGTAGTTTTATGAAAAAACCTGGGACAATAGAAGTTAAGTTTATGCCAGTTATAAAACATGAAGATTATAAAGATATGAAAAAAACTGATATTTTAAAATTAATTGAAGATACTATTGAAAATGCACAAAAAACATTAAATTAATGATAAAAAAAATATTATTTTTAATATCTATATTTTTTTCAAAAAATGCTATATCTAATGAAATAGTTAATATAAAAACATACGATAGAGATAGTTATATTAGAATAATGTTTGAAATGGAGGAAAAACCAGAATATTTTGTAAATCAAGAAAATGGTAAAATAAATATAAGATTACCAAAAGCAACAATAAGTAGTAATTTACATAAAAATATAGATAAATTAGAAGTTATAGAAGAAATATTTTTATTTGAAGAACAAGAATCTTTAACTTTTACTGTTTTGTTGGTTGAAAATGCTACTTTAATGAGGTATTTATATACTGCTCCAGCTAGTAATACACCATATTATAGAGTTATAGTTGATATAAATAGACCAATAAAACAAAAGATAGAGAATAATAATAGTGAAGAAAACATTGTTGAAGATATTAGTAATAACGATGTTTTAAATAATTTTTTGGAAAATAATTTATATACTGAAAATACAGTTAGTAATTTAACCGATCTACAGTCTGTTGATGAATTAATAGATAAAAAAGTAGATACTACAAAACATCAAATTAGTTCTGTTGATGAACTTATAAAAGAAAATGTAAAAGCTAATACTATGGACGAATTATTGGATTTAAATAATATTAATGAAGAACAAGTTGTTAAAAGTTTTGAGGAACAGAACAATGAAAACGTAGATTTAGATGATTTTTTACAAAGTCTTTCAACAAGAATTGCTAACAATGAAAAAAGAGAGAAAAAACAAGAAAAGATTAAACAATACATAATTGTTATTGATGCAGGACATGGTGGCAAAGACCCAGGAGCTATTGGATTAATGAAAACAAAAGAAAAAGACATAAATCTTTCTTATGCTTTATTTATAAAAAGCGAATTGGAAAAAAATAGAAAGTTTAAAGTATTTTTAACTAGAAGTAATGATAATTTTGTTTCTTTAAGTGATAGAGTTAACAAATCAAGAAGACTACATGCTGATTTATTTATATCAATACATTCAGATTCCAGTACAAATAGAAGAGCAAGAGGATTATCTATTTATACTTTATCAAAAAGCGCTTCTGATGAAAGAACTACAAAATTAATGCAAAAAAGTTTAGCAAATACTTTTAATTATTGGCGAAATAAATATAAATATGATAAAATTAGATATCAAACTTTAAACGATTCAGTTAGATTTTCTAATGTTTTATTAAAAAATTTAAAGAGAAATGGAATTAAAACTTTTAGTAACTCACCTATAAAACAAGCTAATTTTGCTGTTTTAATAGCCCCAGAATATCCATCTATACTATTAGAACTTGGTTTTATATCTAATTTATATGATGAAAAATTATTGAAGACTTATTCTTATAAGAAAAAAATAAGCGATAACATAATAAAATCAATAAATGAATATTTTAAATAATAAATAATAAAAAGTCATTAAAAGCTTATTTTTAAGAAATAATAATAATACGTAAATCAATAAATATACAGATTTAAATAGATGGAGGCCGGAGACGGAATCGAACCGACGCATGAAAGTTTTGCAGACTCTCGCATTACCACTTTGCTATCCGGCCATCTTTCACTATTATAAAACAATTTTTTATTTTTTCAAGTAATATTTTTATTGATTTATCAAAAAATTATTTTATTATAAAGATAGATTATAAAAAACATAAAAAATGACTATATTTAACGATTTGGTTCCTATGGTTATTGAACAAACATCAAGAGGTGAAAGATCTTTTGATATTTTTTCAAGACTTTTAAAAGAAAGAATTATTTTTTTAAATGGTGAAGTTAATGATACTTCTGCTTCTTTGGTAGTTGCTCAACTATTATTTTTGGAATCTGAAGATCCAGATAAAGATATTTGGTTTTATATTAATTCCCCAGGTGGTGTTGTTACTTCTGGACTTGCTATTTATGATACTATGCAATATATAAAACCGAAGGTTGCTACATTATGTATGGGTCAGGCTTGTTCTATGGGTTCTTTATTATTACAAGCTGGTGCAAAAGGTAAGAGATTTTCTTTACCTAATTCTAGAATTATGATACACCAACCATCTGGTGGTTATAGTGGACAAGCAACTGATATAGAAATACATACAAAAGAAATATTAAAAATTAAAAAAAAATTAAATAATATTTATGTAAAACATACAGGTCAAAAATTGTCTGCTATTGAAAAAAATATGGAAAGAGATAATTTTATGTCTGCTGAAGAGGCTTTAAAGTTTGGGCTTATAGATAAAATAATTACTTCAAGAGAAGATATAAAACTTGATTAATTTAAAAATAATACTATATATTAATATTGTAAAAATG
Source organism: uncultured Alphaproteobacteria bacterium (assembly GCA_949288805.1). Lineage (GTDB taxonomy): Bacteria > Pseudomonadota > Alphaproteobacteria > Rickettsiales > UBA1997 > RGIG8782. The sequence continues at coordinate 403 of CASELL010000001.1, read as the reverse complement.
GCTAAAAGTTATGACAAAAAATAATACTACTAATGATGAGGAAATAACATTATGTTGCTCTTTTTGTGGCAAAACTCAAAAAGAAGTTAGAAAATTAATTACTGGACCAGGGGTTAATATTTGTGATTCTTGTGTTGCTTTATGTGCAGAAGTAATTGAAAACGAGATGATTAGTAATGATTTTGACTTTCAAAAACTAAAATTAAAGCCAAAAGATATTTTATCTATTTTAGATGATTATGTTATAAATCAAGATGATACTAAAAAAACATTAGCGGTTGCTGTATATAATCATTACAAAAGGATTACAAGTTCTGAAAAAATATTAAAAGAAAAAGATGATACAGAATTATCTAAATCTAATATTTTAATGATTGGTAGCACTGGTTGTGGTAAAACACTT